>NZ_JAJVKV010000009.1:0-300000 GCF_024198175.1 Pyxidicoccus xibeiensis
GAACACGGAAGTTAAGCCCTCCAGAGCCGATGGTACTCCGCGGGAAACCGCGTGGGAGAGTAGGTCGCTGCCGGATTCTTTTTGAAGACCCCCGTTACCCTTCTGGGTACCGGGGGTTTTCTTTTTTCTGCGTGTCTGTGGTTGCGATTGCGCCCGAGCCGTCTCGGCTGGCGGGGAGGGCGCCCCGCCAGCGCGGGGACGCCCAGCACCGCGGTGGGCCTCAGCCTGGCGTGAACCAGAGCACGGACAGCGGGGGCAGCGTGAGGGTGGCCGAGGCCGGCTGCCCGTCCCACCCGGTCGGCTCCGTGTGGATCTGTCCCATGTTCCCCAGGTTCGAGCCGCCGTACTCGCCGGAGTCTGTGTTGAGGAGCTCCACGTAGCTGCCGTGCAGCGGGAAGCCCACGCGGTAGCCCTCGCGCACCGTCGGCGACAGGTTGGCCACGCACACCACGTGGCGCCCCGGCTGGCGCGAGCGCCGCACGAAGGCCAGCACGTTGACCGCCGCCGAGTCCGGCTGCAGCCACTGGAAGCCCACCGGCTCGCTGTCCGCGTCGTGGAGCGCCGGCAGCTCCTTGTAGATGCGGTTCAGCGACGCCATCAGCTTCAGCACGCCCTGGTGTCCCGGGTCATGCGTCAGGTGCCAGTCGAGGCTCTTGTCGTGGTTCCACTCCGCGGGCTGGCCGAACTCGCCGCCCATGAAGACGAGCTTCTTGCCCGGGTGGGCCCACATCCACGCGAAGAGCGAGCGCAGGTTGGCCAGCTTCTGCCACGGGTCTCCCGGCATGCGGCCATAGAGGCTGCCCTTGCCGTGCACCACCTCGTCATGGCTCAGCGGCAGCATGAAGTGCTCGCTGAAGGCATACAGCAGGCCGAAGGTGAGCTGGTTGTGGTGGTACTGCCGGTACACGGGGTCCTTGGAGAAGTAGGACAGCGTGTCGTGCATCCACCCCATGTTCCACTTGAAGTGGAAGCCCAGGCCGCCCTCGCTGACGGGGGCGCTCACCTTGGGCCAGGCGGTGGACTCCTCGGCGATGACGACGACGCCCGGGTGCTTGCGGCGGACCGTCTCGTTGAGCTCGCGCATGAACTGGATGGCCTCTTCGTTCTCCCGGCCTCCCCAGCGGTTGGGAATCCACTCGCCCTGCTTGCGGCTGTAGTCGAGGTAGAGCATCGAGGCCACCGCGTCCACGCGCAGGCCATCGATGTGGTACTCCTCAATCCAGAAGAGCGCATTGGCGATGAGGAAGTTGCGCACCTCGTTGCGGCCGAAGTTGAAGACCAGCGTGCCCCAGTCCGGCTGCGCGCCCTTGCGTGGGTCCGCGTGCTCGTACAGCGAGGTGCCGTCGAACTGGCCCAGCGCGTGCGCGTCCCGGGGGAAGTGGCCGGGCACCCAGTCCACGAGGACGCCGATGCCCTGCTGGTGCAGGTAGTCCACCAGGTACCGGAAGTCGTCCGGGTGGCCGAAGCGCGAGGTGGGCGCGTAGTAGCCGCTCACCTGGTAGCCCCAGGAGCCCCCATACGGATGCTCGGAGACGGGCAGCAGCTCCACGTGCGTGAAGCCCAGGTACTTCACGTACTCGGCCAGCGCGGGTGCCAGCTCGCGGTACGTCATGGGCCGGTCGCCGTCCTCCACCACGCGGCGCCAGCTGCCCAGGTGCACCTCGTAGACGCTCCAGGGCTGGTGCTGCACGTCCGTCTTGCGCGTGCGGTCCTCCAGCCACGCCGAGTCACCCCACGAGTAGCGCTCCAGGTCGTGCACCACCGAGGCGGTGGCGGGCGGTACCTCCGCGCGGAAGGCGAAGGGGTCTGACTTGAGGACTCGCGTGCCCCCGTGGCCGGGGCGAATCTCGAACTTGTAGCGCGCGCCGTCTCCCACCTCGGGGACGAAGAGCTCCCAGATGCCCGAGGCGCCCATGCGCCGCATGGCATGCAGCCGGCCGTCCCAGTTGTTGAAGTCCCCCACCACCGACACGCCGGCGGCCGTGGGCGCCCACACCGCGAAGGACGTGCCGCGCACGCCGTTGTGGTGGATGAGGTGCGCGCCCATCCGCTCCCAGAGGCGCTCGTGCCGTCCCTCGCCCGCGTAGTAGAGGTCCATCTCCCCCAGGGTGGGGAGGTAGCTGTAGGGGTCTCTCAGCCGGAAGACCTTCTTGCCGGGGTACTCCACCTCCAGCAGGTAGGGGAAGGACTCGTCCTTGCCGTTGACGCGCGCCTCGAAGACGCCGCCCAGCCGGTGGTTCATCGCCACGCGGCCGCCCGACTCGGGCAGCACGTGGATGGCCACGGCGTCGGGGCGGAAGGCGCGAATCACCACGCCGTCCCCGTCTGGGTGGATGCCAAGGATGGAGTGCGGCTCCGGATGCCTCAGCTCCACCACGCGCTGAAGCTCCGCGTCGACCTGTGCCTTGTCGGCTGGCTTCCTCACTTGGATGCCTCCATGCGCAAGAGGGCCTGGATGGGGATTCGCACCCAATCCGGCCGGTTCTGCAGCTCATATCTCACTTCGTAGAGAAGCTTCTCCAGCTCGAACGCCCGCAGCATCACCTCGAACGTGGTGCTGTCGGAGGGCAGGAAGGACGCCCCGCGAGTCGCCTGGCGGTAGCCCTCCAGGAATGCGTCGCGGCTGGGAGCCACGCGGCCTTGAGGCTCGCCGCCCTCCAGGGCCACGGTGGCCTCCGCGTAGTCGAACGAGCGAATCATCCCCGCCACGTCCCGCAGCGCGCTGTACTTCTCCCGCCGCGCCGTGAAGCTGCGCGAGGGCTCGCCCTCGAAGTCGAAGATGAGCCACTGCTCGTTGGCCCGCAGCACCTGGCCCAGGTGCAGATCCCCGTGGATGCGAATCTTCTGCCCGGACGGCGGCACGTGGGCCAGCCGCTTCGCGTGCTCGACGAGCGCCTCGCGCCGGTCCATCAGGTCCGGGTGCACCCGGCCCGCATCCGCCAGCGTCACGCCCAGCTCGCCCACGATGGAGGCGCTCCAGCGCTGCAGGTCCTCGAGCAGCAGCGGCTCCGGGGTGAAAGCCGGGTCCTCCGCGGACGCGGACGCGAAGGCGTTGTGCAGCTCGCCCAGGCGCATGCCCAGCTCCCGCATCTCTCCCAGGAAGCGCTCGCCCAGGGCCCGCTCCTGGCGCAGCCGCTCCAGCGTGTACTTCCAGCCGTCCGTGGCGTTGGGGACGAAGCGGTGGGCCACCGCGATGTTGGCGCCCGCCGGCCCCTCCAGGTGCAGCGCGCCCAGCAGCACGGGCGTGGCCCGGAAGCCCGTCTTCGTGGCGAGGAAGCGGCCCACCTCGTACTCCGGGTTCACCCCCGACTCGAGCTTGCGGATGATCTTGAGGATGACCTTCTCGCCCAGCACCACCGAGGTGTTGCTCTGCTCCACCAGCAGCCGCCGCACCGGCAGCGGTGAGGGAAGGGCCATCAGGTCCTCCGGCCCGCCAATCCACTCGCCCACCACCCGGCCGGACGCGGAAGGCACGCCACCGCCCTCGCGCAGGATGGAGTAGAGGCCCCGCAGGCACTCGTCGTCCTCCAGCGCGTCGCGCACGCCTTCCGCGGCGGGCTTCACCGGCAGCAGGTAGCGCTCCGGGTGGCCCAGCTCGTAGAGGACCTCCACCACGGCGAGGGTGAAGGAGCAGCCCCCGTGCTCGACGGTGCCGTGGTCCAGGACGGAGACCTGCTTGATGGGCCAAGCCTTGCCACTGAACCAACGCTGTTGCTTGAGGTACTCCGGCAGCTTCGTCAGGTCCAAGGTCGTCACGGCAGGCTCCTTCCCGGCGCCGGCTTGTCCAGCCGGAACCACAGGAACATGTAGGGGCCCATGGAGAGCTGATAGGGCAGGTTGCTGATGCGGGGGAAGGGTGTCTCGCCAATGAGCTCCACCGGGACGTTGCCCTCCCAGTCGCGCAGGTCGAGCACCGCCGGCTGGGCGAAGCGCGACAGGTTGCACACCACCAGCACCGTCTGCCCCTCGTACTCGCGCATGAAGGCCAGCACCTTGCGGTTCTCCGTCTGCAGGAAGCGCAGGCTCCCCAGGGAGAAGACCGGGTAGCGCTGGCGGATGCGAATCATCCGCTTCACCCAGTGCAGGAGGCTGGACTTCACGCGCTCCTGCGCCTCCACGTTGATGGACTGGTAGCCATACACCGGGTCGGCGATGACGGGGGCGTACAGGCGCGCGTAGTCCGCCCGGCTGAAGCCCGCGTTGCGGTCTCCCGTCCACTGCATGGGGGTGCGCACGCCGTTGCGGTCGCCGAGGTAGATGTTGTCCCCCATGCCTATCTCGTCGCCGTAGTACATGACGGGCGTGCCGGGCAGGGTGAACAGCAGGCTGTGCATCAGCTCGATGCGCCTGCGGCCGTTGTCCATCAGCGGGGCGAGCCGGCGGCGGATGCCCAGGTTGATGCGCATCCGCGGGTCGGTGGCGTACTCCCGGTACATGTAGTCCCGGTCCTCGTCCGTCACCATCTCCAGCGTCAGCTCGTCGTGGTTGCGCAGGAAGATGGCCCACTGGCAGTTGTCCGGAATCTCCGGCGTCTGCTCCATGATTTCGACGATGGGCGTGCGGTCCTCCTTGCGGATGGCCATGAAGAGGCGGGGCATCACCGGGAAGTGGAAGCCCATGTGGAACTCGTCGCCCTCGCCGAAGTAGACGCGGACGTCGGCGGGCCACTGGTTCGCTTCCGCGAGCAGCATCTTCCCCGGGTACTCGGCGTCGATGGTCTTCCGCAGGCGCTTGAGGAAGGCGTGCGTCTCCGGGAGGTTCTCGCAGTTGGTGCCCTCGCGCTCGAAGAGGTAGGGCACGGCGTCGCAGCGGAACCCGTCCACCCCCATGTTCAGCCAGAAGCGCATGATGTCCAGCATGGCTTCCTGCACTTCGGGGTTGTCGTAGTTGAGGTCCGGCTGGTGGCTGAAGAAGCGGTGCCAGAAGTACTGCTTGGCCACCGGGTCCCACGTCCAGTTGGAGCGCTCGGTGTCCAGGAAGATGATGCGGGTGCCCTTGTACTTGTCGTCCGTGTCGCTCCAGACGTACCAGTCGCGCTTGGGGCTCTTCGGGTCGCTGCGGGCCTCCTGGAACCAGGGGTGCTGGTCACTGGTGTGGTTGACCACCAGCTCGGTGATGATGCGGATGCCGCGCTTGTGGGACTCGTCCACCAGGCGCTGGAAGTCCGCGAGCGTGCCGTAGTCCGGATGGATGCCGTAGAAGTCCGCGATGTCATACCCGTCGTCACGCAGCGGCGACGGGTAGTGCGGCAGCAGCCAGAGACAGTCGATGCCCAGGTCCTGCAGGTACGGCAGCTTCTCAATCAGGCCCGGGATGTCCCCGTGGCCGTCGCCGTTGGAGTCATGGAAGGCGCGCAGGTGCAGCTCGTAGATGAGCGCCTTCTTGTACCAGAGGGGATCAATTTCCATACGCCTCTCAGGTGATGTCACTCGTAGTAGTCGAACGCCTGCTCGGTGCGACGGAAGCGGTACACGGCCCAGACGGCCGCGGGTTGCTCGGGCGTGAGGCGCACCTGCACGTCAGGGCCCTGCCAGAGCGAGCGCTGGTCCGACATCAGCTCGTGGACCTGATAGGTCTCGTCCGCCTTGGCGCCCAGCCACTCCATGGGCACATGCAGCAGCGCCTCCTGGGGCGCGTACGGGTCCAGGCTCACCGCGACCAGCACCGTGCTGGCGCCGTCCGGCGAGCGCTTGCCGTAGAACATGACGCGCTCGTTGTTCGTCTCGAAGAACTGGAGCGTGTCGTACTGGCGCAGCGCCGGCTGCGTGCGGCGCGCGGCGTTGAGCTTCGCAATCCAGTCCTTGATGTTGCCGGCCCGGTCCAAATCCCACGCGACGAGCTGGTACTTCTCCGAGTCGAGGTACTCCTCCTTGCCGGGCAGCGGGCGGCCCTCGCACAGCTCGAAGCCGCAGTACATGCCCCAGGCGGAGGAGAGGGTGGCGGCCAGCGTCGCGCGCAGGCGGAAGGCCCCGGGCCCCGCGTTCTGCAGCAGCTCCGGGAGGATGTCCGGCGTGTTGGGCCACAGGTTGCCGCGGAAGAAGTCCGACACCGGCGGCCGGGTGATTTCCTCCAGGTAGTCCTGCAGCTCGTCCTTGAAGAGGCGCCAGGTGAAGTACGTGTACGACTGGGTGAAGCCCACCTTGCCCAGGGCCTTCATCACCTTGGGACGGGTGAAGGCTTCCGAGAGGAAGAGGACGTCCGGGTGGGCGTCCTGCACGCGGCGGATGAGCCACTCCCAGAACTGGATGGGCTTGGTGTGCGGGTTGTCCACGCGGAAGGTCCGCACGCCCTCCTTCACCCAGTGCAGGACGACGGACTCCAGCTCCGTCCAGAGCGCCTCGCGGGCGGGGCCCATCCAGTCGAAGTTGACGATGTCCTCGTAGCGCTTGGGCGGGTTCTCCGCCGTCTTGATGGTGCCGTCCGGCCGCTTCTGGAACCACTCCGGATGCTCCTTCACGTACGGGTGGTCCGGCGAGCACTGGAAGGCCAGGTCCAGCGCCACCTCGATGCCGTGCGCCTGGGCTGCCTCGATGAAGTGGCGGAAGTCCGCCGGCGTGCCGAGCTGCGGGTGGATGGCCTTGTGGCCGCCCTCCGACGCGCCGATGGCCCAGGGGCTGCCCACGTCGTCGGCCGCCGCCTTCAGGCTGTTGTTCTTCCCCTTGCGCGCGGTGCGGCCGATGGGGTGGATGGGCGGGAGGTAGATGACGTCGAAGCCGAGCTGCTGGATGTAGGGCAGCCAGCCTTCCGCGTCCTTGAAGGTGCCGTGCGTGCGGCCGTCACGCTTCGCGGAGCGGGGGAAGAACTCGTACCAGGCGCCGAAGCGGGCCTTCTCCCGGTCGGCGAAGACCTCCAGCACCTTGTCGTAGCGCTTCGCCAGGGTGCGGTCCGGGTACAGGGACGCAATGGTGGCCAGCTCCGGCGCCAGCGCCACCGCGATGAGGTCCGGCTCCGGCGGCTGGCGCAGTCGGACGGCGGCCTCCGTCAGCACCCGCGCATCCTCCGCGCTGGCGGCGCGGGCCCGAGCGGCTGCGCCCTCCAGCAGCGCGGCCCCCTCCAGCAGCTCGCTCTTCACATCCCGGCCGGCGTCGACCTTCCTCTTCAGCTCGGACACCCACGTCCGAAAGAGATCCGGCCATGCTTCAATCGTGTACTGGTAGCGTCCGTTGTGGGCGAGGGGGATGTCGGCCTCCCAGAGGTCGTTCCCCAGGAAGCGCATGGGCACCTCCCGCCAGTCGGTCTGCTGCGCCTTGGGAGTGAGCTGGCGCCAGCGGACGACGGCGACCAGGACGTCGTGGCCTTCCTTGAAGACATCGGCCTTGACGGTGAGGCTCTCCCCGGCGACGCGCTTGATGGCGTAGCGGCCCGCATCGAGCTCGGGTCTCACTCCCTCGATGAACACGCTTCCGATTCGTTCGGTCATATCGGCTGGCGGCCCTTATAGGTCTTGGGTTCGGTGAAGCCGGGCGGCGTATCGCGGGGGCGTTGATGACGGACGGCTTCCGCGCTGGCCGCGTTGGCTCGTGAACGTTAGGGATGGGAGTGGAGGGTGCCCACCCAGGAAAAGCACTTCGGCTCGGGTGCCCGGTTGCTGCCGGTCGTCATCACTTGAAGCTGGGATCTGCCTGGCTGGATGCGGTATCCGGGACTTCCATGGCGCCTTCCCACCCCACCGCCCCCCGAGCGAGCGACCCGGCGGCTGACAGGGCCCTGCTCCAGCAGGTCGCCCTGGGCAGCGGCCCGGCGATGCGCGAGGTGTACGCGCGCTGTGGCGCCAGGGCCTTCGCCGTCACGCTGCGCCTGCTGCCTTCGCGCGCGGACGCGGAGGAGGTCCTGCAGGAGACCTTCCTGGAGGTCTGGCGGCGCGCACGCGAGTTCGACCCGGCGCGCGGAGGGATGGAGACGTGGGTGACGACCATCGCCCGGACGCGCGCCATCGACCGGCTGCGGGCGATGGGCACCATGTCCCGCGTGGTGGAGGGCGCGTCGCACCAGGCGCCTCCCGTGAGCGCGACGCCCACCGCGCCGGATGACGCCGCCTCGCGCGGGCAGGACCGGGGCCGGGTGCTCGCGGCGCTGAAGCAGCTCCCTCCGGAGCAGCGCGAGGTGGTGGAGCTGGCCTACTTCGAGGGGCTGTCCCAGCGGGAGATTGCCGAGCGGACCGGTGACCCGCTCGGCACCGTGAAGACGCGGGCCCGGCTCGCGCTCGAGAAGCTGGGGGACCTGCTGAGGGAGCTCGCTCCCGGTTCGTAGACCGGGCGGGCGGGCGTCCACGCCCGGGCCGGGCACCGCCGGCAGGGCTTACGGTCTTCTTAAGGTCTTTCGACGAGAAGGAGTGTCCCGCCCAGCCAGCCGGGCGGGACATCACCGACACTCGGAGGAAGACCTGATGAGCAGCGACGCCAAGAAGACCACACCGGAGCCCCTGACGCGTCGGCGCGTTCTACGCGGCCTGGGGCTGACGCTCGCGGCCCTGCCGCTCGCCCGGTTGGCCCTGGCGTGTGGCGAGGGGACCGACGGCGACACTGGCACCGGGATCGATGCCGGCACGGGCTCCACCGGAAGCTGGGCGACTGGCGGCACGGCCGCGATGACCCTGGCCTCGTCCTATCCCAACCCGTTCACCTCCGGGCCCGGCACCCCCTGCGCCCTGACCTGCGCCGCGACGCTGGGGCCCTGCTACGCGACGACGATCGAGCGCAAGGACATCAGCGAGGGCCATGACGGCCTGCCCGTGCGGCTCGCGCTGCGCGTGGTGGACGAGGCGTGCAATCCCATCCAGGGCGCGTCCGTCGACATCTGGCACACGGCTCCCGAGGGGCTCTACTCGGGCGAGGATGCCAGCGACTTCTGCACCTCGGGCGACGCGACGGCCCGGGCTGCCCGGTGGTTCCGCGGTGTCCAGACGACGGATGCGAACGGCCGTGTGGACTTCGATACGTGCTTCCCCGGCTGGTACAGCAGCCGCACCATCCACATCCACTTCACCATTCGCGTCAACGGCAGCGAGTACGTGACGTCGCAGCTGTTCTTCGAGGACGACCTGAGCGACGACATCGTCGGCAACCAGCCGCTCTACAACACGCGCGGCGCGCGAGACACGACCAACCAGAACGACACCGTCGTCTCGGCCGACGCGGTCTCCGACTACGTGTTCCAGACCGAGCGCATGGACGACGGTGCGATGCTGGCCTGGAAGACCCTGGTCATCCGCTCGTCGCTCTCCAACGCGCAGTGCTCGATTCCTGGCGGCAGCGGCGGTGGTGGTCCGGGTGGCCCGGGGGGACCGCCGCCTCCCGGCTTCGATGGGGGCATGGGACCCCGGCCCTGAGGCCGGATGATGGCGTGCGGACCCTTCTCCGAGGGTGGAGCCAGGTCCGGCGGCGCTCATGGCACACTCCGGAGCGGGAGAGGAGACGAGCGACATGGGTGAGCGCATCCTGCTGGTGGAGGATGATCCGCAGCTCGGCGCGCAGATCGTCGAGCACCTGCGGGGCGCGGGCTTCGAGCCCACGTGGTGGCGCGAGGGCCGGCTGCTGACGCCCGGCGGGCTGCCCGACGTGAGCCTCGTCGTGCTCGACCTGATGCTGCCGGGCACCTATGGCATGGACATGCTCAAGGCACTCCGGACCTTCTCCGAGGTGCCCGTCCTCATCCTCAGCGCGCGCAACGACACGCTCGACAAGGTGCGCGCGTTGAAGCTCGGCGCCGACGACTACATGACCAAGCCCTTCTGGCCGGAGGAGCTCATCGAGCGGGTGCGTGCGCGCCTCCGCCGGCCCCTGCTCCAGAAGGCGGACGCCGTCGTGGAGGTGGGGGCGCTGCGCATCGACCTCCAGGCACACGAGGTCTCCGTGCAGGGCCAGCCCGTCGAGCTGACCAGGGTGGAGTTCGCGCTGCTCGCGGCGCTCGCCCGGCGCCCCCGTGAGGCGGTGACGCGGCAGTGGCTGGTGGAGCATGTGCTGGACCCCGAGCGCGAGGGCACCGAGCGCACGCTGGACGTGCATGTCTCGCGGCTGCGGCGAAAGCTCGGCGCCATGCACGGCGTCGAGACGGTGTGGGGCGTGGGCTACCGCCTCGTTCCCGGGGATGGCTCGTGAAGCTGCGGCTGCGGCTGGCGCTCACCGTGGTCGCGGTGACGGTGCCCGTCGTCGCGGGGCTGAGCTTCTTCCAGCAGTCCCTGCGCCAGCGCTCCGAGGAGGAGGTGCTCGAGGCGTCCACGCTCGCGAGGATGCAGGCCGGAGAGCGCGAGCGCTGCGAGGCATTCCCTGAGTCCTGGACGGTGAGACGGGGACCTCCGCCTCGGGGGGACCGGCCTCCGCCTCCGGGTGAGCCAGGCGGGCCTCCTCCCGAGCGGGACGGGAGGTTTCCCCCTGGGGGACCTGACCGTCCGCCCTTTCGCGGCGACCGTGGGCCGCCGCCTGAGGACCGTGGACCGGGGCCGGGCGGCGAGCCTGGGCGGCCACCTCCGGGCGTGCTCCACTTTCCCTATGACTCGCAGCTCGTGTCCCGCAACCCCAGGGCTCCCGTCCTCACCGAGGCGATGCTGGCGGCGGTGCGCTCGGGGGAGGGCTCGGTCTTCCATCGCTCGACGCAGGACGGCCGGCCGGTGCTGGACCTGCTGCTGCGCATGCCCTGGGACGGTGGGCCCTGCGCGTTCATCCTCGCTCGGAGGGTGCCCCCGCCTGGCTCACCGACGGATGGGCTGCCTCCTCCCGAGGTGCTGCTCGTGCCGCTGCTCGCGGTCCTCGCCGTGGTGGTGGCGCTGGGGCCCGTGGTGCGGCGCGTCCGGCAGCTCACCGGTGAGGTCCGCGCCTCCGCCGTCAGCCGCTACCAGGCGCCCGTCTCCGTGCGAGGCAACGACGAGGTCGCGGAGCTGGCTCGCGCGTTTCAGGAAGCCCGTGCGGAGATTCAGAGTCAGCTCTCCCAGCAGGAGGCTCGGGAGCAGGCCCTGCGGGACTTCCTGGCCAACACCATGCACGACGTGATGACGCCGCTCACCGTGCTCCAGGGACACCTGTCCGCGATGCAGCAGCGCACCGGCCGAGGAGAGCCTCCCGATTCGGCGGTCATGGCATCGGCGATGGGCGAGGCGCACTACATCGCTTCACTCGTGCACAACCTGGCGGCGGCGGCGCGACTGGAAGCGGGGGAGCCGCAGGTGCAGCGTGCGCCAGTGGACCTGAATGCCGTCATCGCCCGGGTCCTCGGGCGGCACCAGCCCATTGCCCGCCAGCGGCGCATCTCGCTGGAGAGTGGCGTGCCCGAGGCTCCCGTGTTCGTGCGGGGCGACGTCACCCTCATCGAGCAGGCCGTAAGCAACGTGGTCTTCAACGGCATCCACCACGGCCGGGAAGAGGGCCACGTGGCGGTCGTCCTGGAGAGCCCGCGCCAGGGACGCTTCCACCTGCGCGTCATCGATGATGGTCCCGGCATTCCGGAGGAAGAGCGGGCGCGGTTGCTGGAACGTGGGTTCCGCGGCAATGCCGCTCGGACGCGGGGCACCCAGGGGCAGGGACTGGGACTCCACATCACCCAGCACGTGGCGCACGTACATGGCTGGGTCCTGACGCTGGCGCCTTCGGAGTACGGAGGGCTCGAGGTCGGGATGGAGGGGGAGGTTTCCGAGGCGGGCTGAGGACGTGAGCCTCCAGGTCGGTGATGCACCTGGAGGCTCCGGATGCTTCCGCTCAGCCTCTCGACTGGAGGCGGGCGCGTCGGCGCGCCTGGAGGAAGCTCAGGCCCATCCACATTCCGAGGAGCAGCAGGGGCGCACCGCCTCCAGTGCTCGCGCCGCAATTGCAGCCTGTGGTCTCCTCGTCATTACCCGGCGGGGGCGGGGAGGTGCCGGCATCCGCGTTGCCCGCGCCTGCGTCAGGGACCTGGGTGCCAGCGTCAGCATCGCCCGTGCCCGCATCCGTGTTGGTGCCCGCATCGGTATCGCCTGCGCCTGCGTCGGTGTTGCTGCCAGCATCAGCGTCGCCAGGACCTGCGTCCGTGCCTCCGCCCGAGCCCGCGTCTGTGTCGCCAGGACCTGCGTCAGTGCCACCGCCCGAGCCCGCATCCGTGTCGCCAGGACCTGCGTCCGTGCCTCCGCCCGGGCCCGCGTCAGTGTCGCCAGGTCCTGCGTCCGTGCCTCCGCCCGGGCCCGCGTCACTCTCACCAGGGCCTGCGTCCGTGCCTCCGCCCGGGCCCGCGTCACTCTCACCAGGGCCTGCGTCCGTGCCTCCGCCCGGGCCCGCGTCGATGTCGCCAGGACCCGCGTCAGTGCCACCACCCGGGCCGGCGTCGATGTCGCCGGGACCCGCATCCGAACCGGCATCCGTCGCGGAGCCCGCGTCCGTGCCGCCATCCAGGTCGCCCGGGCCGGCGTCCGGCGTGCCCACCTGGATGGTGAGCAGGTGCGTGGAGCTGTTGTAGCTGAACAGGATCTCCTGGTCGGTCGCGGGCACGGTGAACACGATGTTGTCGCCGCCGGGAACACCGTTCGCGCCGTAGTTCTCGTCCCAGCTCTCGTGATGGGCGACCTTCAGCTCGTACGTGCCCGCGGGAAGCGAGGGGATGCGCAGCTCCTGCGTGCCGTCACCGTCGATGTCCTTGAGCCACGTGATCATGCAGCCCGGGTCCCAGTCGCCCGGGCAGCCCAGCTCGGACTGCATCGAGCCCGCGAGCACGGCGATGGGCGTGAGCGTCGAGTTCGTGATCCAGTGCGTGACGGGGTCGTAATAGAACTTCACCCCGGCCGGCTCCGTGTGGCTGAAGACGAGGTCGGGCCCGTCCAACTGGGCGTTCGCTCCGTAGTTCTCGTCCCAGGAGTTGTTGATGGCGGCCTTGAACCGCTGCTCACCTGCCGGAACGGTGAAGAGCTTGCGCCAGATGCCGTCTTCCGCGTCGCGCTCCAGCCAGGTGTTGGCGCAGGCGGGCTCCCAGTCACCCGCGCAGCCGAGCTCGGACTGGAAGCTGCCGACGATGGTGACCGAGCTCGGCCCGGGCTGGGCGAAAGCCGGTGTACACAGCAGCGCGAGCAGTACGGCACACGCTCGCAGACACTCCGGAGTCATGAAGCGGAATGGACGCATGGAGGCAACCTGGGACGGAAAGGTGCAGGAGGGCTGCACCTTAACGTGAACGCCGGGACACTTTCGGCGAGGCACGGATGACCCGGGCCCTCCGACGCGGGGCGTCAGGAGAAGCGGGCCATGAAGGCGGCCAGGAGCGGGCCTCCCGCGCGAGCGTCGGCGGAGGACTTCGGGCCTCCTTCGGGAAGCCGGGCGCGGAGCTCCTCCACCGCGGGCTTCATGGCATCGAAGGCGGCCAGCGCGTCCGCGGCGTTGTCGAAGAAGCGGTGATGGAGGAGCCAGCCCGTGACGGAGCAGGTGATGGCGTGGAAGGAGCGGGAGTCGTCCTGCTCGTACGTGAGACGCGCCTGCCCGGCGAGGTCCTCGTCCCGGGCGATGGTGCCGCCCTGCGAGCCCATCCAGCCGAGGGAACCGCCGTCCTCGTAGGGCCTCCAGGTCGTGTCCTGCTCGCTCACCGGTCCACCTCGCGCACAACGGGACCCGGGCATCATGGGCCGCGGGGCTCGGGGCGACAACGGTGGCGACGCTCGAAGGCGCAGCGTCGGTGATGGCCGCGGGATGCTGGTGGGCGAACAGCACGGATGGGCAAGGGCGCTGTGAAGCGCAGGGCGCCGTGCTGGCCCTCGATGCGGTGGGCGTGCCGGGGTTGCACCCCATGCACGTGCTCCCCACGTTTGTTTCAGGTTCCCCTGGCTGACGCAGAGCCGCTGGAGAGGGGCAGGCCCGCCGTGAAGCAGTCATCACCGCGAACGGCCTGGTCGAGAGTCGAGACGTGGGGCCCGCGTCATGCCAGTCGAACCGTCCATCCCCGTAGGGGCCGAGCGTTCTCAGGAGCCGCAGGGCTCGGCGGATGTCTCGTCAGAGGAGCCGGGCAGGGGACCGGTGCCTCCCGCTCCGCCTCGCCGGCTCGCGCCGCTCACGCTGGGGCTGGCGGCGGGGAACCTGCTCGGTGGTGCGCTGTCGCTCGGTTACCTCATGCTGAGACGCCGGGGCGCTCGGCGCACGGATGATGCGCGAGGAGCGGGGGCCGGGGTGGAGCGACGCTCGGCTGGCGACGCCCCTCGGCATGACGAAACGGGCACTGCTGGACGGGCGCCCACCTCCATCCCACGACACGAGAAGAAACGCTCCTTCGCACGACTGCCCCTGGCACTCCTTCGACGCACGGGGAGGGAGTCGCCGGCACGGCCGGCCGAGGCGCTCCCTTCGCCGCGGGCTGCTGAGCCACGGCGTGGGAACAGAGGCTCCAGGGCACGCTCGCCCGTCGTGAGTCCTCCGCATGAACAGCCTGTCGCTCCGTCCGCGCCCGTCGCTCCGGCCCAGCTTGCCCAGAGCAGGGACGGGCGGAAGCGCTCGCTCATCCTGGTGGGTGGAGGCATGCGCGTGGCCTGGCAGGCAGGGGCGATTCGCGCCCTGGCCGACGCGGGCGTCGTCTTCCAGCACGCGGATGGCACGTCGAGCGGCATCCTCAACCTCGCCATGCTGCTGTCTGGCTTGTCGCCGCGGGAGATCTGCGACCGGTGGCGGACCCTCCCCGTGAAGGACCTGCTCTCCTACGCGACGCCACGAAAGGCGCGGGATCTCCTCGATGTGGAGGCGCTGGGCGACGCCGAGGCGCTCGTGCGGCGCGTCCTGCCGCACCTGGGCGTGGATCCGGCCGCCATTCGCGCAAGCACCTCCCTGGAGGGCACCTTCAACGTCTGTGACTTCGCCCGCAAGGTGAACGAGGTCATCCCCCACACGCGCGTGGACCTGGACCTGGTGGTGGGAGGGCTCTCTCCTCCCATCCTCATGCCGCCCGTGAACCGCGATGGCACGCTCTACACGGACTCGCTGTGGATCCAGGATGGCAACCTGATGGAAGCGGTGCGCCGGGGCGCCGACGTCATCTGGGTGCTGTGGTGCATCGGCAACACGCCGCACTATGGCCACGGCCTCCTTCAGCAGTACTCCCACCTGATGGAGCTGAGCGCCAACGGCGCGCTCTACGAGCAGCTCGAGCGCGTGCAGGAGCTCAACGAGCGCATCCTCGCCGGCGAAGAGGTGATGGGCCACCGCCGCCCCATCGCCGTCCACCTCGTGAAGCCCGAGCGCCCGCTCCCGCTCGACACGGAGCTCTACGACGAGCGCGTCAGCGCCGGCTCGCTCATCGACATGGGCTACTCGGATGCGTGGCGCTATCTCGCCGTGCGCGGTGAGCAGGGACTGCCGCTCACTCCGGAGATGACGCTGACCACGGAGCCCGCTCCCGACCTGACCTTCCGCGAGTCGCTCACCGGGCCCTTCGCCCTGGGCCCCACGGACCCCGCCGAGGGCGCCCTCCATCCCCAGGCCGTGCCCCTCACCGTCCACTTCACCATCAGCGTGGATGACATGGACGCGTTCGTGAGCGACGTGCGCCACTCCGCGCGGCTGGTGGCCCGGCTCAGCTACGCGCCCTTCGGACAGGACCTCCCCGTACGGCAGGGGAGCTTCAACCTCTTCCGCTCCCGGGAAGACCCGCGTACGCGACGGATGACCTATGGCCTGCGCTTCGCCCACGCCGGGCGCGAGCACTACCTCGAAGGCACCCGGGCCATCCGCGATGACAGCGGAGCGCGGCTGTGGAAGGACACCACCCGACTGTCCTGCCGGCTGTATGAAGGGCCGGATGCCCGGGGCCCCGTGGTGGGCGCGGGCATCCTGACGATGGGGGTGGAGCAGTTGCTCCAGCTCATCTCCAGCATGCACCCGGCTCGCCGGGGAAGCGCGGGGCTGTCCGCCATGGCTCGCTTCGGACGCTTCTTCCTGGGGCCGCTGTGGGACGTATACGCGCCACGAGCCCGGCCGGGACTGGCTCCCGAGCCGGTGATGACGACCGAGGGGGCAGCTGCCCCACCACCTCCGGCATGAGGGGGGGGCGCGGCCGGGCGGCCGGACGTCCGGGGCCATGGCTCCGTCACGGAGCGGCACTCCACGCTCCAACCCTGGGAGGAGCCACCATGTCCGAGACGCTCACCGCTGACGTCCTTGCCGTCCCGGGGAGGGACCGTGCGCGCCGTCCCTCCGCTCCACCAGGACGGCGCATGGTGTCCTGGTACGACCCGAGCGTCCTGGCGAAGACGGGCATGAAGGCGCTCCTGTCCACCACCATCGGCCAGCAGGCCGACCGCCGGCTGCTGGACGCGGTCGCCTCGCCGCAGCCCCTCTTCTTCGACTTCTCCGTGGACGAGGCGGGCCGGAAGCGCGACGAGCTGTGGCTCGACTACGTGTCGGACATGGGTGACGGCTGGGACAGCACCTACGCCGTGGCCCTGGCCGTGACACAGCCGGAGCTGACCCTGCGCGACCCGACCGGCGCCACCCACGAGACGCGGGGAGGGGAGGTGCTCGTCTTCGGCGGCGACGCGGTGTACCCCACCGCCAGCGTGGACGAGTACCAGGTGCGCACCGTGCGCCCCTACGAGGCCGCGCTGCACCACCGCCGCGCTCCGCCGCACCTGTTCGCCGTGCCCGGCAACCACGACTGGTACGACGGCCTGGTGTCCTTCCTGCGCCTGTTCTGCCAGGGCCGCGAGTCCAATGGCTGGCGGACGCACCAGCGGCGCAGCTACTTCGCGCTCAAGCTGCCGCAGGGCTGGTGGCTGCTGGGCACGGACATGCAGCTCGAGTCCGACGTGGACGCCGCCCAGGTGGAGTTCTTCGAGGGCGTCGCGAAGAAGATTGGCGATGGGGAGCGCGTCATCCTCTGCAACGCGGAGCCGGCGTGGATCCACCAGCAGGTGAAGCCCCACGCGGGCCGGGCCTTCCTGGACAACAACCTGGAGTTCCTCCAGGAGCTGGTGCTCGGCAAGAAGGTGAGCGTCTTCCTCGCGGGGGACCTGCACCACTACCGGCGCCATGAGAATGCGGAGGGACGGCAGAAGATCGTCGCGGGCGGCGGCGGCGCCTTCCTCCATCCCACGCACCTGCCACGCGTGGACTCGCGGCCAGAGGGCTACGAGCTCAAGCAGAGCTTTCCCCCTCGCGAGGTGTCCCGGCGCATCACCTGGCGCAACCTGGGGTTCGCCTGGCACAACCCGTGGTTCGGGGCGTTCATGGGCGTCGTCTACCTGCTGCTCGGCTGGGGGCTCGCGGCCGACCTGAATGCCATATCCGGGCCGCGCTCGCTCGCGGCCGTGCTGGAGGTCGCCCTCCAGAACACCGGCTCCATGTTGATGGCGGTGCTGGTCGTGCTGGGGCTGGTCGGCTTCGCGGACTCCCGCCGCGGAGAGTGGTGGAAGCGGGTGGCGGGCACGCTCCATGGCGTATCCCACCTGATCGCGGCCCTGCTGGTGGCGTGGGCCGCCTCCTCGCTGTCGGGGACGGTGCTGGGCGGGACGGACACCCTGGGGCGGGACGTGGTCAGCGGCCTGTTCCTGTTCGCAGGTGGCTTCCTGGCCGGGCCGACCCTGATGGGGGTGTACCTGCTGATCTCCCTCAATGTGTTCGGTTGCCACCCCAACGAGGCCTTCTCCTCCCTGTCGATTCCCGACTGGAAGAACTTCCTGCGGCTCAAGGTCGACAGGGAGGGCCGGCTGTGGATCTTCCCGGTGGGCATCCGCCGGGTGCCGCGCGCCTGGAAGCCGGGGGAGACGGTGCGCGAGCCGGAGTGGGTCGCCGACCCGAAGGACACCCGGGCCACGCCTCCGGAGCTCATCGAGCCGCCCATCGTCGTGGGGCGGACGAAGGCCCCTCCCACCAAGGTAGGGAAGGGGAGCATGGAACAGTCCGCGGCGGGGCCGTTTGTGCCCGAGGGCGCAACGTCCTAACCTGCCATGTCCATGAAGGCGATCCTCGTCTCCCTCCTCCTGCTCGGCTCGGCGCCGGACGGCAATGCCCCGGCGATTCCTCCCGAGGCGCTCGCGGCTCCACCCGTCGCTGACGACTCTCCCACCGCGTGGGCCTGCACCATCGACACCCTGCGCGCTGGCAAGGAGTGTGTGTTCGAGGCCGACCTGTCCTCCGTGCCTCGCGGCGCGGACCAGGACGACGCCAACCGCAAGCTCTTCCAGGACGCCGCGCGCGCCCTGTGCGCGGAGGCCGTGGGCACCGCCCGTGACGGCCTTCCCGACGCGAAGCTCACCACGCTGTGCGCGAAGCGGTTCACCACCGCGGTCGACCAGTGCGGCCTGGAGGGCAACGAGCCCGTCGTCGACGACAAGGGCCGCTTCGCTCCCGGCGCCCGCGCCTGCTACCGCGCGCTCTCCAGCGTGCTGCAGGAGGTGCAGTTCATGGCCACCGTGGCCTCTCCGTGCTGCGAGTGTGCCGCGCGCAACGGCTGCCCCGGCACCGGAGACCGCTGCTACGCCGACGTCTCCCAGCAGCTGGCGGCCCCGTCCACGCTCGCGTGCCTGAGCGACCGGTGCGCCGATGCGTGCTCGCTCGCGCTGCCGATGCCGCCTCCCGGGACGCGCACGTCGCCCACGGTGCAGCAGCGTCCT
The DNA here is from genome assembly GCF_024198175.1 of Pyxidicoccus xibeiensis. NCBI lineage: Bacteria > Pseudomonadati > Myxococcota > Myxococcia > Myxococcales > Myxococcaceae > Pyxidicoccus > Pyxidicoccus xibeiensis. Next base: position 18,539 of record NZ_JAJVKV010000009.1, read on the forward strand.
TCCAAGTCCTCCAGCTCCGGCTCCGCCTCGCTCTAGGAGTCACGCCCATGTTCCGTCATCCCTGGTCGCTCCCCGCCTGGGCCCTGCTGGGCTCGCTCGCCGCCGGCTGCGGCGCTTCGCACTCCCATGTGACGTGGACCGAGGAGCCTCCCCGCCGGGACTCGCTCATCGCCCCGCCGCCGCCTTCGTCGCCCGAGCCCGCCGCGCCGAGCGCGGTGTCGGACCCGAAGGGCTTCGCCGCCCGCTTCCCCAATCCCGCCCTCTGCGAGGCCGCCGCGCGTCGCCTCCAGGGCCAGTCCCGTGAGGAGGCCTGGGCCGGGCTCCGCGCGTGCGTCGAGCACACCCCCTTCACGCAGCTCTCCGCGCTGCTGGGCACCGCCTGGGCGGAGGACCTGCGCGTCCGGCCCGAGGGCGCGTCGCTGATTGCCCGCGTGGTGGCCCAGCGCGGCGGCAGCGTGGCGGGTGAGCTGCGGCTGCTCCAGGAGCGGAGGATTCCCATCTTCTCGCTGTCGTCGGCCATGGACCGGCCGGACACGTACAAGGGTCGCTACGTGCTGCTGCGCGCCCAGGTGGCGGACCAGCGCACGGCCGACGAGCGCCCCACGGTGTGGCTGGTGGAGCACGCCCTCGGCTCGGTGGAGACGGATACGCCGGTGGGCTACAGCGAGCGCGCAGAGACTTCGTCCTTCTTCTCCGGCGACCTGGGGGGGCAGACGCAGCTCACCGGTCCGGGGCGGGTCGGGGGCTCGCTGAGCTCGCGCCAGCGCACGGACCGCGCCCTGACGCGGAAGCACTACGACAACGTCTCGGATGAGACCGGGCGCGAGGCGCTCGGACGGCTGTCGCGCGCGGACCCGTTCCTGGAGACCCGCCGCGACTACGTCATCCTCGCCCGGTTCGATGGCATGCGCGTCACCTCCGGTGGCGCCGATACCGAGGACGAGGCGCCGCGCATCCCGGTGCTGACCATCGTCAGCTACCACCCGCCGCATCCGCTCGTCGTCTACTGAGGCCGAGCGTGCAGCGCCCTGGCCTGATGCCGGGGCGGTGACTCCGTCGTCCACGTCCCCGTCCGGGTCTCGGTCCGGGCCTCGAAGCCTGGAAGGAACGCTCATTCCGGGGGGCGGCGAAGCGGCCCGACCCGGCTGGGAGGCGAGACAGCTCGACCGTCCCGGAGCCTGGCTCGAGTGCTCGAGATGGTGAGGCGAGACCGGAGCGCCTCGGGGGCGGTGCTGTTCGGAAATGTCGGGGGTTTTGCGGCGTCCGGATAAAAAACGAGGCGCCGGGGAGCACGCCCCGACGCCTCGTCCGGGTCGGCCCCGCGCCGACCCACTGCACCTGTAGACGCTCTGCGCGCTACTCCTGCTGCGCGCGGGTGAGCGTGAATGCCGTCGTCACGTTCTTGCCGGAGCCCAGCTCCACCGCCACCGGGCCGTTCGGCGTCGTCGTGAAGCCCACGCCCTCCGGCGCCTCAATCTCGACCGTGAAGCCACCGGGGATGAGGAACTTGAAGCTCGCTTCGAACGTGCCATCACCGTTGGTGTCCTCCAGCGGCAGCTCCTCGCGGCTGCCCGCCTCGTTGATCATCACCGCGCGGAAGTCGCCCAGCGTCACCGCATGCCCGTCCACCGTCGGCAGCGACACGCCCGCGTCCTTCGTCAGCGTCACATTGATGCTGCCCGACGCCGTCACCTCGGCCGCCTTGATGACCGGACGCATCACCCACTTGCCCGAGTTGCCGGCCTCCTTGCCGAAGCTCTGCGCGACGTCGAAGTCCACCAGGAGGACCTTCTGCTCCCCCTCGATGGTCAGCTTCTCCGTGAACTTCACCTTCAGGCCCGAAGAGCCGTAGCTCGGCATGTGGAGGTCGCCGTCCACCTTGGCGCCCTCCGGCAGCCCCGCGTAGTCGCGGGAAGAGGCGAAGATGGACGTCGTGCCGTCCGCGTTGTTCACCTCCACGTAGCCGCCGGTGATGACGAAGCGGATCTCGGAGTAGTCACCGTTGGGGACCTCCGCCTCCGACACCAGCTCCGCCGTCTTGTTCGCCAGGTCCAGCAGGCTCACCGTGACGGGCTCGGAGCGCAGCACCACGCGGCCGCCCTTGTCGTCATTGCCGGCCTTCTCGTCGTCATCGCCGTCGTCACCATCGCCCTGGAGGTAGATCTCCGAGATGGTCACCACGGCCGTCTTGAACGTGTCTCCCGGTGCATCGGTCATCAACAGCGTGACCTTGCCCTCGTCGCCACCGCAGCCCATGAAGGGCAGCAGGGTGATGGCCAGCAGGGCCATGAGCATGGGACGCAGCTGTGGAATCAGGCGCATACGCAGGTGGGCTCCAGATGAGGCCTCGTTCACTTTCCGAGGCTTTCGGCTGGAACAGACCCGGCCCGTCAGCGAACGGCCACGGCCCCGCCGCTCGTGACCACGTCCAGTGAGGCTGGAGAGTTTCAGGTCCCGGGCGGAGGAGCGCCGCCCCTCACGGAGGGCGGAGGTCGGGAGAGGGCCGGGCGCTTCTCGACTGCCCAGGCCTCGGGGACGGCGAGCAGCTCGTCCGTGCCGGGGATGCGCCTCGTGGCGTAGCCGAACGCGCCGGGCTCCGAGAGGAACGACTCCAGCTCCGGGTCCTTCGCGAAGCCAGGGTCTTCACGCAGGGTGCCGTTCAGGAAGACGACCTCGATGCGCTCGCGGCGCAGGTACGTGGACAGGGACTCGTCCGCGCGCTTCGTCCACGTGGGGACGCGACGGTACGGCACACCCAGGTACACGGCCAGGCCTCCCCGCGAGTCCAGCACGGCGACGCTTTCTCCCGGAGCGACGCGTGCTCCCTGTCCGAGCGACCGGATGGCCTGGACCCGGTGCAGCAGCGCACGGCCCGCCGGCGCGGAGGCGGAAGACGTGCCCTGGCGCTTCATCAGGTCCGGTACCGACAGCACCAGCACTCCCGCCATGACCGCGGAAAGCATCAGACCCCCAGGGCCCTCGAGGACTCCCTCCGGAGGGCTCGGGGCCGGCGGCGTCTCGACACCCGACTCCACGGCGGAGGCCAGCGCGGCCAGGACGGCCAGCACCAGGACGCCCTGGATCACGAGGTAGTGCTCACGCGGCTGGATGAGCACCACGGACAGCAGCGCCGGCAGCTGCACCACGAGCGCCGCCGCCACGAGCCCGAGCACCCGAGGCCGTCGCAGGGCCGTCGCCCATTGCCTCGCGTTCCAGGCGAGCACTCCCAGCGGGAGCCCCACCGCCACGGCGAGCAGCAGCAGGTGGCCCAGGTGCTCCCGCTTCAGGGGGCCGCGTCCCGGCAGCGGTGACACGCCGCCGTAGCCCGCGGTGAACAGCTTCAGCGAGGCCCTGGGATAGCGCTCCAGGTTGAGCCTCAGGTGAGAGAGGAACGCGCCCGGGTTCGCACGGGCCGCGGCGCCCACCGAGGACACGTCGCCGAACACCGGGCGGATGACCTGCTCGCACTGGTCCCACGGGTTCACCGCCAGGCCGGTGCTCCGGACGTGGTTGTCCGCGAAGTGCTGGCAGAACGCGTAGAAGCGCCGGTGGGTCGTGTCGGCGAACGGGTTGCCCAGCAGGGCCAGGAGGGCCAGCGCGCCGAGCGCATAGGCCGCCCCCGTGCGCGCGACCTCGCGCCTCCGCGCACGCGCCTTCCACGCGGTGCGCGCGAGCAGGACACCCAGCAGCGCGGACACCAGCAGGAAGGCCAGGAAGTATTCGGGGCGCGCGAACGACGCGACGAGCAGCCCCAGTCCGATGCCCGCCCCCGCGGCTTCCGCCGAGCGGGCCCGCGCCGCGAGGCTGAGCGCGACGAGGATGACGAGCAGCGCGAGCAGGGTGGGGCGCGGCAGGACGTGCGGCGCCATGGAGAGCAGATAGACGGAGGCGACCGCCAGCGCATGCCACGGCCGCGCGCCCACGCTGCGCAGCAGGGCATGGCTCGCCACCGTGGTGAGCAGGAGCAGCAGCCGGGTGTTGCCGTAGTAGAGGTCCACCGGATCCGGCCACACCCACGAGAGCGCGAAGTACCAGAGCGAGTAGAGCGGACCCCACTCGGCTGACGGCAGTCCGCGTTCCGGCAGCAGGAACGCGCGGTGGAGGTAGTCCGCCTCATCCCAGAGGCCCAGGTCGAGCACGCCCTCCACGCCGCGCCCCAGCTTCACGCAGGCCAGCAGCAGCGCGAGGAGGCACACTCCCTCCACGACGAACGCGGGAAGCCGCTGCGGCGGAGGACGCAAGGGAAGGGGAGTGGGCACGGACACGTTCTCGGCGGGGGATCCGACGTGTGGTGCCAACGGGTACCAGAGCGCGGGCGCGCGAATCCACGCGGGGCCCCTCGCCACTGACGACCAGCGGACAGCGCGGCCCGCTCAAGGCCCCAGCTTGCGTCCGTCGAACTGGAGCATGGGAGAGGTGAAGAGCACGTCCTGGGGCAGCAGTGCGGACGGCTCCAGGTTCGCCTCCACCGCCGCCTGTGAGTCCATCCACCGGCATACCTGGGGGAAGCCGACCAGGTCCTTGAAGCACTCCGGATTCAGCGCCACGCGCAGCACGTAGTCCTTCGCCTCGGCCAGGTGCTCCACCGTCGGGTGCGCGTCCACCACCGTGACGCCGCGCTCGCGCAGGGACGCCTTGAGCAGCGCCAGCTCGGACGGGACGAACGGGCCCGCGCCGGGGGGCAGGAGCGCGAGGTGCGGACGCGTCAGCCCGCCGAAGCGTGGAGCTCCGGAGTCGGACACCCGCGCGCGGCGGACCGAGCCACGCGGGCCCGTGCCGAGCACCGCCGGAAGCCCCAGCGACACCGGACGTCCGCTCGCGTCCGGGAGCGCGAACACGTAGAGGGCCGCCTCATCCACCACGCCGTAGCGCTCCGCCTTCGTGCTCCAGGTGAAGGCCCGCGTGCCGAAGTCCAGGTACGTCACGCGCCGGCCGCGCAGCCACACCTCGCCCGTCGCGGGAGTGCCCACCTCTTCGCCGGAGAGGGGCCGCAGCGGGGCGCCGCCGCCCTCGGCCACCGCGGGCGGTACGTCCAGCGGGCCGAGCGGCGCGAGCAGCCCTCCGCCCCGGTACATGGGCAGCCCCGCGGAGTAGAGGTCCACCGCACGCGTGTAGCGGTCCGGCGGCGTGCCCTCGGGGACGACGACGTAGGTGAGCTCCCAGAAGGGGCTGTAGAAGACGCTGTCCTCGCCGATGTCCACCACCGGCAGCGCGCCTTCCAGCCGGTGCGCATCCGGTTGCGCGGCGTCGTAGCGGGTGACGAGCACGTACCAGGGCTGCACCCAGACCTCCGGGACGTGCTCCCAGACCTCGAGGACGGCGAAGGCCGCCGGCCGCCCCTCGCTGAAGGCGGGGAGGATGTTGAAGCCGTCCCGGTCAGGCGCCTGGTGCCGCGCCTGGCGGTGGTAGGGCGGCGACCACTGCGGCAGCGGCTGTCCTCGCGCGGTGACCCACGCGGTGGCGGCGAAGGCGCCAGGGCCGGCCGGGAGCGCGCGCCCCGAGGTCACCTGGTCCCTCAGGTGTCGCAGCGTCCAGATTCGCGGGGCCGGGCCCGGAGGAACCTCGTCCACGGCGCGAGCTCCGCAGCCGAGGGACAGGAGCACGGCGAGCAGGGACAGGGCCGTGAGCGGAGGGCGACGAGAGGAGGGGAGCATGGCGGCTCCCGAAGGCTGTGCACGGGGGAGGGGCTCACAAGGTTCACAGCCCCGGCGTGCGAGCCGGCGTCATCCTCCTGCGGACGCGGTCATCCACCCCGCGAAGGCCCAGCATCCCCGGAGTCGCACGGGAATGCGGACTGGAAGACGCGTCCCCGTGCCGGCCGCCGCGTGCTCAGGGAGGCGACATGTCCAGGCCGTGCTTGCGCAGCAGCTTGCGCAGGTAGACGCGGTCGATGCCGGCCTCGCGCGAGGCGCGGGACACGTTGCCCCCGCAGCGGTCCAGCAGGGTGCGCAGGTAGTCCCGCTCGAAGCCCTCGATGAGCCGCTCCTTGGCCTCCTTGAAGGGGAGGTCCAGCGCCATGGGCATCGTGCTCTCGGGGTCGTCGTCCTCGACGAGGTCCTTCGAGCGGCGGGGCACGTCCGGGATGTCCGGCAGCGCCTCCTCGCCCAGGCTCACCACGCGGTCCACCACGTTGCGCAGCTCGCGCACGTTGCCGGGCCACGGGTACTGGGCCAGCAGGGCGCGCGTCTGGTCCGACAGCGCGCTGGGCGGCCGGCCCATGCGCCTGAGCACGGTGTCGATGAGCAGGGGGATGTCCTCCGGGTGCTCGCGCAGCGAGGGCAGCATCACCCGCAGCACCGCGAGCCGGTGGAACAGGTCTCCCCGGAACCGGCCCGCCTTCACCGCGCCCTCCAGGTCCTGGTGCGTCGCCGCCACCACCCGTACGTCGACGGTGCGGTAGTCGTTGGCGCCCACCCGCTTCACCTGCCGCCGCTCCAGCGCCCGCAGCAGGCGCGGCTGCACTTCCAGGGGAAGCTCCCCCACCTCGTCCAGGAAGAGGGTGCCTCCATGCGCACGCTCGAAGGCGCCCGCGCGGTCCGCGTTGGCGCCGGTGAAGGCGCCCTTCACGTGGCCGAACAGCTCGCTCTCCAGCAGCGCGGGGGGAATGCCCGCCAGGTCGACGATGACGAAGGGGCCCCGGCCCCGCGGGCTCTCGGCGTGGATGGCCTCCGCGCACAGCTCCTTGCCCGTGCCCGTCTCGCCCTGGATGAGGACGTCCGACTCGCCCGACGCCAGCCGCTCCAGCAGCGTGAAGACCTCGCGCATGCGGCGGCTGGTGCCCACCAGCCCGCCGAAGGTGTCGCGCGTGGACAGCGGCATGGCGCGCGACTTCTCGTGCTCCGGCACCAGCTTCAGCTCCGTGGTGCCCAGCGTGAGCACCGCGCCGGGCCGGACCTCCAGCTCGGAGAAGCGCATGCCCTCGCAGTACGAGCCATTGCGCGAGCCCGGGTCCACCGCCCTCACGCTGTCATCCTTCACCTCCAGGATGAGGTGCTGCCGGGACACCGCGCGATCCGGCAGCACGATGTCCGAGCCGGCCTCCGAGCCGATGCGATAGCGCCCGGGCAATAGTGGATACCCCTTACCGGCATCCGTGCCCGACAGCACGACCAGCCGCATGCGCACCCGCGCGGCACGGATGGCCGGAATGGCATCGGTACGGACCTGCTCGTCCCCGTCGTCATCTCCCAGGCGCGCCACGGCGGGCAACATAGCACGGGGTCCGAGGGCGGAAGGGGGCTCGGCAGCCACCCCACCGGGGCAGTACGGTACGCCCGCAATGGCAAACGAGCCGCGCATGCAGTTCGGACGTTACGAGCTCCAGGCCCGTATCGGCCGCGGAGGAATGGCGGAGACGTGGCGCGCCCGGCTGATGGGCGCCGCCGGCGTCACCAAGCCCGTGCTCATCAAGAAGGTGCTGCCGGAGTACGCCAACGACGAGGCGTTCCTCAACATGTTCATCAGCGAGGCGCGCATCTCCGCCACGCTGTCCCATGGCTCCATCGCCCAGGTCTTCGACTTCGGCGAGGTGGACGGCGACTACTTCCTGGCCATGGAGTTCGTGGACGGCCAGCCGCTCCACCGCATCATCAAGCGCGCCCTGCGCTCCGGCTTCACCTGCCTGCCCGCGCCCGTGTCCAGCTTCATCGCGCTGGCCATGTGCAAGGGCCTGCACTACGCGCACACGCGCACCGACGACGCCGGTGCGCCGCTGGGCATCGTCCACCGCGACATCTCTCCCGACAACGTCCTCATCAGCTACGAGGGCCAGGTCAAGATCGTCGACTTCGGCATCGCCAAGGCCCGCTTGCTGCGCGGCTTCGACACCGCGCCCGGCGTGGTGAAGGGCAAGTACCTCTACTTCTCGCCGGAGCAGGCCCGCGGGGAGCAGGTGGATGCGCGCACCGACGTCTGGGCCACCGGCGTGGTGCTCTTCAACATGGTCTGCGGGCGGCTGCCGCTGGAGGGCCAGGCGCACGTGGTGATGCACCGGCTGACGCGCGGCGAGCCGATGCCGCGGGCCCGCAGCGTGAATCCGGACGTGCCCCAGGCCCTGGATGCCATCCTCCAGAAGGCGCTCGCGCTGAAGAAGGAGGACCGCTTCGAGTCCGCCCACGCCCTGGGCGATGCGCTCGCCGGGTTCCTCTACACGTCCGCGCCGCGCTTCTCCGACATGTCCGTGGCGTACCTGATGCGCGAGCTGTTCCGCCCGGACATGGCCGAGGAGGGGCGCGACACCCGCGTGCCGGCCTCCTTCGTGGAGGAGCTGTCCGTCTGGCGCACCGCCCCGCCCATGCCGAAGTCGACGGACGTGGAGCTCCGCCAGCTGTCCAGCGAGCGGCGGACGGCGAGGACCGACAAGAGCGACCCGGGAGAGACGCCGGAGCTCGAGGAGGACGCGGCCGCGCCGGACGGGGAGGGGCCCCCCGAGGCGGAGGGCGGGCTGCTGCAGGACGGCATCGGCATGTCCACGGCGGTGGCCGGCGTGGCCGTGCTGGCCATCCTGGGCCTGCTGTACGTGACGTTCACCCGGCTCAAGAGCGACTGGATGGCGCCGGAAGAGCCGCGGCCCTCCGGACCGCCACCGACCTTCCTGCACGTCCCCCGGCCCGCGCCGACGCAGGCCTCCGCCGCTCCGAAGCCCTCCACGCAGCCCGCGGCTCCGGTCGGGGCCACCTGGCCCGTGGACTCCTTCCAGCTGGAGGCCCGCCAGCACGTCATCCGGGTCTCCTCGGGGAGCGCCGCTCTGGCATCCCTGGACGCGGAGGGGGACTGGCGCCTGGAGGAGACCACCGTGGTCGCCGCCGCCGACCGTGGCAGTGCCCAGCCCACGCTCTTCTATCTCCTCACGGGCAAGGACGTGGCCGCCGCCTCCGCGGTCGGCACCGTGTCCCGCCGGCTGGAGGTGCTCCGCGGCGCCTCGGGGGTGATGCTCTTCACCGTGGGGCCGCCCCTCACCGAGGGCAATCTGCCCGAGCGCCAGGTGACGGCCACGAGCTCGCGCACGGGCAAGGCCAAGGACATCGTCGTCCATCCGGAGTGGATGACGGCCTCGGTGGAGCGGGCCTTCGTCCTGTCGGGCCTGCTGCCCCAGGACACGTATCTCCTGACGCTGGAGCCGGTGGGCGAGGGCGCCTTCACCCGGGGGCGCGAGCAGGGCCCGGCGCTCACGGTGGCCTGCATGCAGCACGAGCGGCCCGAGGAGCAGGCCCCGGAGCGCGCCTGGCGCTTCCTGCTGTCCCAGGGCGACGAGGTGCGCATCAAGGGGATGCGCGGGGTGGCCTGCGGCTTCGTCGACGATGAGCCGTCCGACAACGAGGGCGCGGTGCGGGTCCGCGTCGAGAAGTCACGGCCGCTGTCCGAGTGGGGCCCCGTGGTGGTCCGCCAGGCCGCGCCCCGGAGCTCCGCGCAGGCGCTGGACGACGAGGAAGCGCCCCCGGCTGAACCCACCGCGAAGGGCGACACGGCGAGCGCCGTCATCGCCAACGTGCGGGCCCTGCTGAAGGCGAAGAAGTACCATGCGGCCCGGCAGCGGGCGCAGGAGTGCGTGAGCCAGGCCCCGAAGAACGCCGATTGCCACCTGCTGCTGGGCTCCGCGGCGGCCCGCGTCGGCCAGCAGGAGGAGAGCGTGAAGCACTACCGGCGCTTCCTGGAGCTGGCCCCGGCAACCCACCCCCAGGCCAGCCAGGTCCTCAGCTTCATGGAGAGCTACGAAAAGCAGTAGCCAGGCAGGGCGGAACGGGCGGAATCCGACCTTCGACGCACCGAGTCAAGTCGTTCTGGCCCGGGGGCTTGGAAAAGCGAGCGGGCCTCCCGTAGAAAGGTGGCCGCATGACGCCCTTCCGCTTCCCCCGCGCCCTGACGCTGCCGGCGCTGTTGGCCGCCGCCGCCTGTGGTGACTCCGAAGACTCCATCCCCGTCCGGAAATGCGAGGTGACGCTGACCTACGCCCCGCAGCAGTCCCTGCGGCAGGGGACCGTGTCCGTCAGCGGCGAGTGGGACGGGTTCTCGTCCAGCCCGCTGAAGATGCAGGACCGGGGTGACGGCGTGTACACGGCGCGCCTGGAGGGGCTGGAGTCGCGCGACTACGGCTACCGCTTCGTCGTGGGCGACCAGACGCTGCTGGACCCCCAGAACCCGTACACGCGGTGGGTGCGCGCGGACGAGTACTCGCGGCTGAGCGTGCCGGACTGCCGCCAGCCGGTGCTGGAGCTGGGCCGCTTCTCCGTGACGCCGGACGGCTCGCTGGAGGTGCAGGTCGCCTACCACGACGGCACGGACGAGGTGGGCCCGGCCCGCGAGGAGATGGTGCTGACGCTGGACGGCGAGGTGCAGCCGGACGCGTATGACGCGTCCACCGGCCGCTTCTCCCTCGGCGTGCAGGGCCTGGGCGTGGGCAAGCACCATGTGAAGGTGATGGCGAAGGACTCCGCGGGCCGCGAGGCCGCGCCGCTGTACCTGCCCTTCTGGGTGGAGCCGGAGAAGTTCCGCTGGGAGTCCGGGCTGATGTACTTCGCCTTCACGGACCGCTTCCGCAACGCCCGCGCGGACAATGACAGGCCCACGCCGGACGTGGACCCCATCGCCAACTACCAGGGCGGAGACTTCGCGGGCATCACCGAGAAGCTCGAAGAGGGCTACTTCGACGCGCTCGGCGTGCGCACGCTGTGGATCTCCCCCGTGGACCAGAACCCCGAGGGCCGGTTCATCGGCACCGGAGGCAAGTACTACTCCGGCTACCACGGCTACTGGCCGTCCCAGCCGCGCACCACCCAGCACCGCTTCGGCTCGCTGGAGGAGCTGCGCGCGCTCACCACCGCCGCGCACAAGCGGGGCATCCGCGTCATCGCCGACCTGGTGCTCAACCACGTCCACCAGGAGCACCCGTACTGGGTCCAGCACCAGGCCGACGGCTGGTTCAACACCTCCGGCAGCTGCGTGTGCGGCACCCAGGACTGTGACTGGGAGGAGAAGCGCCTGACGTGCCGGTTCACCAACTACCTGCCGGACTTCAACTGGCGCTCGTCGGACATGGTGGACCGGTTCATCGACGACACGCTGTGGTGGCTGGAGGCGGCGGACTTCGACGGCTTCCGCATGGACGCCGTGAAGCACATGGACCAGGTGGCGGGCCGCACCCTGCGCGGGCGGCTGCAGGAAATCACCGCCATGACGGGCACCGAGTTCTACCTGGTGGGCGAGACGTTCGTCGGCGCCGACGGCCGCAACCAGATTGCCCGCTACATCAGCGAGCGGGAGCTGAACGGCCAGTTCGACTTCCCCCTGTACTGGCCGCTGCGCGAGGCCTTCGCGGACGGGCAGAGCCTGGAGCGCGTGGACGTGGCCGTCCGGGAGAACGAGGTCTACTACGCGCCCGGCACCCTCAACTCGCCCTTCCTGGGCAACCATGACGTGGCGCGCTTCATGTCCCAGGCGGCGAAGCAGCTCGAGGGCGAAGGCGGCGACCCCTTCAGCAACGCCCGCCCGCCCGCCACCGTGACGGACCCGGCCGCCTTCGAGAAGGCGAAGTTCGCCTTCACCTTCCTGCTCACCCAGCCGGGCGTGCCGCTCGTCTACTACGGCGACGAGATTGGAATGCCGGGCGCGGGCGACCCGGACAACCGGCGGATGATGCGCTTCGGCTCCACGGTGACGCCGCTGGAGCAGGATCTGCTTCAGCTGGTCAAGGCGCTGGGCCAGGCGCGGCTCGCCCACCCGGTGCTGCAGACGGGGGCCCGGCGCACCCTGCGCGTGGAGCGGGAGCTGTACGTCTTCCAGCGCGACCTGCCGGACGGGAAGGGCGCGGTGGTGGCCATCAATCGGAGCAACCTGCCGCGGACCGTGGTCCTGGAGCTGCAGGGCAGCCTGGCGGGCAGCGACGCGACCTACGCGGACCTCTTCAGCGGCCGCACGATGCAGCTCGCCGGCGCCGAGACGGTGCTGGTGGTGCCGCCGCGCAGCAGCTCCCTGTACCTGCCGAAGCAGGAGTAGGGCTGTCGGAGGAGGCTGCTCGGAGGGAGGGGGAGGCCGCCCCTTCCGCCGGGAGCCTCCGAATCAGGTCTGCTGCGGCTGCTGCGGCTTCCCGTGCTTGTAGAAGAGCACGAGGGTGTAGCAGTGGAACTCGTTGTCCGACGACTGACATACGACGCGGTCGACAATCTCCAGATCCGAGTTGCTCTTCAGCCAACGGGTGACGTTCTCACCCAGCTCCTCGCGCTCCTTCGCCTTGGTGGCGGAGAAGACCTTCACGCCCGTGAACATCGCCTGCCACTCCTTGTGCGGTGCTGACTAAGAACAATAGGGGGTTATCGCACGGGGTTTCCAGAGGTGTCAAAAACCCGGCTTCCCCGCAGCCTGGGTGTTGATCGCCCGGCTGCGGGGGTTTGCAGGCCGGGGGGCGTGCCTAGATTGCCCAAGTCGCACCTGGTGGTTGGGGGCTCGGGGCAGAGGGGTCGCGAGTCGAGGCGGCGTTGGGGAAGGGGACAGGCCCGTGGATATGAAGACGAAGAAGGACCTCGCGGTAGACTTCATCAATACGATCCGGACGATGGAGCCCACCGCGCTGAACGCGCTGATCGTCAAGGAAGCGGGCGAGGAGCTGGCCCAGTTCTTCCTGAACTACAGCGCGAATCTCATCTCCAAGGACCCGTCGCGGGTGCTGGAGAACACGTCCTCGCTGATGCTGATGGGGTACCTCATCCGCACCTACGAGGAGAAGAACACGCAGGCCAAGCAGGGGACCTTCCAGTCCTACGCGTTCGCCTGAGCCGTGGAGCGGGCGCTGCTCGCTCGACAGGCCCTGGGGTGGCCTGTTAGGGACGGCGCCCATGCTCATCGACCTGCACGCCCATTCCTACCTCTCCAAGGGCTGCGAGCTGAACCCTCGCGCCGTGCTGGAGCGGGCCGCGATGTTCGGCCTGGACGGGGTGGCCTTCACCGAGACGAACACCCAGGACGGCTGTGACGAGCTGTTCGACCTGGGTGCGCAGGCGAAGCTGAAGGTCTTCGTCGGGCTGGAGCTGATTACGGACCGCGGCCAGTACCTGTGCTTCTTCCCGAAGCCGGAGCTGGCCCCGGAGCCGGTGCAGCTGTGGGGCAGCAACCGGGAGAAGCCGTGGAGCGCGGCCGAGTGCCTGCCCAAGGTGAAGTCCCTGGGGGCGGCCATCGTCGCGGCGCGGCCGTATGACAGGGACTCGCAGAACCCGGCCATGGACTTCATCCGCTCGCTCAACATCCTGAGCGCGGTGGAGGGCTACAACGCCCGGGTGAAGCAGACCGCCAACGACCTGGCCGTGGAGGCCGCCGAGGCGCTCAAGCTGCCGTGCACCGGTGGCAGCGACGCGCGCGGCTCGCTGGACGAGGTGGGCCGGGGCGCCACCTTCTTCAAGCGCGAGGTGAAGACGCAGGTGGAGCTGGTGCAGGAGCTGCTCAAGGGCGAGTTCTGGCCGGTGATGGCCGGAGAGCTGCCGCGCCTCACCCGGCCGGGCGAGGCCCAGGCCGCGCGCAAGTCGGGCGGCGGGGGTGGCGGCGGCGGCCGGGGTGGGGGCAAGCGCCGCCGCCGGTAGTCGCTACTGCAGCAGCGGCTTGCCGGCCTCTTCCGCGCGGACGAGCCGGCCGTCGGAGAGGAAGGCCTTGCGGCGGCCGCCCGGGTACGTCCACTCCTCGTTCTTGGCCGTGCCCTCCAGCGAGCGGCGCACCGTCTCCGGCGGGCCCCAGGCCATGCGCACCGCGTCCGCGGGCATGTTCGCCACCAGACGCTTCTCGAGGACGGCGTCGCGCACGGCGGCGGGCAGCGCCTCCAACTGCGCCTTCACGTCCCGGGGCGCGAGGTACTTCTCCAGCTCCGAGCGGAAGTCCTCCGCGCGCTCCAGGTTGGGCGGCAGCACCAGCATCAGGGGCGGGCTGCCCTGGGGCGCGCCTTCCTCGGCGAGGTACACCCAGGGCCAGGTGCGCGGAGTGTAGAGGACGCGCTCGGTCACCACCCACGAGGTGGGGAACTCCACCCGGAGGATTCGCAGCTTCGTCCCGGCGGGGAGGATGCGCTCCACGGCGCCGGGGTTGATGGGCTTGCCCTTGGTGTCGTCCAGGAGGCGCACGTCCTCGGGGGCGTACGGCGTGAGCAGGCGCTTGGAGGCGTCACCGAAGAAGGGGGTGACGTGGCTGGAGATGCGCAGGTACTGCTCCGCCTCGGGGCCGGTGAAGGCCTGGTTCAGCGAGGTCCGGGCCTCCGGAGGCATCCGGGTGTACGAGGCGCAGCCGGCGCTGAGCGCGGCCAGCAGGAAGACGGAGAGGGAAGGGAGTCGGAGCGCAACGGGCGGCATGGCACACCTCCACGCGGTTCGGGAGGGGGCCTGCTTAGCTCAGCGGGAGGCCTGCGTCAGCGACGACTGCGGGGGCTCGGCGCGCTTGCCGCCCCGGCACCCGCGCTGGGAGGGGCACACGGGGCCCCGGCCAAGGGGGTCCGCGACGAGCAGGAACCGGCCGAGTCCGCGCGCGTCCGTCAGCTCCGGGTGACCGCACAGCGCGCAGTGGCGGGGAGGACGCTTGGAAGGAGGGAAGGGCACGGGACACGAGTGTGTCCCGGCCTCAAGCCCCGGGCGAATTTTCCGCCGCTTGCGAGACGGTCCTACTTCTTGTCGCCGGAGGCCGCGGCGGCCGGCGCGGGAGTGCTGGGCGCGCTGGCCGTGCTGCTCGACGAGGTACTGCTCGACGACGAGGAGCTGCTCGAGGACGAGGAGTCGCTCGAGGACGAGCCGCCGTCCTTCTTGGTGGAGCTGTACAGGTCGGAGTACCAGCCTCCGCCCTTCAGGACGAAGCTGGAGCGGCTGACGACCTTGGACAGGGAGTTCTCCGCGCCGCACGCGCTGCACACGGCGGGGGCGGGGTCGGAGATCTTCTGGAGGACGTCGATGATCTTTCCACAGCTCTGGCAGGAGTACTCGTAGATGGGCATGGTTCTCGGTGCCTTGTCAGGGTGTTGAAGAAGAGGCGCTGGCGAGGAGTCGCTTGCGCAGCCCGTCCGCCAGGCCGAGTCGCTCGAAGGCGCGGAAGACCAGCTCGGTGGGCGCGCCGTGCTTGCGTCCCAGGGCGTCGGCGAGCCCGTGCAGCTCGGTGGCCTCGGGCAGCTCGTCGGCCACCAGGCGCTCCACCTCCTTGCGGAGGGCATCGGTGAACTTCCGCTGGATGCCCAGGTCGGCGAGGTACTTCTCGCGGCCGAGCAGGTCCAGCCGGTGCGTCAGGTGCTGGGTGGACAGGGCCTCGCGGCGGAAGCGCTCGCGCACGGCCTCCACCTCCTCGGTGAGGCCCAGCACCGACACCAGCCGCTGCAGCTCCGGCGGGCTCAGCCCCAGGGACCAGGCCACGCGGCCGGAGGCCCCGCGCTGGTCGGAGTAGCTCCCCAGCACCTGGCGGCGCTCCTTCTCCACCAGCGCGTCCAGCAGGCCGTGCTCCTTCAGCACGCCCTCCACGTCGACGAGGGTGAGCTCGCCGCGAGGGCCGTTGAAGCGCTGCGACAGGTGCTTGAGCAGGGCGAAGCGGTGCTCCGCGGCCTCCAGGGCGCCCTCCAGCACCTCCTTGCCGGACAGGCGCGTCAGCTCCAGGAAGGGCGAGCGGGGCGCCTCCACGCGGGTGAAGCGGCCGCGGGGGCGGGGCAGGTCGCGGCGGGTGAAGGTCGGCTCGTCCGCGCCCTCAGGGGGCAGGGCTTCGGTCCCCTCATCCGCGTCCGCGTCGGTCGTGGCGCGCTTCTTCGGGGCGATGCGCTCCTGGACGGCGGCCTCCTTCGCGGCCTTGCCGCCCTTCTTCGCCGGCTTGCCGTCGCCGCCGTCCACGAACGTGGCGGCCTGCGGGGTGAGGGCGAAGGTGGGGACGTCGGGGGCCGGGGCCGCGGGGGGCGGGGTCTTCTCCTCCCTCACGTGCGCCAGCTCACGGGCGACGTCATAGAAGCCGCAGGCCTGTCGCTGGGCGGCCAGGGAGGCGGCGGTACCGTTGAGGATGTCCACCACGGCGAAGGGGCCCAGGGGGGCCGCCTCCGGCTCGGCGTCCGTCAGGGTGCGGACGCGGAAGTCATCGTCCTCGGCCAGCAGGGCAAGCGCCTCGCGGACCTCCGGAGCGGGGGCCGGCGACTTCGCGCGCCGGCAGAAATCCGAGACGGCAACCGCCACAGGGGTGGGGACGTCGTCGGGCTGTCGTCTTCTCTGCCAGGGGCTGGTCATGGAAAGTAACGGAAAAATGCTCGTTTACGAGGGCGGATGCCTCTATCTTCGGCACCAGACAGGTGTCAATGAGCCAGTCCGGATCCAATCTAAACAGCCAGCGGCGGGTGCAAGCCGAGGGAGCGGACGGGCGTGAGGGCCGGCGCTCCCTGATGCCGGATGTCGGGCGTTGCGGGTCAGGGCTTCCAGGAGTATCAGGACCCCCGCGTCTGGAGACGAACAGTTGTTCCTGAGGCTTTCTTCAGTGGGGGGCAGTATCCGGTGGGGGGCGTACGCAGGTCGCGGTGGCCTGGCGGACCGGTTACAACAGGAACGGACGGCCGGGCGCTCCCGGCCCCATCCCGAGGGATTTCGATGCAGCCGCGGACCCGCGAGGCGTCTCAAGGATCTCACATGACCCATAGCCATCGCCACGAGACCGACGAGTCGAAGGACGAGGTGCTCGCGCGCTACATGGCCCAGCACGGGCTGAAGAGCACGCGCCAGCGCAGCCTCATCATCGACACCTTCTTCTCGGTGGGCGGCCACCTGTCGGTGGAGGAGCTGTGGAACAAGGTGCGCGAGCAGGACACCAAGGTGTCGGTGGCCACGGTGTACCGGACCATGAAGCTGCTCAACGAGTGCGGCCTGGCCCACGCGCGCAACTTCGGTGACGGGCAGACGCGCTACGAGGCGGCGGCGGGCCGTGAGCACCACGACCACCTCATCTGCACGCGCTGCGGCACCATCGTCGAGTTCGAGAACGACCGCATCGAGGCGATGCAGGAGGCGGTGGCTCGCAAGCACGGCTTCGCGGTGACGTCGCACAAGATGGAGCTGTACGGCCTGTGCAAGGACTGCCAGCGCGCCGCGGGGACGGCTCCGACCACGGCGGCATGAAGTCCACGGCCCGAGCCTGGGTGTGCGCGGCCGTGCTGGTGGCGGGGTTGTCCGGCTGCCGCGGCACGAGGCCGGTGGACGCCGGGCCCGCCTTCCTCCGGGCGCTGTCCCTGCCCTCGGTGGGGCCCACCCGGCATGACCCGCGGGCGCTGCCCGGCAAGGTGGTGCTCGTCTCGTTCTTCGCGACGTGGTGCTTCCCCTGCATCGCGGAGATGCCCACGCTGGAGGCGCTGCAGCGCGACTACGGCGCGCGAGGGTTCCAGGTCGTCTCGGTGGGCATGGACCTGGAGGGCGCGAAGGTGCTCCAGCCCTTCGCCGACCACTATGCGCTGCGCTACCCGGTGCTGGTGGCGGATGACCTGATGCACCAGGGGCAGACCGCCTTCGGCCCCATCCGCGCGCTGCCCACCACCATCCTCCTGGACCGCCGTGGCCGCGCCGTGGCCGGGTGGCAGGGCGTGGAAGGCCACGGGGACGTGGCGAAGGCCATCGAGAAGCTGCTGGCGGAGGACTGAAGGCCCTTCACGCGTGTGTCCGGCCCCGGAGCACCGGGTGCTACATGCCTGGAGCGGTTTTCTTGCGGGGCAGGGGGTCGCTGGTACCTTCGCGGCGTTCATGATGGCGAGGCGAAAGTTCCTGGTGGTGGCGGTGGGAGTGGCGATGGCGCTGAGCCTTTTCTCCGTCGCGGACGGGAAGGGTTTTCGTCGCTACCTCTCGCTGCGCCAGGACGTGGACGCGGTGACGGAGCGCAACCGCGTCCTGGCCGCGCAGAACGAGGCCCTGCGCCTGGAGATCGAGGCGCTGCGCAAGGACCCGGCCGCGCTCGAGCGCGCGGTGCGTGAGGAGCTCGGCTACGTGAAGCCGGGCGAGATCGTCTTCCACCTGGAGTCCCAATGACGTCGCTGACCTCGTTTCCGTCTCCCGGAAGGTTGCTGCGTCACGCGGTGCGGGCCATTCCCGCCGCCGCCGCCCTGGCCACGTTCATCCACCTGGCGCGAGGAGGCTTCCGCGGGCTCCACACGCTGGAGTGGATTGAAGCGGCCCTGGTGGGCTTCCTGCTGGTGGGCATCGCCGTGGCCGCGTGGCGCCGCGCCATGCGCGGCTCGGTGGGCGCCGTCATCGACCTGCGGGACGACCTGGAGCTGGGCGGCGGGCTCATCGCCGCGGCCTTCGTGGTGGTGGCCATCGGCGGCGGGGAGCTGTTCCCCATCGTCTACCTCCTGATGGCGTTCCTGGTCGCCTTCATGCAGCGCAACTCCGGCCTCACGCTGCTGGGCGTGGCGCTGGTGTTCGATGCGCTGGTGACGCTCGTCGGGCCCGTGCCCAACGTGTCCGGCTTCGCCACGCACGCGGCCTTCCTGGCGCTGTTCTCCGGCCTGTACCACCTGGTGCTGGCCACGCGCATGGCCGCGGCCCGCCGGGCGGAGAGCGACGCGGTGCAGAAGCGCATCCGCGAGGTGGAGGAGCGCGCGCGCACCTTCCGCCTGGTGTCCAGCGGCACGCAGGACAGCTTCAGCGGGATGAGCAGCGACGAGAAGTGGCTGGTGGCCTCGGTGAAGGAGATCGAGGGCGCCGTGCAGGCGGCGCTGGAGATTGCCGAGACGGGCCTGCGCACCCACACCTGTGCCGCGTTCCTGCTGACGTCCGACGACCGGAGCCTGAAGCTGTACGACTGCCGCTCGGGCTCCGAGCGCGTGCAGCGCGAGCGCTTCAACGCGGGCGAGGGCATCATCGGCGGCGTGCTGAAGCGCCGGGCGCCGGTGCGGATGAACTCGCCCCAGGGGCTCAAGGGCGTGACGCACTACGAGAGCGGCGGCCCGTCCGTGCAGGCGCTGCTCGCCGTTCCCATCATCGAGGGCAGCGGCCTGGTGCGCGGCGTGCTGGTCGCGGACCGGATGGCGAACGAGCCGTTCAGCGACCAGGACGAGAAGCTGCTGTCCATCATCGCCGGCGAGGTGCTGCGCTCCATCGAGGTGGAGCGGGTGATGAGCTACATCCGCAAGACGCGCGACGAGAAGGACCGGTTCTTCCGCGCGATTGAGGAGCTCAACCGCGCGGGCAGCCCGGACCAGGTGTTCGTGGCGGTGCTGGAGAGCACCCGGCACCTGGCGGGCCTGGACTTCTGCGCGGTGACGCTGGTGTCCGAGGTGGACGGCAAGCGGATGCACCGCGTGGTGCGGATGTCGGGCGTGACGGCGCAGGGCAAGGCGCTGGAGGGGCAGACCTTCGTCGACAACAACGGCCTGGTGGCCAACGTGGTGCGCTACGGGGCGCCCCTGCCGGGCCGGGACATCAAGGCGATGGACCGGCAGATCATCTTCGACGACGAGACGCAGATCCGCGGCCTGGGCGCGCTGAAGATCTTCCCGCTGGTGGCGGGAGACCGCATCCTCGGCACCCTGGTGGCGGGCTCGCGCAAGAAGGCGGCCTTCGAGCAGGACGTGCTGCGGATGATCGAGGTCATCGCCATCCAGGCCGCGCAGGCCGTGCTTCGCGCGCAGCTCTACGAGCAGATGGAGCGGATGGCCACCACGGACGGCCTCACCGGCCTGTTCAACCACCGCACCTTCCAGACGAAGGCGGACGAGATTCTCGCGCAGGCGCGGCGCTACCAGCGCAAGTGCTCGGTCATCCTCACCGACGTGGACCACTTCAAGAGCGTCAACGACACCTACGGCCACCCCACGGGAGACCAGGTGCTCAAGGGCGTGGCGCGCATCATCAAGTCGCTGGCGCGCGACACGGATGTGGTCGCCCGCTACGGCGGCGAGGAGTTCGTCATCGTCATGCCGGAGACGGACGCGAAGGGCGCGTACACCATCTCCGAGCGCATCCGCGAGGCCGTGAAGGCGGAGATCTTCCAGACCGAGATGGGCCCGCTGAAGATCACCATGTCGCTGGGCATCGCCACCTTCCCGGACAACGGGATGGAGAAGCAGCAGCTCATCGACCTCGCCGACCAGTGCCTCTACCACTCGAAGCGCAACGGCCGGAACCAGTCCGTCACGGTGGCGCAGATGCAGGGCGGCCGGAAGCTCGCCGCCGCCGCCGCCGAGGCGTCCTGACGGTTCAAGTGGGCTTCCCGGGTGCATGTGACTGACGGGCCCCGCCAGGCCTCCGGAGTGTCGCCCGGCGCCCGTCCCGTGCCTTCGCCGTGAGCACACGCCTCGAGGCTGAAGGCCCTCCTTGCGCGCCGCCAGGTGGCGCGGCTCCCGGGGGCGCTGCGTCCCAGCCTGTCGGACAGCCGGACAGGCTGGGCGAGGCCGCGCCGGGCGGAGCGGCGTGAAGGCCGGGAGGAGGGCCGCGGTGCCTGGCCCCCCTCCCGGGTGACGACTACAGCGACTGCAGGAAGCGCAGGAGCGCGGCGCGGTCGGACGCGTTCATGCTGTTGAAGGCGTTCTTCGCGGCCTGGCCCTCACCGCCGTGCCAGAGGATGGCCTCGGTCAGGTTGCGGGCGCGGCCGTCGTGCAGGTACGCCTCACCGCCGCTGACGCCGGCCGTCAGGCCGATGCCCCACAGCGGCGGCGTCCGCCACTCGGCGCCGGTGGCGATGCCCTCGCCCAGGTTGTCCGCCAGGCCCGAGCCCATGTCGTGCAGCAGCAGGTCCGTGTACGGGCGGATGGTCTGCCCGCGCAGCTCTGCGTTCGGGTGGAAGCTGGTCGTGGTCAGGCTGGCCGCGTGGCACTTCGCGCAGCCCGCGTTGCTGAACAGCGTCTCACCGCGCAGCGCCGTGGCGTCGCGCAGGTCGCGCCGCGCCGGCACGCCCAGCAGGGCGATGTAGCGCGTCAGCTTGCCCAGGTCGGTGTCGTTCAGCTCCGTGCTGCTGCCCGAGCAGCCCTGCTGGGACGGCCCGCAGTCCAGCGTCTGGAAGACGGGGGTGGTGACGCCGATGTCGTTGCGGAGCGCGTCGGCGACCTGGTGCCGCACCTTCGCCGCGCCGGCCTTCCAGCCGAACCGGCCCAGCCGCGTCTCGCCCGTCTCCGGGTCACGAATGGTCTGCATGCGGCCGGAGACGCCGTCCCCGTTGCTGTCGTTCGGGTCCGCCAGGGCGGCCACGGCGCTCTCCGACACGGCCTCCAGCAGGCCCATGCCGATGAGCTGCGGGGTGACGCGCGCCGAGTAGTTCGTGGGGGTGACGTTGGTGAAGCCGTACGTCGGCCGGCGCAGTTGGTACGCCGTGCCGTCGGCGAAGTTGCCGTTGGTCAGCGTCCAGCCCGTGATGCGGACGTCCGCCTCGGGCGTGCCGCTGGTGCGGCGGGGCTGCAGCCGGGTGCCGAGGAACGCGTCCGGGCCACCGGTGGAGTTGCCCACCTTCATCACGTAGTTCGACAGCGAGGTGTTGACGGCGGGAGGCAGGCCGCGGCCGTTCTGCACGTGGCAGGACACGCACGAGTTGGCGACGAAGTTCGGCCCGAGCTTGTTCGCCTGCTCCGTGAAGATGGGGTTGTTCGGCTCGGAGTGGCTGCCGTCGGCGAAGTTGGTGTGGTGGATGCGCCGGCCGTCCACGAAGGGCTGCGCATTCACGGGGGCCATGTTCAGCGCCATCTGCAGGAAGCGGTTGCGAGGCTCGTTGGACAGCGGCTGGTTCTGCGTGGTGCGGCCGCCGAGCCACCCGGCCTCCGGCATCGGGAACGAGTCCTCGGTGGCGCCGGAGACCTCGAACGGGACGATGCCGCCCGAGCCCACCATGTAGAGCATCGCCGTGGAGTAGTAGTTGAAGCGGCCTTCCACCGGTTGCCGAAGGAAGACACCCACTTCAATCTCCATGCGGTCGCCGACGCGGATGGCGCGGCCTTCCTTGGCGTTGAAGTTGACGCTGGCGGTGTAGTGGTAGTCGTTGACGGTGGTGAAGTCGGCGTTGTGGAAGTACTCGGCCACCGTGTTGAGGCCGCGGAAGAACGCGCGGAAGTCGGGGCTGTCGTACGGGTAGATGGTGTAGAGGTTCACGACGATGCGGTTGCCGCCCTTGGCGACCTCGTCGACGATCTCCACGGTGTGCGTGCGCTTCTCGAAGTAGCGCGACAGGTAGTGGTCGTAGGCCTGGTACTCGTCCTCGCGCGCGTGACGGTCTCTCACGCGGTCACCGACGCGGGTGATGATGGCGGTGGCGGTGTTCTGCACCGTGGCGGGCTCCAGCGACGTGCCGCTGTTGTAGAGCGGGACGATGGTGCCCAGCGGGGGCGGCGTGCCGGCATCGGTCGGCGGGGGTTGGCCCGCGTCCGGCGTGCCTGCGTCTACCGGTGGGGGCGGGGTGCCACCGTGCGTATAACGCGCCCACGTGGTGTCGCGGGCACAGTTGCAGGAGACGTCCCAGTACGTGAACGAGTAGTCGATGACGTCGCCCGCGACGAGGCCCGTCACCGTGTGCTCGTTCCGACCGTTGGTGATGCCCATCCGGTAGTTGAGCTGCCCCTGATTGTTCTTCACGTAGTGGATGTCCGCCCACGACGTGGTGTCGACGTAGAAGATGGCGGACGAGCCTGACTGCGTTGCTCCGTACGTGGCGGCGAACGAGTCGAACGCCAATAAAGTGGTGACCATTACGACGACAGCCAGTCCTGCTGCTCTGTTGCGCATGAGGTCCTCCAGCGAGCCACTTCGCACGGTGGAAGGGGACATTCTCCATCGTCCGAAGGAAGTTCAGATTTAGGCCAGCCAGATAAGAATTCCTATAAATTTCGGTAAGCCCCCCTGCGCCTGTCGGGTGTGCGACTGTGGGCTGGGACTTGCGCTGCGCGTCGACGCGGTGCGTTCAAGCGCCCGGTGCGCCGCGAGGTCGTGCAGGATGCGCGGCGCGAATGGCCCTGGTTCCCCTGGCGGTGACGACCAGCACGAAGGTGGATGCGACGACGGTGCGTGAGGCGCGCGCCGTGGCGAGCCGCTGGGGGCTGCCCTTCATGCCGCGCCGGGCGAAGGAGGGAATCGCGCCGTGGCTGGGGACGAAGGTGGAGGCGCTGCTGGTGGTGGGCGGAGACGGCGTGACGCTGTGGGATCCGGAGGGCTCGTTCGGGTTCCACGCGGGCATGGCGCACCTGCGGCGGATGCGGCTGCGGGAAGGCGAGCCGGATGCCTTCGTTCGGGTGGCGGAGCTTCGGGCCGGGGACTCGGTGCTGGACTGCACGCTGGGGTTGGCGCAGGACGCGCTGGTGGCGTCGCTGGCGGTGGGGCCGACGGGGCGCGTGGTGGGGCTGGAGAAGAGCCTGGCGCTGGGCGTGGTCGCCGCGGAGGGCTTGAGGCGCTACGAGCTGGGGGCGGACTCGGCGCCCATCGAGGTGCTGCACGCGGATGCTCGCGAGTACCTGAAGACGTTGCCGGCGCAGTCGTTCGACGTGGTGTTCTTCGACCCGATGTTCGCGAAGCCGAAGAAGGCACAGCCCGCGTTCGAGGTGCTGCGGCGCTTCGCCGAGCACGCGCCGCTGACGCCCGAGACGCTGGCCGAGGGCCAGCGCGTGGCGCGGCGGTGGGTGGTGGTGAAGGGGGCGAAGTACACGGATGACCTGAAGAAGCTCGGGCTCGCGGAGGAGCCGGGCTCGCGGTTCACGGATGTGGTCTGGGGGCGGCTGGGGCCCGCTCCCGCGCTGCCGTGACGGTGCCTCACAGGAGGTGGTGGATGCGGCGGTGGAGGGTGCTCGGGCTGATGGGGCTGCTGGCGGTGGGGCCGGTGTTCGCGGCTGCCCCGAAGGAGAAGAAGGTGGAGAAGACTCCCGAGGAGACGCGGGTGCGTGCGCGGGCGCTCGGGGTGGTTCCGGGCATCTTCGCGCCGGGGCCGCTCAATGCGCTGACCGATGTGGCCGGTGTGCGGGTGGGGCATGCGACGGTGGTGGCCGGTGAGTCCGTGCGGACGGGAGTCACGGCGATTCTTCCGCACGGAGGCAACCTGTTCCGCGAGCGGGTGCCGGCCGCCATCCACGTGGCCAATGGCTTCGGGAAGCTGCTGGGCAGCACGCAGGTGAACGAGCTGGGAGAGCTGGAGTCTCCCGTGCTGCTCACGTGCACGCTGTGCGTGTGGCGCGTGGCGGACGGGCTGGTCGCGTGGATGCTGGAGCAACCGGGGATGGAGGACGTGCGCTCCATCAACCCGGTGGTGGGCGAGACGAACGATGGACGGCTCAACGCCATCCGCACGCGGCCCGTGGGCGAGAAGGAGGTCCGGGCGGCGCTCGCACAGGCGACTTCGGGGCCGGTGGCCGAGGGGAGCGTCGGGGCGGGCACGGGGACGGTGGCCTTCGGGTGGAAGGGTGGCATCGGTACGTCATCGCGGGTGCTGCCTCCGAAGCTGGGTGGGTACACGGTGGGCGTGCTGGTGCAGTCGAACTTCGGTGGCGTGCTGCAGGTGATGGGGGCGCCGGTGGGGAAGGCGCTGGGGCGCTATGCGTTCCAGAAAGAGGTGGAGGAGCGGGGGGACGGGTCCATCATCATCGTGGTGGCCACGGATGCGCCGGTGGATCACCGCAATCTCAGGAGGCTCGCGGAGCGCGCGACGCTGGGGCTGGGGCGGACGGGGTCTTCGGCGTCGAACGGGTCCGGGGACTACGTCATCGCGTTCTCCACGGCGGCGGCGGTGCGGCGGCCGTTCGGTGCCGAGAAGCTGACAGGGGAGACACTGGGGAACGATGCGCTGTCGCCACTGTTCCAGGCGGTGGTGGAGGCGACGGAGGAGGCCATCTACAATTCGATGTTCATGGCCACCACGGTGCGGGGCAGTGGGCAGACGGTGGAGGCCATTCCGCTGTCCCGGGTGCGCGAGGTGCTGCGGCGCCACGGAATCGGGCAGGGCGAGTGAGGCACGCATGCACGTCTATCTGAATGGGGAGTTCCTTCCGCTGGAGCAGGCCCGGATCTCGGTGGAGGACCGGGGCTTCCTCTTCGGGGACGGGGTGTACGAGGTGACGCGGGCGCTCCCGAGCGGCCTCTTCGCGGAGGCAGCGCACTGGCACCGGCTGCAGCGGGGGATTGAAGAGCTGAAGCTGCAGACGCCGGAGGGGTTCTCCCGGGAGCTGGTGAAGAACCTCTCGCTGGAGCTGCTGGAGGCGAACGGGCTGACGGGCCGGCAGGCGACGGTGTACCTGCAGCTCACGCGGGGCGCGGCGCCGCGCAACCATGCGTTTCCGCCGGCGGGGACTCCGCCCACGCTCTACCTGTCCGCGTCGCCGTTCCAGGTGCCGTGGACACAGCGGCGGGAGGGCGTGAGCACGATGACCCTTCCGGACCTGCGCTGGGCGCGGTGCGACTTGAAGACGGTGAACCTGCTGCCCAACATCCTGGCGAAGCAGCAGGCGCGCGAGGCGGGTGTGTTCGAGGCCCTGCTGGTGCGCGACGGAGTCATCACGGAGGGCGCGTCCACGAGCGCGTTCTTCGTGATGGACGGGGCGCTGCACACGCACCCGAAGGGACCGCACATCCTGCCGGGCGTGACGCAAGACATCGTCATCTCGCTCGCGCAGGGACTGGGCATGACGGTGCACGAGCGGCCGGTGCGCCTGGATGAGCGGGACCGGTTCCAGGAGGTGTTCCTGGCGGGGACCACCACGGACGTGCAGCCGGTGATCGCCGTGAACGGGGCGAAGGTAGGGGAGGGGAAGCCCGGGCCGCTGACGATGGCGCTCCAGCGGGCGCTGTACGAGCGCATGGGCATGGAGCCGCCTCCGTAGCGCGATCAAGAGGAGCAAGTCCCGTGACCACTGGCATGAAACTGGAGGAGCAGGTCGCCGACTCCGCACGTGCTTGGAAGGTGGCCTCGGAGAGCAGCGATGCAAGCGCGCGTGAGATCGCGGAGCGGAGGCTCGCGGACTTCCTGGAGCGGTGGGTGGCCGAGCTCCTCACGACTGACGCTGAGTGGACTCAGCACGGACGCTGGTTCGATGGCCTCATCTTCGAGGAGCTCCGCGCCGAAGAGGACGACCGGTTCAGCTCGAGCGGCTACATCTGGAGCATCGACCAGGTGAAATGGCCGTTCCGTGCCTCGATTCAGCTGTCCGCTGATGGAATGGCCGCCTTCGATATCCGCTTCGGAGCCAGGCGCCGGAATCCACCGCGCGCTGAAGCCGACTGGGCCTTCCAGTTCGTCAGGGCCGGGTAAAACGAAAATCGCCAGCAGGCGGAGGCTCCGCCCACTGGCGATTCGATCCACTGCACCGGGTCAGGTGCGGGTGGTGCTACGGAATCGCCTCATAGGGCCCGATGATGATGGGGCCGCAACCACGGGGACCACCGCGAACCTTGGTCTTGATCTGCATGTTGTGCTCCTGGTGTGAGGCGTGAGCTCCAGAAGTACGGATGCCAAGCTGGCCATCCGCAACTGGATTGGAAGATTGAATTATAAGTACAACCTGCCTGTCAAGCGAGCGGTCGCTGAAACCGGGTAGGCGCCGCGACTACAGCCCCATGCAGTTCGCGTAGTACGTCACGGTGCCAGGCCAGTCGCTGAAGATGCCGATGACTCCGACGTGCCGGGCGAGGACGTCGAGCGCCACCATCATGTCGCCATCGTTGTTGATGGCCGGTGCGACGGACTGGAAGTAGAAGCCGCCGCCCGTCTTCAGCGGGCCGGCGCGCTCGAACGACCAGGTGATGATGTCCAGGCCCGCCGCCCGCGCCGCCTTCGCGTACGCCGAGGGGACGATCTTCCCTTCCGCGTCCAGCGTCAGCAGCACGTAGATGGGCGGCGCGACGATCTTCACTCCGGAGTCCACCAGCTCATCCATGCTGGGAACCCACGTCGTCGGGTTGTTCGGGTCGAAGATGGTGCCGGGAATCTCGTAGCGGCCGTCCAGGTACACGCCCTGCTTGCCGAACCGCGGCTCGTGCTGGATCCAGTACAGCACGTCGTTGAGGTCGAACGACTGCGGCCACACGTCGCTCGGGTGGACGCGCGCCTGCTTGTACTCGTCGATCATCTGCTGCGCGTACTGCTGCTGCGTGTACTCACCCTGGAACGGCATGGGCACGCTGGGCGCCTTCAGCTCCGGCGTGAACTTCGTGCCCAGCTTCTTGAACAGCTCGATGCTCTCCTTGTGCGAAAGCACCGTGCCGCAGGTGGAGTACAGGTCCGTGCGCCAGTCCGCCGTGCCCCCCAGGTACTGGGCCACCGTCGTCGCCGCCGGGTTGGACGCGTCCATCTTCCCGCAGAGCTGCTTGAACTCGGCGAGCGTGATGTCGCTGGTGCAGCACTGCGCCGAGGCCGGACGCCCCGTCACCGGATTTGCTGGCTGGAACGGCTGCGTGCACTTCGCCGCCAGCGAGGGAATGACCAGGATGTTCGTCGTCGTGTGCAAGTCACATTGCGAATGCCGGCAGACCAGCTGCCGGTCCTTCGTGAAGGTGACGTCACACTCGAGGACCCCGGCGCCCATGCGGGCCGCGGCCTCGTAGGACTCCTTCGTGTGCTCCGGGAACTGTAGCGGGGCGCCCCGGTGGCCGATGGAGAAGTCCGTCTTGTAGAACGGCCCCTCGGAGCACTGCTGGAGCTTCCGCTTGAGCGGGCTCTCGTCCATGTCGTCGACGAGGAAGTAGGGGCGGGGACCGACCTGGACGTTCAGCCGCCGCGAAGGCCTGCGGTCCGAGTCGAAGTCACCGTCCCGCGCGGAGACGACAGCGGGGGCGGCAACGCAGGCAGTCAGGGTCACAGCGGCGAGTGTCATCAACCTCGTCGGGGTCATGATGCGCACGGCTCCTTGCAGGAGAGCGGGGAAAAGCGTGCGCACCTTGCACCTCGTCTTCAGGACTCCTGCGTCAAGAGTCCGCCACGTTTGGACGACAGCCGTGTGAGCCCGCCGCTCAGTCCTTCCCCGCGCCCTTCGGAGGCCCCTCGCCGCCCATGGGCGACAGCCGCGCCGACAGCGCACCGGCCTGCTCGTGCGGCATCTTGTCGCGCGGAGAGCGGTAGTACTGCATGGGCGAGTGGTGCAGGAAGTTCGACACGCGGCTCGTGTACAGACACGCGTACTGCTCCACCTGGTACCCGAAGCGGCTGTTCTCGTTGCCCTCCTTGAACAGCAGGCCCCAGTACGGGTTGAAGCCCTCCTCGACGTCCTCCTCCAGCGTGTCCGCAATCTCGTTCGCGTTCTTCAGCGCCCGCCGCATCAAATCGAGCTCCGACTTGGTCTGCTTGCGCAGCTCCTCCGCCGCGAGCCGGTCCGCCTGTGGCAACTGCTCACGCTCCAGCCGCCGCTCCAGCGTGTTCAGCAGCGTCTTGTGGTGGTTCACCTCGTCGTCCAGGCGCTCGCGCACCACCTCCACCTGCGACAGGATTCCAATCTCATCCAGCCGCGAGTCCGTGTAGGTGATCTCATCTTCGATCTCCTGCACCACCATGCACGTGCGCCACAGCGACGACTTCTTCGACTTCAGGATGTCGCCGTAGATGTGGTCGCCGACGTAGAGGATGTTCTCCCCGCGGTAGCCCGTCAGCTCCTCGAACCGCGCCAGGTTGCCGCCCGAGTACACCTTGCCCCGGTCCAGTGACACGGTGGCCTCGCCAATCACGCGGCCTTCCTCCGTCGACGCGTCCAGCTCCAGGAACGGCTTGCCCTCGGAGAAGAAGCCCGGCTTGCCCGCCGCCGTCACCACCACGTCGAAGTAGTTCCGCCAGCTCGGGTACTCCGCCAGCTGCCCGTCCAGCAGGTACCGCATCACCGCGTCCGTGTAGTCCCACGCCGAGTTCGTCAGCAGGAACAGCCGCTTCCCACCCGAGCGCAGCTTGTGCAACGCCGGCCCCAGCTCCGGGTCCAGGAACACGTAGCGCCCCAGGTCCTTGCGCACCTCGCGCTTGAGCGAGTTGTCCCGGTGGATGGTGTCGATGGCCTCGCGGATGTCGTCGTACAGCTTGCCGTAGTCCACCCGCTGCCCCATCGACTCCATCAGCTCGATGATGCCCGCGAACAGGCACGTCTCCGGCAACGCGAACAGCGTGTCGTTCCACGCGAACTGCGGGTTGCGCAGCCGCACGCGCTTGTTGCGGTACAGCTCGCGCCACACCTCCGGCTTCAGCGGCCGCAGCCCGTGGTACGCCCGACCCACGTGGCCGAACCGGTCCATCTTCAGGATGTTCCCGTTCAGCCGGTCCACCGCCAGCCCACGCATCACGAAGTGGTGGTCGTAGAGCAGGCCGCCCACCATCGGCGGATAGCCGTACTCGCTGATCAGCTTCGCCAGCGTCATGTCGAACGAGAGCTGCTCCAACCGGCGCATGTGGTAGATGGCCAGCGTGTAGTCCATGTCGAAGCCAATCAGCTCGACACTGGACATGCGCAGGTTGCGGTTGACGAAGATCTCCCGCGCCCGCGCCACCACGTCCCGCCGCTCGCGAGGCAGCGTCAACAGCCGCGTGAGCCCCTCGTCGGCCAGGAGGTCCTCGGCCCTCCGCGCGGCATCCTCGGCGCGCGCACGATTGAAGGGGGAACGGAAGCTCCCGTGAAGCGGGTCCGGTGAGGGACCGCCCGGGATGGGACGGAATGGAGAAAGGGTCTGAGCCACGGAACACCCACTCATACCACGCGCGTACCCCCTTCGGCTCTGTCCTTGCCGGGTTCCAACAGGGCGTGGCACGCTCACCCTCTGCAATGCGCTCGCCTGCCCGACGTCGGTCCTCGGACACTCTCGAGGACGTCCATGCGCGCCTGTCCGCCCGGATTGCCGTGCTCGAGGACCGGGTGCGCCGCCTGGAGGCCCGGCTCCGCGTGAGCGCCACGTCCCAGACGCCCGCCGTCCGGACCTCCGCCGTCCGGACGTCGCCCAGGCGGGCCGACGAGCCCTCGCGCGCCCCCGCCGCCCGCGCGCGGCCGCGCTGCCCCGGCTGTACCCTGGAGCTGCCCAGGGGCCGACGCGGCGAGTCGTGCGTCTGGTGTGGCTTCGAGTTCTCCGCCGTGTCCCGGCGCCGCCCGGCGCGAAAGAAGCGATGAGCGCCACCTACCGTCTGACGGGCCGCATCGAGAACGGCGAGCTCGCGGAGCTGTACGAGGCGCTCCACCTCCCCGGGGTGGAGGTGGTGGTGAAGCTCTTCCACCCGAAGACCTCCGACCCGGCCTACGCGCTGGACCTGGCCGAGACGACCCGGCTGCTCCAGCCGGTGCGCCACCCCGGCATCCTCCACGTCATCGACATCGGCGTCGTGCGCCAGCGGCTCGCCGTCGTCCGTGAGGACATGGATGGCTTCATGCTGGGCACCGCGCTGCAGCGGCTGCACACCAAGGAGGTCATCCTCCCTTCCGCCGTGGCGCTCTACATCGTCATCCAGCTCCTGGAGGCGGTGCAGCAGGCCCATGACGCCGGCGTCGTCCACGGCGCCCTCACGCCCGGCAACGTGCTGCTGGGGCGCGACGGCAACCCCGCCGTCTGCGACTTCGGCGCGCTGCGCGCCCTCATGGCCGTTCCCACGCTCAAGCGCACCTTCGGCAACCGCGGCCGTGGCACCTACCGCGCGCCCGAGGTGACTCGAGGAGACACGCCTGACGTGCAGTCGGACATCTACTCCCTGGGGGCCATCGCCTACGAGCTGCTCACCCAGCGCGAGCCCGTGGTGCCCGGCAGCAAGGGCGTGTCCACCCGCCGCAGCGAGGCGCTGCCTCCGCCCAGCCGCGTGGACCGTCGCCTCAACGGGCGGTTGGACCCCATCATCCTCCGCGCCCTCGAGCCCACGCCCCAGCGGCGCTTCCGCGCGTGCGGCGAGTTCGCGGCCGCGCTGCGCAACTTCCTCTCCGCCAGCGGCGGCATGCCCGGCATCGACGACGTGCGCCGCTTCGTCGGCGAGCTGTTCCCCAACGAGGTCAGCGTCGCCGCACTCGGCCCCCCGGTGTTCAAGGAGCCCTTCACCCTGGAGCCCATCTCCGGCGCGGAGATGGATGACCTCCGCGCGGAGGAGCTCGAGGCGTCCATCGTCCAGCGCGCGCCGTACAGCCGCTCGCTGTCCGAGGAAGAGGCTGTCGCGGAGACGCAGGAATCCGCTTCGCCCGCCTTCGAGGAGTACCGCCCGGAGGACTACGCGCAGGAGCCCGAGGTCCCCGCGCCACGCCTGGCTCCCGTAGTGGTCGAAGAAGGGGAGACCACCGGCCCCGGACAGGCCGGCCCCCTGGAGGCAGGCTGGGAGGCCCCGCCGGGCGCCGCGCCCCAGAAGTCCCGTCGGCAGCAGGTGCCGCAGGGCGGAGCGGGCGGCAAGGAGCAGACGCGCATCGGGCGCAACCCCCGCTTCAAGGTGGTGGAGGACTTCTCCAGCCCGAGCCCGCCCGAGGAGGACGAGGAGCTGTCTGTCTCCGTCTCCACGTCCGGCCGCCGCGCCGCCCGTCCCCGCCGCCCGTCCCCGCCGCCCGCCGAGCGCGCCCCGCGCCCGCTGCCCGAGCCGTTCTCCGCCGCCACGGCTCGCGCCGGTCCCCGGGAGCGCGAGGACATGGCCATGCCGCCTCCCTCGGCGACGGACCATGCCGTGGTGCAGGCGTCCCGGCGCCTGATGACGGAGGAGCAGAACCTGTCCCGCGCGCAGGACCGGCGCGGAAAGATGGTCGCCATCGCGGGGGCCATCGCCCTGGTGGGCCTGGTGAGCTTCGCCATCGCCGCGTGGAAGCTCGGAGGCGCGTCCGGGGCCGAGACCGAGGCGCCCGTCGAAGAGGCGCCCGACCCCGACCTGGTCGCGGGCCCGCCGCCACCCACGCCCATCCTGCCACCGCCGCCGCGGCTGCCTCCCGCCGCCGTGCCCGAGCGCTCCGCCGCCGCGTCCGAGGCGCCGCGCGACGTCCCCGAGGATGACCTCCCCGAGGCGAAGGTCCCCCCGAAGTCCCAGCGCGCCTACGTCACCATCACCACCAACGTGCCGGCGCGCGTCTACATCGACGGGACGCGGGTGAACCGGCGCACGCCCCTGTCGCGCTACCCCATCCAGTCCGGCACGCGCATCATCCGGCTGGTGTCCGTCGCCACCGGCGAGCCCCACGAGGTGGAGCTGCGCTTCACCCGGGGCCAGCACCGCAAGGTGTTGGTGGACTCCTTCAAGGTTCCGAGACGGTGACCATGGACCGCACCCGCATCTACGTCGTCGAGGACCAGCCCCAGCTCTTGAAGAACCTGGTGAAGGTGCTGGGCACCTTTCCCGAGCTGGAGATCGTGGGCACCGCCCAGGAGGGCGAGGCCGCGGTGGAGGAGATCCTCCAGCTGCGCCCGCAGCTCGTGCTGCTGGACCTGGAGCTGCCGGGCATCAACGGCATCCAGGTGACGCAGCGGGTGAAGCGCCGCGCCCCCGAGGTGGAGGTCCTCATCCTCACGTCCTTCGACGACGAGCAGAAGGTGTACGAGGCCATCCAGGCGGGCGCGTCCGGCTACCTCGTCAAGCGCGTGGGCCCGGAGAAGATCCGCTCCGGCATCCAGGAGGTGATGGAGGGCGGCACCGTCCTGGAGCCCATCATCGCCCGCCGCTTCTGGAACTACTTCCAGTCCGTGCAGGCGAAACCCGCCACGCCGGAGAAGAAGGCAGACAACCCCTGGGCCCTCACTCCCTTGGAGTTCGAGGTGCTGCGCTACGTGGCCAAGGGCCTGTCCAACGCGGAGGTGGGGCAGGTGATGACGCTGGAGCGCCGCACCGTGCGGACGCACCTGTCACATATCTACCGGAAGATGGGCGTCAACTCCCACGTGGAGGCAGTCGTCCTGGCCCTGCGTGCAGGTGTCGTGGATCTGTAGCCCCTCCGTGTATACGGTGGGGTCCTATGCGCAAGGCTTCTCCCAGCGTTCCCCCCGCTCGCGCGGCGGATCCCGCCCTCGAGTCCCTGTTCGATGTCCACGAGGCCACGCTGCCCAATGGCCTCCGGGTGCGGTTGCTCGCCAACCACCAGGCGCCCGTCGTCAGCCTCTACACGTTCTTCCAGGTGGGCAGCCGCAACGAGCGGCCCGGCATCACCGGCATCAGCCATCTGTTCGAGCACATGATGTTCAACGGGGCCAAGAAGTACGGCCCCAAGATGTTCGACATGAAGCTGGAGTCCAGCGGCGGCCGCTCCAACGCGTACACGTCCCATGACCTCACGGTGTACGACGACGACTTCGCCGCCGAGGCGCTGGAGACGGTGCTGGACCTGGAGTCGGACCGGATGCGCTCGCTGCGCATCTCCGAGGAGTCGCTGGCCAGCGAGCGCGAGGTGGTGCAGGAGGAGCGCCGCGTCCGCATCGACAACGACATCACCGGGATGATGGACGTGGAGCTGGGCTCGCTCATGTACAAGGCCCACGCGTACCGCTGGCCGGTGATTGGCTGGACGGCGGACATCGCGGCCATCACCCGCGAGGACTGCCAGCAGTACTTCCGCACGTACTACGCGCCCAACAACGCGGTGCTCTACATCGTCGGGGACATCGACCCGAAGAAGACGCTCGCGCTGGTGCGCCGCTACTACGGCGACATCCCCCGGGGGCCGACGCCCGCGAAGGTGCTCAACGCCGAGCCCGAGCAGAAGGGCGAGCGCCGCGCCGTGGTGCGCCACCCGGCCCAGTCCCCCGCGGTGATGCTGGGCTTCCTGGGCCCCGCGGCCCGCGACGAGGACACCCTGGCCCTGGACGTGGCCCAGTACGTGCTCACGAAGGGGGAGGGGAGCCGGCTGTCGCGCTCGCTCGTGTACGAGCAGAAGCTGGCCGTGTCGGTGATGCTCGACTGGAGCTGGCGCATCGACCCGGGCACCATCCTCTTCTTCCTGGAGCTCAAGCCGGGCGCGGACCCGCAGAAGGTGGAGGCCGCGCTGTACGCGGAGCTGGAGAAGCTGGCCCGCGACGGCATCACCGAGCGCGAGCTGCAGAAGGCGCAGAACAACCTGCGCGCCGACCACATCCGCGGGCTGGCCACCAACAGCGGCCGCGCCCACTCCCTGGGCCACTACGAGGCGCTGCTGGGCGACTGGCGCAGCCTGCTCACCCTGCCGTCCGCGTACGCCTCCATCACCAACGAGCAGGTGAAGGCCGCTGCCGCGAAGTACTTCGCCCCCGAGCGCCGCTCCGTCGTGACGCTGGTGCCCGCACCCTCCGCGGCGTGAGCCCGAACGGAAAACGAAAGACTCACACCCTATGGCCTCCCGCAAGAGCCCTTCCCTGAAGTCCTCCGTGAAGTCCTCCGTCGCCCGCGCCGTGAAGGCCCCCGCCCGGGCCGCGAAGCGCGTTGCCCGCAAGGCCGTCGCCTCCGGGCGCGCGGCGGTCGCCCCGGCCCGCAAGGCCGCGCCGTCCACGGGCGCCCTCATCCTGCCCACGCTGCACGAGAGCCGCACGTCCAGCGGCCTGCTGGTCCTTGCCGCCGAGCGCGGGCCGCTGCCGCTCGTGTCCGTGCGGCTGGTGCTGCAGGCGGGCGGCTCCACCGACCCCGACGGCAAGCACGGCCTGGCGGACTTCACCGCCCGGCTGCTGCGCCGGGGGACGCGCCGGCTGAATGCCCAGGCCATCGACGAGGCGGTGGAGTTCGTCGGCGCCAGCCTGGGCGTGGGCGTGGGCGAGGACACCAT
This sequence comes from Pyxidicoccus xibeiensis, assembly GCF_024198175.1. NCBI lineage: Bacteria > Pseudomonadati > Myxococcota > Myxococcia > Myxococcales > Myxococcaceae > Pyxidicoccus > Pyxidicoccus xibeiensis. The sequence continues at coordinate 53,091 of NZ_JAJVKV010000009.1, forward strand.
GTCCATTGCCCTCACCACCCCGGCCGAGCACTTCGCCCAGATGCTCGGCGTGCTGGGCCAGCTGGTGCGCGAGCCCACCTTCCCGAAGGCCGAGGTGGACGACTCGAGAGACCGCGCGCTGGCGCAGTTCGCCAACGACCTGGACGACCCGGGCGTCATCGCCGATCGGGCGATGACTCGCGCGCTCTGGGGCGACCACCCCTATGGCCACGACGTGGGCGGCTCCAAGCGCACCGTGAGCACGTTCACCCGCGACGACGTGGTGCGCTTCCACCGTGAGCGCATGGGCCCGAAGATCGCCATGCTGGTGGTGGTGGGCGCGGTGGACCCGAAGCGCGTGGCCGCCGCCGCCGAAGAGGCCTTCGCCGGCTGGGAGGGTGGGCCGGACGCGCCCATCGCCGTGCCGCCGAGCAAGCGCATTGCCCAGGCCGGGCGCGTGGTGCTGGTGGACAAGCCGGACCAGACGCAGTCCCAGGTGCGCCTGGGCGGCCCCGGCTTCCACATGGGCCACGAGGACTACTTCCCCGCCACGGCCTTCAACGTGGCGCTGGGCGGCGGCTTCACCTCGCGCCTGATGAACGAGATTCGCGTCAACCGCGGCCTCACCTACGGCGTCGGCACCTGGTTCGACTCGATGAAGGCGGACGGCATCTTCGCGCTGTCCACCTTCACGAAGACGGCGTCCACGCGGGAGATCATCGACGTGGCGCTCGCGGAGATCGGCAAGGTGCGCGAGAAGGGCCTCAAGCCGAAGGAGCTGGCGGACGCGCAGGCGTACCTCACCGGCGTCTACCCGCTGCGCACGGAGACCAACGACTCCATCGCCGGCAGCATCGCCGAGGCGCGCATCCACGGCCTGGGCGACGACTGGGTGGAGAAGTTCCGGGACAGGCTGCGCGCGGTGACGCCGAAGCAGGCCGCCGCCGCGGCGCGGAAGTACGGCTTCGCGGAGCCGCCCACCGTGGTGGTGCTGGGCCGGGCGGAAGAGGTGAAGAAGCAGCTCAAGGGCCTGGGCCCCATCACCGTGGTGCCCGCGGCGGACTACGAGTGACGGACGCCCGCATCCTCTTCGAGGGCGGGGGCGTGCTCGTGGTGGACAAGCCGCCCGGGGTGCCGGTCATCCCCGGGCGTGACGGCGGCACGTCCCTGCGGGACACGCTGGAGGCGCAGCGCGGCCAGAAGGTCTGGGTCGTCCACCGGCTGGACAAGGACACGTCCGGCGCGCTCGTCTTCGCGCTGGACGCGGCGGTCCACCGTGCGCTCTCCGTCGCCTTCGAGACGGGCAAGGTGCGCAAGCGCTACGTGGCGCTGGTGGAGGGCCGCGTGGAGGCGCCGCGCCTGGTGGACGCACCCCTGGTCGCCGCGCGCAAGGGGCGCATGCGCGTGGCCCGGCCGGGAGAGCCGGACGCCAAGGCCTCGCGTACGCGCGTGCGGCCCGTGGAGACGTTCGCCCGGGCCTCGCTGGTGGAGGCCGAGCCGCTCACCGGACGCACGCACCAGATTCGCGTCCACCTCCTGTCACTGGGCCACCCGCTGCTGGTGGACCACCAGTACGGCCGCGAGGAGCCCCTGACGGAGAAGGAGCTGGGTGGGGAAGGGGACGCAGTGGTGCTGGCCCGGACGCCGCTGCACGCCGCGCGCGTGGAGTGGCCCGCGCTGCCCGGTCTGGAGGCCCGCGCGGTGGAGGCACCGCTGCCCGGGGACATGACGCGGGCGCGGGAGCTGCTGCGCCGCACGGCGGGGTAGCGCGCGCCACGGGCGGGCGCGGCCGCGTCTACAGCTTGAAGCCGGCGGAGGTGCCCTGGGCGCCGAACTCGTCCGTCACCGTGAGCTTCAGGTTGCCGCCCTTCGCTTCGACGGTGATCTCCTTCACGCCCCGGCCATTGCTGAAGGGGCCCAGGGTGTCCGGGGTGACGGTCGCGTACTGCTTGTTGATGCTCAGCTTCACCGTGCCCTGGAACTCGGCCGCTCGCGGCCCCAGGGCGTTCACGATGAGGAGGTACGTGCCCGCTCCATTGGCGTCCTGCTGGAGGTCGTTCAGGTTCACGGTGAAGCCCGTGATGTCGCCCTCGACCAGGGTCGCGCCGCGACTTCCCCCGTCCCTGCCAGGGCTCGAGCCTCCATCCGTGAGCTCGGAGTCCAGACCCGCGTCGGGGGGGTCGATGAGGGGCGTGCCCTCCGGGAGCCGCAGCGTGAGGGCGGAGGGCCTGCGCGCCTCGCGCCCATCCGCCAGGACGACGCGGACCTCGTACGCCCCCTCGTCGAGCGCCTCCGGCACCGAGACGGTCAACGTGCCATCCGTCTTCAGGTCCTCCACCGACGCTTCCTCCGGGCCAATCCAGACCTTCGCGGCCGCGGTACGCACCCGCTCTTCGCCGTAGTCCACGTGGACGGGAATCACCGCGTCGAGGGAGACCTCCACCGAGTCCCGTTTTTCGGCTGGAAGCTCGCGGGGCACGATGACCTGGTTGGGGGACACGGAGAGGATGTCCGGGGCCGGCAGCGACGTGCTCGTTCCGCAGGCACACAGCAGCGCAGTGGCAAGCAGGACGCTGGAACGGCTCATGGCTCGAACCTCATTCCCAGGAACGCCGCCAGGCCACCGAGCTGCGCATCCAGCCACGGGGTGCGCGCGGGAGCCCAGGCTCCCCGCACCTCCGCCAGCGCGCTCAAGCGCCCGAACCGGTACGCCCCCTGTAGCGAGAGGAACCCCATGCCCGAAAGCTTGCTCTCTTTCAGACCTTCCTGGAAGTCACTGGAGAGCTGATGCCGGAAGGGCAGCAGTCCACCTCCTGCTCGCCCGTACAGCGAAAGCGCGTGTCGCTGGAAGAATCCGACGCGCACCGACGCGAGCACCGGCATCGCCAGCACGTGGGAGCGCACCGCGCCCAGGCCTTCCACCTTGCCGTCGAAGCTGGCGCTGCGCACCCCTGCTTCCAGCTCCAGTGCGAGCCGCTCCCACCAGGGGGTAATGATGGAGCCGCCCACCGCGCCGCCGGGCCCCGTGTTGGCGCCTCCCGCGAAGCTGCCTCCCGCGAGCAGGAAGAGGGAAGGCCGCCACGTCCGGATGACTCCCGGCGCGAGGGACACGGGCGCCGCGACGTCGTACGCCGGCTCCGCGCGCACCTCCGCCACCGCGCGGGCACGGTCCTCGCCGCCCTTGCGGCGCACCGTCACCGTCACGGTGGTTGCCGCCGGAGCCGGCGCGACGCGGTAGCGCAGCGGTGAGCCGCCGCCTCCTTCGGGGGTCAGCTTCGCGCCGTCGACGGAGAGCTCCAGCTCCTTCGCGCGCACATCCGTCTCGCCGGCGACCAGCAGCCAGCCGCCCTCGCTCGAGGAGAGCGGGGTGAGCGCGGCGACGAGCGGCGCCTCCTGGGGCGGGTCCAGCGGAATGGACGCGTCGGTGTGGAGCGTGTCGCGGGTGGCCAGCACCCGCGCGACGCGCACGCCGGGCGGCACCTCCACGGGCACGCGCGCCTTGCCCCGGCCATCCGCCCGCACCGGGCCGAAGCGGCTGCCGCCGACCTCCACCACCACGCTGGCGCCCGCCGCGGTGGACACGTCCAGCCGCGTCTTGCCCAGCAGCGGAACGCGGAGGATGGCCACGTCGGAGGGCGCCGCGGGGCCTTCCACCCAGAAGGCGAAGACGGCCACCAGCGGGTGGCGCACGGCGGGCGGCGTCCAGCGAAAGGTGCGCACCGGGCCACCCTCCATCCGCTCCTCATCGAAGCTGCCGGAGGAGGCCGCCCCTCGCACCGGACCCGAGCCCGGGGGGACGTGGACCTTCAGCTCCACCTCGGAGTCCTGGCCGAGCACCACCCGGGCCGGCGTCCAGGACACCGTCACTCCGGAGGGGGCCGGGGCCGCCAGCGCCACCGGCGTCAGCAACAGGAGCAACAGGAGGGGTAGGGGACTCGTGCGCACGGACCGTGGCAGCGACTTCACCCCTCCGTCCTCCACCCGTCAATCCCCGCTGGGGGCGGGTGCCTCTTCGTCCGGCGTGGGCTCGGCTGCCGCCTCGGTCGCCTCGGGAGGAAGCGGCTTGTCCGCCGGGCGCGTGGCCCTGGCGTTGGGAGGGCTGAAGGCGGGCCGCTCCGTCGGGGGGCCGCCACGGCCGTGCACCAGGGTCCGGGTCTCCGTGCGGAAGGTGATGTCCACCTTGTCGCCCCGCACGCCCGTCACGAAGCCCGTGCCGAACGTCGGATGCTTGATGACCTGGTCCACCTGGTAGGTGTCCTTGGGGCTGTACGTCGCGGCGTTCGCCGAGTCCTTCCCGGCCAGCTGCTCCTCGAAGGAGATGATGACCTTCTCCGCCTTTGCGGCCGCCGTGGCGGCGGCGCGGGTCGCGCGCGCGGTGGCGGTGGTGGAGGGCCGGTCCGTGACTCCCGGCGGGGCGCGGTACACATGGTCCCCGTTACACGTGTTGCAGCGCACCCGGGCGATCTTCGATCCCACCATCGCCAGGATGGTGTGCGCGAGGGTGAGCTTGCAGCGGGTGCAGGGCGCGTCGACCTCACCGCCGACTTTATGGATTGCCATGTTCGTCTGTTTCTCGGCCCGGGCCAGGAGGCGCCGGGCATGGGAGTAAAGGGGGGCGGAACATAACGGCTTCACTCCAAAGGGAGGAAGCGTCTTCGTCTGCCCGCTTCCTTCCCTGGTTCAAGACTGGAGGTGCGCCCGCTGCCCGCGCTCCTCGGGGCCATCACTTCACTTGTGCCCACCGGCCGGGCACGTAAGAGTAGGTTCTGGACCGAAATGACCACGCAGACCCCCAGCAAGCCGGCGCAAGAGCCCGGAATCTTCACGCAGTCGGTGACGAGCTTCGGCAAGGGCCTCATCGACGTCGTCAGCACCATCGGGGGCGTGGTCTCCCTGGGAATCGACGTCTTCCGGTTGAGCGTCCGGCGCCCCTTCCGGTTGAACAACCTGTTCGCCCAGTTGGATTTCGTGGGCGTGGGCTCCATCTTCATCGTGGGGCTGACGGGCACGTTCACCGGCATGGTGTTCGCCCTGCAGACGTCCACCGCCTTCGCGCTCTTCGACGCCGAGAGCCTGGTGGGCCCCACGGTGGCCCTGACGCTCACCCGTGAGCTGGCGGCCGTGTTCTCCGCGCTGATGGTCACCATGCGCGCCGGCTCCGCCATGTGCACCGAGCTGGGCACCATGCGCGTCACCGAGCAGGTGGACGCGCTGGAGACCATGGCCGTCAACCCGGTGCAGTACCTGCTGGTGCCCCGGGTGCTCTCCGGCCTCTTCATGGTCCCCGCGCTCACCATGATCTTCAACACCACGGGCATGACGGGCGCCTACCTGGTGGCCGTGGGGGGCCTGGGCATCTCCCCGGGCACCTTCCTGTCGCGCACCCAGCAGTGGCTGGCGCCGGCGGACGTCTTCCAGGGACTGGTGAAGGGCGCCGTCTTCGGCCTCTCCGTGGTGCTCATCTGCTGCTACAAGGGCTTCAACGCCTCGGGCGGCGCGAAGGGGGTCGGCCAGGCCACCACGGAGGCCATGGTGGCCAGCGCGCTCTCCATCTTCATCCTGGACTTCATCCTCGGCCTCTTCTGGCAATGATGGCTGCGCCCGCGAACACCCGCGAGGGCTCCGCGCCCGGCACGTCCACGAAGCCGATGATCGAGATCGTGGACCTGCACAAGACCTTCGGCGAGACGAAGGTGCTCACCGGCATCAACCTCGAGGTGCCGGCCGGCAGCACGTGCGTCATCCTCGGCGGCTCCGGCTCCGGCAAGACGGTGCTGATGAAGCACATGATCGGCCTGTTCAAGCCGGACAGCGGCAAGGTCATCGTCGACGGGGAGGACATCGTCCCCATGGGCGCGCGGCCGCTGCAGCAGGTGCGCAACAAGTTCGGCATGGTGTTCCAGGGCGCGGCCCTCTTCGACTCCATGACGGTGTTCGAGAACGTGGCCTTCCCGCTGCGCGAGCGCACGTCGGACTCCGAGGACGTCATCCGCGAGAAGGTCCGCGCCCGGCTGGATCTGATGGGCCTCAAGCGCGACGTGGAGGACAAGTTCCCGGCGGACCTGTCCGGCGGCATGCGCAAGCGCGTGGGCCTGGCGCGCGCCGTCGTCCTGGACCCGAAGATCGTCCTCTATGACGAACCCACCACGGGGCTGGATCCCATCACCACTGACAGTGTGGATGAGATGATCCTGGCCGCGCAGAAGGGGCTGGGGGTGACGAGCGTGGTCATCAGCCACGACATCGCCTCCGCCTTCAACGTGGCGGACCAGATCGCCTTCCTCTCCAAGGGCATCATCGTGGAGAACGGGACGCCGGAGCAGCTCCGGGAATCCCAGCATCCCGCCGTGAAGGTCTTCCTGGAGACGTGGTTCGGCAAGAATTGAGTCGGGCCGGGTAGGAGGGGGTGCCCCCACGAAAAGGTGGCACTCCGAATGCAAAACGTTAGAGTCGCGCCCGGCCGGTAGCCCTCGGAGTCACATCAGGTGAAGAAGCTCGTCACGCCCTTCCGTGTTGGCCTGCTGGTCATCGCCGCGGGGGCCTTTCTCATCACCTTCGTCCTCTTCGCCCGCAAGGGCGGATTGAGCGACAGTGAGTCGCTTCAGGTGTGGGCGTACTTCCGCGACGCGTCGGGGCTCGCCGTGCGGGGCCGGGTGCAGATCGCCGGCATCCCCGTCGGGGAGATCGACGCGATCACGCTGGAGGGCACGCGCGCCAAGGTGTTCCTGAAGATCCGCAACGACGTGGACCTGCGGGAAGACGCCGTCATCACCAAGCGCTCCGAGTCGCTGCTGGGCGACTACCTCCTGGACCTGAACCCCGGGACGGAGAGCGCGCCAAATCTCGAGAACGGCGGGCAGATCCGCCGCGTCATCGACACGGCCGGCATGGAGGCCGTCTTCGAGTCGCTGTCGCAGATCACCGCGGACATCCAGCAGGTGACGGGCGCGCTGCGCGAGGTGCTGGGAGGGGAGAAGGGGGCCGGCTCGCTCCAGCGCATCGTGGAGAACCTGGTGCGCCTGTCGGACTCGGTGGACGCCACGGTGCGCCGCAACGCGGACCGGCTGGACATCATCGTCGGCAACGTGGAGGGCATCTCCGAGGACGTGCGCGGCATCACCCGGAACAACTCGGCGGACGTGTCGCGCATCGTCGACAACATCGAGTTCATCACCCGCGACGTGCGCGAGGTGCTGGCGAGCGTGAAGAACATCGTCGGAACGGGCGAGGGTGACGTGAAGGAGACCGTCGCCAGCCTGAAGGAGACGATGAGCAAGCTGGACAAGACGCTCGGCAACCTCGAGGAGATCACCCGCAAGGTGCGCGACGGCGAGGGCGCCGCGGGCGTGCTGCTGGCCGACGAGAGCGTGGGCCGCGAGGTGCGCGAGACGGTGCAGGACGTGGCCCGCTTCGCCTCCAAGCTGACCGACCTCCAGACGGAGGTGGGCATCCAGAGCACCTATCTGGCCGCCCAGGGCCGCTCGAAGAACCTGCTGTCCGTGCGCCTCATCCCCAAGCCGGACAAGTACTACCTGCTGGAGCTGGTGGACGACCCGCGCGGCACCGTGTCCACGCAGGTGGTGCAGACCAACCCGCCCTCCGAGGGCGACCCGGTCATCCAGACGCAGAAGGTGACCGAGGAGAGCCTGAAGATCTCCCTCCAGTTCGCCAAGCGCTGGTACTTCACCACGCTGCGCGTGGGCCTCATCGAGTCCACCGGCGGCGTGGGCGGCGACCTGCACCTGTTCGAGGACGCGCTGACGCTGAAGCTGGACGCCTTCAACTTCGCGGCGGACGAGCTGCGCTACCCCCGGGTGCGGGCCACCCTCAGGGCGCAGGCGTTCGACCACCTGTTCGTGGTGGCGGGCATGGATGACATCCTCAACGCCCAGCAGAGAGACCTGGCGACACAGCGGCTGATCGCCGGACGCGACTTCTTCGTGGGCGGTGGCCTCTTCTTCACCGACGACGACCTCAAGGCCATCCTCACGGCCACGGGCGTACCGACCCCCTGAGCCGCCGCCACCCTCCCGGTCGACGCTTGACGCAGGACGGGAAACCACGTACCCGGCATCGGCACGGGGTTCCCGGGGAGCGCCGTGCCCCCTCACGGCATTTCCAGGAAGCTCGCATGTCCCTCCTCGTCGTTGGCTCCGTCGCTCTGGACTCGGTGGAAACCCCCTTCGGTCGCAAGGAGGACATCCTCGGCGGCTCCGCCACGTACTTCTCCACGTCCGCGTCGTTCTTCACGCCCGCGCGCGTCGTCGCGGTGGTGGGCGAGGACTTCCCGGAGGCGCACCTCAACTTCCTGCGCGGGCGGGGCATCGACCTGGAGGGGCTCACCCGGGAGTCCGGGCGTACGTTCCGCTGGAGCGGCCGCTACGGCTACGAGCTGAACGAGGCGCAGACGCTGGACACCCAGCTCAACGTCTTCCAGTCCTTCTCCCCCAAGCTGCCGGAGGCCTACAGGGACACGCCCTACGTCTTCCTGGGCAACATCCACCCGGAGCTCCAGGCGCAGGTGCTGGACCAGGTGCGCGCCCCGAAGCTGGTGGCCGCGGACACGATGAACTTCTGGATCAAGGGCAGCCGGGCGGCGCTGCTCAACACCCTCAAGCGGGTGAACCTGCTCTTCGTCAACGACGCGGAGGCGCGGCAGCTGGCCGGGGAGCACAACGTGGTGAAGGCGGCCCGGGCCATCCTCGGCATGGGGCCCCAGCGCGTGGTCATCAAGCGCGGTGAGTACGGCGCGCTCCTCTTCGACCGCGAGCACATCTTCGCCTGCCCGGCCTACCCGCTGGCCGAGGTCTTCGACCCCACCGGGGCAGGGGACACCTTCGCGGGTGGCTTCATGGGCGCGCTGGCCACGGCGGCCTCCGGCACCGTGGACGAGGCCGTCCTCCGCCGGGCCATGGTGATGGGCAGCGTCATGGCGTCCTTCACCGTGGAGAAGTTCAGCCTGGAGCGGCTGCGCGAGGTGACGCGGCCGGAGATCCACGCCCGCTTCGCCGAGTTCCGCAAGCTGACCCACTTCGACGACCTGGGCCCGCTGGAGCGCTGAGGGCAGCCTCCGGGTGGGGTCTACTCCTACCCATAACTTGACGGTCGATTCAGGCCGTCCCTAGGCTGTTGCTCCAGGTGCCGGAAGAACAAGGACGCGGGTTGAGCGATAACCGAAAGCACACGCGGATCCCCACCCAGCTCCGCTGCTGGTGCGAGGGTGACAACGTCACCCTCTACGCGCGCATCTCCAACCTCAGCGAAGGCGGACTCTTCCTCCGCACCAGCACGCCGCTCGCCTGCGGGGCGCAGGCCGTTGTCCGGCTGACGCCCGGCGGTGATCCGGAGATCCACGCCAAGGCCACGGTGGTATGGCTCCGGGAGGAAGAGGAGCGGGCCTTCCCGCCCGGCATGGGGTTGCGCTTCGAGTCCCTGGATGGCGAAACATTGGGACGGCTCCGTCAGATGATCTCTCAGCAGCAGAAGAACCAGGTGAAGGTCGGCTGGGCCGGCTGAGCCCGCGCCCCCGAACCGAGGCCCCTCATGCGCATCGCGGTCATCTCCGACATCCACTCCAACATCGAGGCGCTCTCCGAGGTGCTCCGCGTCGCCGAGCACCAGAAGGTGGACCGCTTCGTGTCGCTGGGGGACATCGTCGGGTACGGGGCGTCTCCCAACCCCTGCTGCGACCTGGTGCGCTCGGTGGCCGAGGTGACGCTGCTGGGCAACCACGACGCGGCGGTCGCCGGGCGGATGGACTACTCGTACTACTACGACGCCGCCCGCCACGCGCTGGACTGGTCCGCCAACGTCCTGTCGGACGAGAACATGGTGTGGCTGCGCAGCCTGCCGTACACGTACCGGATTGGCGACGTGGGCTTCTGCCATGGCTCACCGATTGACCCGAAGGCGTACGAGTACATCTTCGCGCTGGAGCAGGCGCGGGAGCTGACGCCGTACGTGGCGGAGCTGCCGGAGGTGACGTTCATCGGGCACAGCCACCTGTGCCGCGCGTTCGCCATCGGCAATGGCGAGGTGAACGACGTGGTGGCCCAGAAGTTCGGCATCCGGAAGGGTTACAAGTACATCATCTCCGTGGGCAGCGTGGGCCAGCCGCGCGACTACGACAACCGGGCCTGCTTCGTCATCTGCGACACCGACGCGCGCACGGTGGAGTACGTCCGGGTGGAGTACGACATCGAGACGTCCGCCCAGAAGATCTTCGACGCGGACCTGGCACTCAACTTCGGCAAGCGCCTGTTCCTCGGGGTGTAGGCCGGGAGTCGAGGCCCGGGCACGGGCGGCGTGCCGCGGGCACAAAAGTCGGCACAGGCGCGGGGAAATGAAATAAACCCGTGCCGTGCGTACCCCGGTCCTTCGAGTGTCCCTCCGGCCCCTCGCGGGCATTGCCTTCGCCCTGCTGCTGGCGCTGGCGCCCACGGCCTGCCGCCGCCAGTCCGGCCCCTCCGCCGAGTACGAGGAGGCGGCGCGCCGCTTCCGCGAGCTCTACGCGAAGCAGCTGGATGCCGCCTACCTGGACCCGCAGATGGGGGAGATTGAAGCCCAGCTCCAGCGCGTGCCGGCGGACAGCCTGGACGCCGAGGGGGCCCGGGATCTGCTCCAGCGCATCCAGCAGGGCCGCTCCCGCATGCAGGCGGACCTCAAGGCCCGCCAGGACGCCGTCGCCACCGCGCGCGAGGTGCCCGCGGGGACGTCCATGCCGACCCTGACGCCACCCGCCCCCCCGGGGCCTCGCGAGGTGCCGGACGCCGGGCCTCCGGACGCCGGGCTGACGGGTCCCCAGGCAGGCACCCTGGCGTCCGAGCTGGTGGCCGGCTTCCGGGGCTGCTTCCGGCGCGGGCCGCCCATCGACGTGGAGGGGCGGGGCATGCGCGAGACGTGGGAGCTGGCCGACCGCACGGCGTGCCGCCTGGAGTACCCCGGGCATGGGGACGTCATCCTCCTCATCGAAGAGGGACGGGTCCTGACGCTGTTACCGAAGAGCGCCGTGCGGACCGTCCAGGTGACGGCCGACGGGGGTACGGCGCCACGGCCCGCGCCGGCGGACGCCGGCCGTTAAGAGTCAGCCCCCCGCCGCGCCGGGCGTCCGTCCGTGCGCGGCAACCCATCCGACTCCCGCCTCGGGCGAAAAGCCGAATGAACGACCAGACCTTCATGAAGTTGATGCAGCTGCTCCCCAAGTCCGCCCTCTCCACGGCGGTGGGCATGGCCACGCGCCTGCCCGTGCCGGCGCCCGTGCACCGGGCCGCGATGCGCGCCTTCGCCAAGGCGTACAACGTGGACATGGAGGAGGCCGAGCACTCCTTCGAGCGCTACCCCACCTTCGCGGAGTTCTTCACCCGCGGCCTCAAGCCGGGCCTGCGCCCCATCGACCCGGGGGAGAAGGTGGTGGTGTCCCCGGTGGATGGCCGCGTGTCCCAGGTGGGCTACTCGGACCTGGGCCGCTGCCTGCAGGCCAAGGGCATCGAGTACACGGTGGACGAGCTGCTGGGCGACAAGGAGGCCGCGAAGCCGTTCCACGGCGGCGCCTGGACGACCATCTACCTGTCCCCGCGCGACTACCACCGCATCCACGCGCCCCTGGGCGGGACGATTACCGGCTACGCGTACATCCCCGGTGAGTTCTGGCCGGTGAACCCCGCGTCGGTGAAGAACAAGCAGTCCCTGTTCTGCGTCAACGAGCGGCTGGTGACGTACCTGGACACGGTGGCGGGCAAGTGCGCCGTGGTGAAGGTCGGCGCCACGTGCGTGTCGCGCATCAAGGCGTCGTACGACGAGGTGCTCACGCACGCGGGCAAGCCCGGCAAGGTGCACAAGTACGACGCGGGCTTCGAGGTGGAGAAGGGCGGCGAGCTGGGCCGCTTCGAGATGGGCTCCACCGTCATCCTGCTGTTCGAGCCCAAGCGCGTGACGTGGGACGACAGCCTCCAGGAGGAGGCGGTGGTGCGCCTGGGCAAGCGCATTGGAGTGATTTCGTGAGTCAGAAGATCTCCGGCGTGAAGGGCATGAACGACCTCCTCCCCGGGGAGATCGAGATCTGGCAGCACGTGGAGGGCCAGGCGCGCGAGCTGTTCGGCCGGTTCGGCTACGGCGAGGTGCGCACGCCCATGGTGGAGGACACCGCGCTCTTCGTGCGCAGCGTGGGCGAGGAGACGGACATCGTCGGCAAGGAGATGTACACGTTCCTGGACAAGGCGGAGCGCAGCCTGTCCCTGCGTCCGGAGGGCACGGCGCCCGCGGCGCGCGCGTACATCGAGCACGCCATCAGCAACCAGGAGCCCGTCACCCGCTGGTTCTACATGGGGCCCATGTTCCGCTACGAGCGGATGAAGACGGGCCGCTACCGCCAGTTCTATCAAATCGGCGCGGAGGCCTACGGCGCGAGGGAGGCCGCCCAGGACGCCGAGATGATGGACATGGTGGTGCAGTTCCTGGGCGCGCTGGAGCTGAAGGACGTCTCGCTCAACCTCAACTCGCTGGGGGACGAGGCGTGCCGGCCCGCGTACCACGCGAAGCTGGTGGAGTACCTCCAGGCCCACCGCGAGGAGCTGTGCGGGGACTGCCAGCGGCGCATGGAGACCAACCCGCTGCGCGTGCTCGACTGCAAGAACGAGAAGTGCCAGGCCGTGGCCGCCGCAGGGCCCAACGTGCTCGAGTTCCTGTGTGAGCCGTGCCGCACGCACTTCGAGGACCTGCAGCGCAAGCTGACGGCGCTGGGCATCCGGTACGTGGTGAACCCGCGCATGGTGCGGGGCCTGGACTACTACACGCGCACCGTCTTCGAGTTCATCGCCGCGCACCCCGCGCTGGGCACCGCCAGCACCGTGGGCGGCGGCGGCCGGTACGACAAGATGATGAAGGGCCTGGGCGGCCCGGACGTGCCCGCCGTGGGCTTCGCCATGGGGTTGGACCGGCTGGTGCTGCTGCTCAAGGAGAGCGGTCGCAAGTACAGCGCGACGCCCGACCTGTTCGTGGCCGTGGCGGACGAGGGCTCGCAGGACGCGGCCCTGACGCTGGCCAGCCGCCTGCGCCGCGAGGGGCTGCGCGTGGAGTTCGACACGCGTGGCGGCAGCCTCAAGAGCCAGATGAAGCGCGCGGACAAGAGCAGCGCCCACTTCACCCTCGTCCTCGGCGAGGCGGAGCGCACCTCCGGTCAGGCGAAGCTCAAGCCCATGGCCGGCGGCGAGCCCATCCCCGTGGCCCTGGACGACGTGGCGAAGACGGTCCGCGCCCGGCTGGCCTCCGGCCCGGCGGGCGGCGCTGGCCCGGCCTGAGGATCCGGCGCGCTTTCGAGCCCTCCCGTTCCCCAGTGACGGAACGGGAGGTTTCGGGAAATCCGCGCACTCCTTGTAAGAGCAACAAAAGGCAAGCAGGCGTGTAACCCCTGGGAAAGTCAGGGGGAATGGGGTGGAGTGAACTCGCGGTGACCGGGAGGCTGGGGTAGACTCTCAGCTTACGATGTTGCGCGAGTCTTCCACCCCCACTGTGTCCGCGACGCTGAGCTGGATTCCCGTTCGCGGGGACAGCATGTGGCCGTCGCTGCGCGCGGGAGACCTGGCGGGCGTGGAGCCGCTGGAGCGCGAGCCTCGGCCTGGCGACGTCGTCCTCGCGCGCTTCGACCATGCCCTGGTGCTGCACCGCGTGCGGCGCTGTGAGGCGGGCGCGGTGGTGCTGCGCGGGGACAACTCGCCCGCGGAGGATCCGCTGCTGCCGTGCTCGCGGGTGCTGGGCCATGTGCGCCGGGTGCGGCGCGGTGGCGCGGTGCTGGAGGCGGGGTGGGACCAGGGGCCGTGGCGCCTGGGGCGCTGGCGCGTGGCGGTGAAGTGGAGGCTGGCGGCGCTGCTGGGAAGGGGAGGGCGCTCATGAGCGCGCCCGCTGCGAATGGCTTCGCCGCCTCGAGCGTTCCCGTGCCGCGTCAGGGCGTGTCAGGCCAGCGCTTCGGCGAGGACTACATCGTGCTGGACGCGGAGGGGCGCACGCTGCGCGGCCTCAACGCGACGGCGGTCCACGTCTGGGGGCTGTGTGATGGCATCCGCACGGCACGCGCCGTGGCGGAGCAGGTGGCCCGGGACTATTCCATCGACACCGAGCAGGCGCTGGCGGACACGCTGCGGTTCCTCTCGGACCTGGCCCGGCTGGGCCTCATCGACGAGCTTCTGGAGGTGCGGTGATGGGAGCACGCAGGTCGTTCCTCATGGCGGCGCTGCTGCTGTCCGCGTGTACGGAGGGCGGCTCCGCCTTCACCCCCAGGGTGGAGCCGGAAGCGCCAGCCCCTGTGTCGCCCACCGACGTGCTGGGCGGTGTGCCCGGCGCCGCGACGGCGACGCCGCCTCCCGCGGCAGGCGTGGAGCCCGAGCCGCCTCCCGCGCCTCCGCCCGTGACGGCGCGCGCGGCGGTCGTCGGGCTGGAGGAGGGCGCCCGGGGGCTGTCCTCGGTGTCCCACGTGGACGTGGACGTGACGATGGAGGGCCTCCGGGGGAAGCGCTCGGTGAGCGTGGAGTTCATCCCTCCCTCGGGTCATCCGTACGAGCGCCGGGCGACGGCGGTGGAGCTGCGGCCCGACGTGCCGCGCACGCTGCGCTTCGCGCTCCCGGTGGCCGGCACCACAGTGGCCACCTCCGGCATGAGCGGGACGTGGCAGGCGCACTTCTTCCTCGACGGCGAGCCGATGACCTCGGTCGCCTTCACCCTGGAGCCGTGACGTGAGGCCCTCCGCCATGAGTCTCTGCAACACCCGTCTCGCGGTGCTCTGCGCCGTCCTGCTGCCGGCGCTGGCGCTGGCGCAGACCAACAACCGCTCCTTCACCGTCACGCAGGTCCTGGAGCCCGGAGAGACGCGGGCGCGCGTCACCATGGACGAGGTCTCCGAGCTGACCGTCGAGGTTCGGAACATGACCCGGACCACCTCGGGCAACTACCAGCCCCTCAACCAGGTCGAGTTCACCCTGCCCAACGGCTACGTCCCGTTGGAGACGTCGGCGCCCACGGGATGGAGCGTCGCCTACAACATGGGGCTGCGGCAGTTCGTCTTCCACCTCGGGGTCGACTGCATGGGCTCCGGTCCCTTCGGCCTGGGCTTCAACGTGCCGGTGCGCTTCACCCTCCGGATGATTCCCGCCGCCAACACCAATGGCGTGGACATCACGACGGACAACTTCGCCACGGGGACCGGAGGAACCATCGCGAGGAACCAGTGCTCGGGCGGGACCTTCGCGGCCACGCTGGGCACTCCGTCATCGTGGGTGCGCCACAGCCTGGCCACGCATGTCTCCGTGATGCCGCGAGTCCTGGGCGTCGGCGGGGACATCGAGGCCCGCATCGTCATGGAGAACCGCACCGCGTCCGGCACGGTGCGCGCCGACATCACCGCCGAGGGCCCCACCACCGGCTCGGGTGGCGTCGCCTTCACGGTGGTGGGCGTGGAGCCGACCGACTTCCAGGCGGACATTGAGCGGCGGAGCGCGGGCGTCCTGGCCGCGCGCGTCCGCACGACGTCGGGCGGCACCCTGGAGGCCCAGGTGCGTGGCACCAATGCCGCTGCCACCATCACCTCCAGGGTGGCAGAGACGAAGATGGTGAACGTGGGAGTGCTCCCGGCGGCGCTCGACGTGGACTCCACCCAGGCCTTCACCGGGGAGACGGTGCAGGTGCGGATGACCGTCACCAACCCGTCCACCACGGACACCTTCCTCAACGTGGCGCCGCGCACGCCCGGCTTCGAGGGGACGGCGGAACTCACGCTCCAGTCGGGCCCCAGCCCCGCGAGCGTTCCCCGGCTCGGTCCGGGCGCCTCCGCGCACTTCGTCTGGCGCTACCAGGTCTCCGGAGTGGCGCGAGCGGACTACCGCTTCACGGGCCAGGTGGATGCCACGCGCGGAGGCAGCGCGGTGACGTCGAGCCTCGTGCGCTCGGAGCGCGGCCAGGTCGTCCTGCAGCGGGTGAGGATCAGCGCGGAGGCGATGGCGGCCAACTCCACGAACCGGACGGTGGTCTACACCGTGCAGAACCGGGGACCGCGGCCCATCATCCAGGTCCAGCTCCTGCGGCCCACGGCCAACTACTTCGCCCAGCCGACCAACCCGGTGGCACCCGCGGGTTGGACCCAGTTCATCAACGACGTCAACGGCATCTCCTGGTTCGCGGACCCGGGCATTCCGCAGGGAGGGGAGCAGTCCTTCTCGGTGCGGTACACGAACTTCGGCACTGGCACGTCGCTCACCGCGCCCACGTCGTTCCGTCATCGGATGCACCTGCTCGACGACTACGAGCTGCCCCCCATCCGCGTCGAGGCGCCGGTGACGCTGCTGATGGGCACCGCGCCGGAGGTGGCGCGCCTGACGGCCGTGGCTCGCGATGCCAGCGTGACGCTGACGTGGGACAACCCGGCGCAGCATGACGGCGTCCTGATTCTCCGGGCCGTGGGCGCGGCCCCGAACCTCGCGCCCACGCCGGGCCTGCGCTACGCGGCGGGGGCCACGCTGGGCAATGCCACCGTCGTCTACGCTGACACGTTCAGCTCCGCGACGTCCTTCACGGACACCACAGTCACCAACGGCACCACGTACTACTACCGCGTGCACAACGCGGACGAGGTGCGCAGGTACTCCGCCGGCAACCAGCCCACGTCGGCGACGCTCCTCGCCACCCCACGGGCGCGCGTCGGCAGCGCGCCGCTGTGGTGCTACTCGGTGGGCCTGTCCGCGCTGCAGCAGCCCATCACCGAGCTGGGCGTGGGCATCTACAGCTCCTTCAACGACTCGGTGGTGGCGAACCTCACGCAGGTGAGCAACCCGTCCCAGGACGGCGCCGAGCGATGGCGGCCGCTCCCGCTGTCGGGCCTCATCGGCAGCCGCTTCCCGGTGGTGCCGCTGCGCGGCCTGCCCGGCCAGTACATCCTCGTGGGGGACCAGGCCGGCGTCGCGTATGCCATCAACGCCGCCACCGGAGCCGTGCTGTGGCGCTGGGACAATGGCGGCACGCCCATCGGCACCATCCAGTCCTTCCCCGTCACCCAGCTCCACGACTTCGCCAATGCGGCGTACCAGGCGGCGCATCCCGGCCGCGACCTGGTGTTCTTCGCGACACGGCTGGCCAATCCCGCGCTGAACCAGGTGGTGGCCCTGAATGCCGCCACCGGCGCGGTGGTGTGGAGGTACCAGCCGGGCAACCTCGGCATGGTGAGTGGCGGCATGCTGGTGGACTATCCGACCAACCGCCTCTTCATCGGCTCGATGACCCACGCGGGGTCCACGGACTCGCTTCGCATCGTGAACACGTTGAATGGCGTAGAAGTTGCGCGGCGCCCTGTCGGCGATATCGAGTTGAGTCTGGTGAAGAACGCGGTGAGCAATCAGGTCTACGCGACCAACAGCGCCGGTACCGTCCACGCCATCGACGTGGCGACGACGCAGCCTGCGTGGAGCATGGCCATCGCCACGCGTCCGGCGCCGAGCACGCCCGCGTTCACCAGCTTCGTGCGCCCGCAGGGCGCGGGCTTCGTGGCCAGCATCGCCGCGGGCCGGGTGGAGTTCTACGATGTCACCGGTGCCGCCGGCACCCAGCCGACGCTGCGGTGGAGCACGCCCATCGCGAACCCGTCCGGCGTGTTCTCCCTCAATCGTGATGGAGTGGCCCGCATCTACGTGGGCAGCTCGGATGGGCGCGTGCACCAGCTCGAGCTGACCAGTGGCGCTGACTCGCGGCAGGTCTCGATTGGAGGCGCGCAGCGCATCGGGACCCCGACCATCGACCACACCGTGAGCCGCCTGCATGTGGGCTCGGAAGACGGACGCATCTGCGCATTCCCGGTACCCTTCCCGTGAGAAACGTCCCTGCCTCCACGCCAGCCCGGCCCCAGGCGCCGGATGCCACCCAGGCGGCCCCTTCCAGGACGCGTGCGCGCTACGAGGCGCCCGCCATCCTGTGGGAGCAGCCCTTCGTGGCGCTGGCGCAGATCTCCCAGTGCAACATCCCGGGTGAGTCGGAGTGCATCCCCTGAGCCACCCGGGCACCGGCACGTCCGGTCCCGATGGTCCTGGCGACGCCGACGGCACCCCGGTGGCCACCGGCCTGTGCGTGAGGATCGCCGGCTGGACGGTGGCGGTGGAGACGACCGACGCGGGCCTGCGAGACTCGCTGCGGCGGATGTTCTCCCGGTTCATGGTCTCCGTGGCGCCTGGAAGTGAAGCGGTGGCCCGGCTGGAGGTCATCGCGCCCCAGGTGCCCCGGCCCGCGCCCGACGTGCGCGAGCTGCCCCGCGTGCAGCGCGCTCCGGAAGGAGGGCTGCGGCTGGAGGGCGAGGACTACTCCGCGACGCTCTCCGCGGAGGGACTGCGCGCCACGGTGGTGGGGCAGGGGCGCTTTCCGGTGGAGACGGTGCTCAAGGTGATGCTGGCGACGGAGCTCGCCCGGCGTGGGGGGCTGCTGGTGCACGGCGTGGCGCTGGCGCACCAGGGCCACGCCGCGCTGTTCGTGGGGCACTCGGGGGCAGGGAAGAGCACCCTGGGAGGGCTGTGGGCGGGGGCCGGTGAGACGCTGCTGTCCGATGAGCTGGTGGCCGTGTGGCCGGAGGGTACGTCGGGGCCTGGCGCCAGTGCGGCATCGCGGAACCCGGCGACCGCGAGCTCTGCCGTCAGCACGACTCGCGGCTTCACCTGGCGCGCGGCGGGGACTCCGTGGAACGTGGGGCTGCCCGTGGAGGCCAGTTTGGTGGCGGTGGGGACGCTGGCGTGGGACACAGGCTCGCGATGGGAATCCCAGTCGGCGGGCGAGGTGGGGCGGATGCTGTTGCTCAATGCGCTGCTGCCGGAGGCCTCGGCGACGGGGCGGGGCGGGCTGCTCGCGGCGGCGGGGCGGATGCTGTCGGAGGTGCCCCCGGTGCGGCTGGTGTTCGCGCGAGACGCGTCCGCGGCCCAGGTGGTCCGGGACGCATTGGAGGCCGCTACACATGACTGAGGGCGGGCCGATGTTGACGGTGATTGCCGGGCCCACCGCGTCCGGGAAGACGGCGCTCGCTGTCGAGCTGGCCCAGCGGGCCGGCGGCGAGATTGTCAGCGCGGACTCGCAGCAGGTGTACCGGCACTTCGACATCGGCACCGCGAAGCCCTCGGCCGAGGAGCTGGCCGCGGTGCCGCACCACCTGGTCTCCTTCGTCGACCCGCTGGAGGCCTTCTCCGCCGCCGAGTACCAACGGCGTGCGGACGCGGCCATCGCCGACATCACCGCACGCGGGCGCCCCGTGTTCGTGGTGGGAGGCACCGGCCTGTACATGCGCGTGCTGCTGCACGGCGTGGTGGACGCCCCTGGCGCGCTCCCCGAGCTGCGCGCGGAGCTGGAGGCGCTGGCCTCGGCAGAGGGGCGTGAGGTCGTCCATCGCCGGCTCGCGCAGGTGGACCCGGAGACGGCGGCGAAGCTGCCCCCGCAGGACCTGGTCCGGATCATCCGCGCGCTGGAGATCCACGCCCAGACGGGCGTGCCCGCCTCGGAGTTCCGCAAGGCCCACTCCTTCGCGCCGGACCGGTATGCCTTCCGGCTGTACGTGCTGGACCCGCCGCGCGAGGACCTCTACCCGCGCATCAACGCGCGCACGGAGGCCCTGTTCTCACGCGGCCTGGTCAAGGAGACGCGCGAGCTGCTGGCCCGCGGCTACGCGGACGCCGCGCCCATGCGCAGCGTCGGCTACGTGCAGGCCCGTGCGGTGGTCGAAGGGCGGATGACCGTGGAGGAGGCCATCCACGACACCGCGCAGGAGACCCGCCGCTACGCCAAGCGCCAGCTCACCTGGTTCCGCAAGGAGCCCGGCGCCGTGTTCGTGCCAACGCCGTACGAAGCCCTGCGCCTCCCTGTCTCGCCGCGCTGAGCACGGCTCGGGGAGGGTCCGCGCCATCCCCACCGCCACCGAGCCCGGGAGGTGCCCTGGCTTGGGAAACGCCGCGCGATTCAGGATTCAGGACGCGTAGCGGTCCGAGCCCACCTCGTGCGTGTCCTGGGCCGGGTGCGCGGGTGCGTCCACCTCGAGGTGCGCGGGCGCGCGGCCCGTGAGGAGCCGCAGCAGGCGGTCCGGATCCACGGGCTTGGGCAGGAAGGCCTCGGCCCCTGCGTCCAGCGCGCGCTGACGCACGTGGGGCCGGTTGAGGCCGCTCATCACGAACACCCGCGTGCCGCGCGTGAGGGGGTGCTGCTTCAGTCCCTCGGCCAGCCGTAGGCCGTCCACCCAGTGCAGCACCACGTCCAGCAGGATGGCCGTGGGCGGCCGCCGCGCCACCGCGCAGAACAGCGCCAGCTCGTCGGCGAACGCCACCACCTTCGCGCCCGTGCTCTCCAGCAGCGCCGTCAGCGCCTCGCGAGCGTCCGGATCATCATCGACCACGTAGTACAGGTCGGGCTCCAGCTCGGGCACCACCGTGGGCACCGGCTCCATCGTCGACCGCACCCACGAGCCCACCACCTCGCGCAGGCCGGCCCACCGCGCCGCCCCCAGCAGCGCCGTGGGCGTGGGCGCGCTCATGCCCAGCACGCCGCCGCCGTAGATGCCCCCGGACGCCCGCCGGCCCTTCGCCGCGACGAAGGCCGCCGGCGCCCGCCGTCCCGCGCGGCGCAGCCACGTCACCGACCGCGCGCCGGCCGCTGCGTCCTCCATCAGCTCGCCCAGGCCCTCGCGCACGTACCGGCGCTCCAGCGCGGGCGCCTCCAGCCCGCCGTCGAGCAGGGCCACCGCCGCCCGGCTGCACGAGGCCAGCGTCTCCGACAGGCCCACCTGCAGCGGATGGCCGAAGGCCGCCGGCCCCACCGCCACCTGGCCCGGGGCCACCAGCGTCCGGCCAGGCCCGTAGGGCAGGCGCGTCGTCTCCAGCGCCGCCAGCTCGAAGCCTTCCTCCACCAGCCCGTCCCGCGCCGCCATCATCAGCGCCTGGCACAGGTCCGCCGGAGTCACCGCCGGGCCAAAGGCGAGCGCGTACACCGAGCCCGCCCCGGGCAGCAGGAACAGCCCGTCCACCGTCGGCAGCGGGGCAATCCACAGCCGCGCCAGCGGTGCCAGCTCCAGCCGGGGAGACGCGTGCCGCAGCCTCGCCTGCACCGCCGCCACCGTGGGCGCCGGCCGGAAGCCCTTGAAGAAGGCATCACCCATCAGCGGACCCGCGCCCGCCGCCAGGGCCACCGCATGGAAGCGGTCACCGCTGCCCTGCGCCCGGACCACCAGCGGCCCGGCCCCGCGCACCGAGGCAGGAGCGTCCGGGGCGGGGGCCTGCCGCTCCACCCGCTCCACATGACGCGTGAGGAAGCGGGCGCCCTGGGCGCTCGCCGCGGTGGCCAGCACGTCGCGCACCTGCGCCAGCCCGCCCTCGCCATTGGGCCAGCCGTCCACCACCCACAGGCCTCCGGGCGCGGCGGAGAGCAGCTCCCGGCGGCCTTCGGCGATGATCTCCACGCCTCGCAGTTCGTGCGCGCGCCACTCCAGGGGAATGCGGCAGCCCAGCGCGGCCAGGCGCGAGCGGCACTCCGGCGTCAGCACCGCCGGCGGCGCCGTGCGCTCCGACATGCCGCCCGCGTACACGCGCACGTCCAGCGTCAGCCCGCGCGCCCGCCCGTTGAAGAGGAGTGAGGCCGCCAGCCCCGCCCCGGCGATGCCGCCCCCGACGATTGCAACCCTCGAACCGCTCGCCAGCCTGTTGCTGTTGCCCAGCATCATCCGCGCCCTCGCTGCCCCGCCGTTGCCTGCCTCACCGCGCCTCACTCAGTGCCGCTGCACTGGCGGGGAGAGCACCGGCCGGCCGTACACCACCACCCGATCCCGCCCCTCTCGCTTCGCCTCATAGAGGGCCGCGTCCGCCGCCTTCATCAGCGCGTCCGGATCCTCCTTCGGTCCTTCCAACGTATGGTCGGCGATGCCCACGCTCACGCTCAGCCCGAAGGGGGCAGGGCGGCCGTCGCTCTTCTGCACGCCCACGCTGCGCAGCCCGGTACGGATGCGCTCGGCGAACACGGCTGCCTCCAGCGCCGTCTGGTGCGGCAGCAGCGCCACGAACTCGTCCCCGCCGAAGCGGGCCGCGAAGTCCGACTCGCGCAGCTCCCGCTTGAGCTGCGACGCCAGGGCGAGGATGGCGCGGTTGCCCACGTCGTGCCCCATGCCGTCGTTGATGGCCTTGAGGTGGTCCAGGTCGATGACCACCACGCTCAGCGGGTACTGGTAGCGGTGCGCCCGGCGGAACTCCTCCTCCAGCCGCACCGTGAGCGCCCGGAAGTTGGCCAGCCCGGTGAGCGCGTCCGTCTGCGCCAGAATCTGGAGCCGGCGCTGCTGCTCGCTCTGGCGCAGCGCCCTGTCGATGCGCGCCAGCAGCTCGCGGGCGCTCGCCGGCTTGTGGATGAAGTCAACCGCGCCCATCTCCAGACACTTCTCCAGGGTGGCCTCGTCCGCGTCCCCAGTCAGGAAGATGATCGGCACGGCCTCCGTGCGCGGCTCGCGCTGCAGCGTCTCGAGGACCGCCAGCCCATCCCCGCTGGGCAGGAACCTGTCCAGCAGGACGAGGTCCGGCCGATGCTCGCGCGCCAGCTCCACCCCGGCGTCCGCGTCCTCGGCCGCGAGTACGTCGAAGCGTGACGCCAGCAGGTCCGTGAGGCTCTCCCGGACGCCCGCGTCATCCTCGATGATGAGCAGCAGGGATCGCTCCGAGGTCCGGCCACGCCGTTCCATGCACCACTCCGCTTCGCTCGGCTGCTGCGAAATGGCAGGCCGAAAGTCTCGGGTGCCACGCCCTTCCGAGTGCTCCCTCCGCCCTTGCGCCCCACGCGCATCCGCCGCCACCCGGTCCTGCAAGCACCCGCCAACTCCCGCAACCTTCACCCGAGACCTCCGGCTGCCAAGCCCGTTCGCCTCCACGCGGCGGGTCCGCATCCCCGCCTGGCGCGCGCATGGCCCTGGAGCAAGCTGCATGCCCCGCGACTTGACGGGGCCGCCAGAGTGTTTTCGGGCGGTTGCGTGCCCTTTCCGTCCCGCAGTTTTAACGGGTCGGAAGACGTTCCAGCGTCGGTTTGAAATTCCCGGTAGGAATTCCCGTGCGCGGGCAGACGGAAGGCGGCCGCGCGCGGGGGATCAGCGTCGGGTAACGAACTGCATGCGACGGCCACCGCCCATGGGGGGCATGGTGGGAGGCGCCTCCAGGCCGAACTGCCACCACATGGGCTCATACGGCTTCATCTTCAGCCGCTTGTCGTTCTGCAACTGCGCGAGGCTCCCCTTGAGCTTCTCGTCCTTGGGGTTCTCCTCCACGCCGCGTGCGAGCACCCGCAGTGCGTCGTCCTTCTCCTTGTTCTGCAGGAGGCACCAGGCGTACACGGCCCAGACGATGGACTCCTTCTTGCCCGTCTTCACGGCGGCCTCGAAGGCGGCCTTCATCGCGGGGAAGTCCTTGCGCTGGTAGTACAGGGCGCCCTGCATGGCCTTGGCCATGTAGTTGCGGCCGCTGGCCTTGTCGAAGGCGGCCTTCGCGCCGTCCAGGTCCTTCACCATGTACTTCAGCATGCCGATCTGCGCGTGGATCTCCGGGCCGACCAGGAACTGCCACTTGTCGTAGACGAGCCCTTTCTCCAGCGTCTTCACCGCCCGGTCCACCCGCGTCTGGGCGTCCTTCTGGCTGGTCGGCTGTGTCTGGAGGTCCTGCTGGACCACGGTCATCAGGGCCTGGACGCGGCTTGCCACCCGCCGGGCCAGGAGGATGAAGGTGCCGAGCGCCGCGATGATCCCGGGGATGAGGCCGGCCCAGAGGGAGAAGCCGGCCAGCTTCACCAGCAGCGCGACCACGAGACCCACGCCGAGGGAAATGAGAAGGTTGTACATGGGGGGCCCCTCTTAGCGATGTGCGTGCGGCACCGCAATCTTCGGATGCATGTAGCCGACGGTCGCGGTATACGTCTGGCTGTTCCTGCAACAAGCGGCCCTCTGTCGAAATTGGTAGACGAGGCGGACTCAAAATCCGCTGCGGCTGACCCCGCGTCCCGGTTCGAGTCCGGGGAGGGCCACATCCGAAACAGGCAGACCGGCGGGGGTGACCGTGCTGGCGCTGCCTGGGTCCGGTGAGGACAACAGGTCCGTTCTGGGCTGGCGGAGGCTTCCCGTAATGAAGGTGCTGCTGGTCGAGGACGACGCGAGCCTCCGGGAAGGCATGGCCGAGATCATCGGTGAGCTGGCGGACGTGCGGGCGGTGGGTGCAGAGGCCGAGGCCCTGGCGACCCTGGCCGCAGAGCGGTTCGACCTGGTCATCACCGACCTGCGCATCGGCAACCACGAGCAGGGTGGACGCAGCGTACTGGAGGCCGCGCGCAGGCGGCAGCAGGCGGTGGCCATCGTCAGCGCCGCCGCGCCCGAGGAGGTCGCCCGGACGCTGCGGCCCCACGAGCCGGACGCGGTGCTGGTCAAGCCGTTCCAGCTGGACGACATCGTCGGCCTCGGGGAGCGCTTCCTCGCGCTGCGCAAGGAGGTCGAGCGCCTCGCCACCGCACGGGTGCTGCCTCCGGAAGCGGCCTGGACGGAGCTCTCCGCTGGAGTCCGGGTGGCGTCCACGGGGCCGGAGTCGGAGGCCGCGCCCCGCTGGGTGCGGCTGGCGCCGGGCAGCGGCTTTGCGTGGCGGGTTCATGGCCAGGGCCGCGAAGGCGTGCTTCTGGTAGAGGGTGGGGTGGAGGTGCAGGGCGAGCGGCACATCGCGCCCTGCTACCTCTTCATCGGGGCCGGACCGGCGCCCGAGGTCCGCACCCGCGAGGGGTGTCTGGCCGTCACCCTGCCGTTGAAAGGTTAGGAAACTCCCCGTGGACTCCGTGTGGCCTTCCACCCCGCTGGATGCGGCGCGCCTGGGGCGTCCGTCCCGGCGGGCGGCGACGGCGGCGCTGCAGGCGCACATCTCCGTACTGCGGGGCGAGCCGCTGAAGGCCGCGCTGGCGGACGCCCTGCGCGAGGCGGAGGGGCTGGGCGGACAGGAGCGGCGCTTCACCGCCCTGGCCGTCCGGGAGCTGTCCCGGCACCAGCGGCTCCTGGACCTGGCGGCGCGCCTGCTGGGGCATCCGCCCGGCAAGCTGGTGATGACGGAGGACCAGGCCCTGGTGCGCTACGCCCTGTGGCGGCGCGTCTTCTGCGGCGAGGGCTGGACGCGCATCGGCCCGGAGGTGCGGCTGCCCGGCCCGGTGCGCCCCCGCACCATCAAGGACGACCTGCTCCAGACCTTGGTGGAGGCCCCGTTGCCGGAGGCGCCCCTGCCGGAGTCCACCGCCGAGCGCCTGGCGATGCGCTACTCGTTCCCCAACTGGCTGGTGAACCGGCTGGCGCAGGTGTACCCGGAACCCGTGCTGGAAGGGCTGCTGGCCTCGCTCGACGAGGAGCCCGGGCTGCACTTCCGCGTGCGGCCTCCGGGCACGCGCGACGCGGTGCTGGCCGCGCTGGCGGAGGAGGGCGTTGCCGCGGAGGCGGTGGCGGCGGCTCCGGACGCGGTGCGCGTGGTGGATGCCAGCCACCGCATCTTCGAGACGAAGGTGATGAAGTCCGGGAAGCTCCAGGTCCAGGACGTGGGCAGCCAGCTCATCACCGAGATGTGCCGGCCCGCGGGCGGCTCGCTGGCGGGGCTCACCGTGGCGGACGTGTGCGCGGGCGCGGGTGGGAAGACGCTGGCGCTGGCGGACTTCGTGGGGCCCACCGGCAAGGTGCTCGCGGGAGACCGCTCCCGGCGCCGGCTGGCCGAGGCGCGCGAGCGGGTGCGCCACTTCTCCCTGCGCCAGGTGGCCTTCCCCCATCCGCTGCCGCTGTCCGAGGCGGACGTGCTGCTCATCGACGCGCCGTGCAGCGGCACGGGCTCGCTGGCGCGCGAGCCGGACCAGAAGTGGAAGCTCACCGCGCAGGAGATCTCCAAGTACCAGACCACCCAGTCCGAGCTGCTCGACGAGGTCGCCCGTCAGGCGAAGCCCGGGGCCCTCGTCGTCTATGCCACCTGCTCGGTGATGCCGGAGGAGGACGAGGCGGTGGTGGAGGGCTTCCTGGCGAAGCACCCGGACTTCACGCTGGAGCCGGTGGGAGACGTGCTGGGAGCGGAACGGGCGGCGCTGGCGGCCGAGGGGCCATACCTCCGGGCGCTGCCTCCCCGGGTGCCGGGGGGCGGCTTCTTCGCGGCCCGGCTGCGCAAGTCAGGGCAGGGTTGACAGTCGCCGAGGCCGCACGCTACGCAACTGTCGGATTCTCCAAGGGGTTCACCCACGTGGCGGCCGATCCGAAGCAGTCCGAGGTGGTGAAGCAGATCAACGAGGCCTTCCAGGCGGCCCAGGCCCGGCTGGCCCAGCTGCGCGAAGCGGTGGAGCGCAACACGGACCTGGCTCGGGCGAATGCTCGCGTCACCGTGTTGAAGGACCACAAGGAGAAGGCGCTGAAGGAGCTGGGCGAGGTGGTGTGGCGCCAGGTCCAGAAGGGCAAGCTGGAGCTGCCGGCCGGCTTCGCCTCGGTGCTCAAGGCGGTGGAGGCGGCCGAGCAGGCGGCCGAGGCCCACGCCCGCGAGCTGACCGACATCCTCCGGGAAGGGGAAGAGGTCGCTGAGCGGTTGAAGGTTGGAAAAAACGCCACGAAGCCACAAACAGTTGTGGCGCAGGGCGGAAAGAAGCGGTAGAAGGCACCCGCTTTCGACGTCGGGCCGCTCCCCAAGGCGGTCAGCAGCACAAGACGGGGCTATAGCTCAGCTGGGAGAGCGCTTGAATGGCATTCAAGAGGTCATCGGTTCGATCCCGATTAGCTCCACTCTGAAATGAAGAGGCCCGCCCGGGAAACCAGGCGGGCCTTTTTGTTTTCCGGCGCTGGCGTCCGTGCGGCTCCACGCGCGAGGCAAGCACCACGCCGAAAATGGAAAGGCCCGCCAGGAGATCCTGACGGGCCGGCTCCCGCCCCGGAAGCCCGGAGCGCTGGCGGGGACGGCGCCTACGCCTTGCCGGCGAAGATGCCCATCACGTCCTTGAGCAGCTTCACGGACTCGCCGTGGGGCCGCTGGAAGGCGTTGCGGCCCATGATGGAGCCGAAGCCACCACCGGCGTTGATCTGCCGGATCTCCTCGAGCAGCGCCGGGGTGTCCTTGGCTTCGCCGCCGGAGAAGATGACGATGCGCTTGCCGTTGAACGCGGAGCGGACGACTTCGCGCACGCGGTCGGACATCGTCTTGGTGGCGATGCCGGCCTTCTCGAAGGCCTTCTTCGCCTCGGCCTGCTCGATGTGGTCCTGCGGCGGCTTCACCTTGATGATGTGGGCGCCGAGCTGGGCGCTGATCTGCGCCGCGTACGCCACCACGTCGATGCCCGTCTCACCCTCCTTGGACAGGTTGCCGCGGGGGTAGGCCCAGAGGACGGTGGGCAGGCCGTAGGACTTGGCCTCGGCGATGAGGTCCCGGAGCGCCTCGTACTGCTCGTTGCGCGCGCCGGAGCCCGGGTAGATGGTGTAGCCCACCGCCACGCAGCCCAGCCGCACCGCGTCCTTCACGGAGGACGTCACCGCGGACATGGGGTTGGGCACCTTGGCCAGCGAGTCGGAGTTGTTCGTCTTGAGGATGAGCGGAATCTCGCCCGCGTACTTGCCAGCGATGGCCTCCAGGAAGCCCAGGGGCGCCGCGTAGGCGTTGCAGCCGGAGTCGATGGCCAGCTGCACGTGGTACTCCGGGTCATACCCGGCGGGGTTGGGACCGAAGGAGCGCGCGGGACCGTGCTCGAAGCCCTGGTCCACGGGAAGGATGACGAGCTTCCCCGTGCCGGCGAGCGTGCCGGTGTTCAGCAGGCGGGCCAGGTTGGTCAGCGTGCCGGGGTTGTCGGACGGGTACCACGACAGGATCTGCTTGACGCGATCGGTATGGGCCATGTGTGGGGGTCCTCGGTTGTCGGGCTCGATAGCGCCCGTGTCGGGAACGGGCCCAATCTGCTGCATACGTCACGTCCCACCAACTCATTTTCACGTGCGAGTGTCATCGGTTCTACGTGGGCGCGGGGCGTTCAGCCCCTGGAGTGACGCCTCGTGCGCCACCAGGGCAGGGGGCCAGGGCACCGGACGATGGATATGGGACGAAGAACGCCAATGACGCGGTGGCCGTGAACAGAGATGCTGCGCGGCCGCGGGCAACTCGGATATGGGGCCCGCACGAGGCGGGCAATGCGCGGACACCTGGAACGAGGCGTGACAGTGGCGCTGGTGCTGGCGGCCGGACTCTCGGCGGCCCAGCTCACGCCCGGGACGGCGGGGCAGGGCAGCAGCCCGTCGACGGGGTCGGGGACGCAGGGCTCACCCGCTCCGGGTACCGGGACTCCCTCGACGCCGTCGCCAGGCACGGGCTCCGGCTCCACGCCTTCGCCGGGGGCGGGAACCGCCGGGAGCAACATGCCCACGCCTCGCACGGGCACAGGCGCGGGGAACCTGCCTCCAGGGCCTCCGGCCATCGCGCCCGAGACAGTCGAGTCGCCCACGTCCGGCCCCTCCGGGGGGCGAGCCGTGTCTCCCGCTCCCGCGCGCGAGCCCGCGCAGCAGGCCCAGCAGCAGGCCGGCGAGTCCGTGAGCCAGGCGGCCACCTCGAAGACCCCCTCCGGGGCCGCGCCGCTCACCCTGGCGCAGCTGGTGGAGCGGGCACGTGCCACGGACTCGCGCGTGGAGGAAGCCACCGCCGAGCTGCGCCGGTTCCAGGCGCTCTACCAGCAGGCGAAGTGGGCCTGGTTCCCTAAATTCGAGATCTCCGTGGGCCTGGGCGGCCCCGTGCCCGAGGCGCGCCTCGACGACAACGGCGTGCTCACCCCGGCCTCCCGCGAGGGCGACTTCGACTTCGGCCGCGTGGGTGTGACGGTCTTCTCCACGGGCAACGCGGTGCTGCCGCTCTACACCTTCGGCAAGCTGTCCGCGCTGGAGAAGGCCGGCGCCCAGGGCCCCATCGTCGGCGCGGCGCTGCGGGAGCGCGCACGGGCCGAGGCGGGCTTCCAGGCCGCGCAGGCGTACTTCGGCTACCAGCTGGCGCGCGCCGGCCTGAAGGAGATTGAAGACGTGTCGAAGCGGCTGGAGGACGCCGCCGAGCGCATCGACAAGCTGCTGAAGGAGGAGTCGTCGCAGGTGTCCCAGATGGACACGTACAAGGTCCGCTTCTTCCGGCAGCTCGTGGAGGCGCGCAAGGCCGAGGCCCGGCAGGGGCAAGCCTTCGCGCTGACGGCCATCGGCCTGCTGGCCAACGCGGCCCCGGGCGAGCCGGTGGCGGTGGTGGAGGAGGACCTCGAGCCGGAAGGGGACGTGGAGCCGCCCTCGCTGGAGCAGGCGCTGACGCAGGCCGAGCAGCACCGGCCGGAGCTCACCGCCATCTCCGCGGGCATCGCCGCGCGCGAGCAGGAGGTGTTCATCCGCGAGCGGAGCTACTTCCCGGACCTGGGGCTGGCCGGCTTCTACGACGTGCGGCTCACCACCAGCGCCACGCGCCAGACGAACCCCTTCGCGTATGACCCCTACAACGAGCGCACCGCCGGCCTGGGCCTGGTGATGCGCGGCACGTTCGACATCCCCATCAAGAACGCGCAGCTCGAGCAGGCCCGCGCGGAGCTGGACAAGATGCGCGCCCAGGAGAAGCAGATTCGCGCCGGCATCCGCCTGGAGGTGACGAAGGTGCACGGGGACCTGGTGTCCGCGTGGGCTCGTGCCCGGGCCTTCGCCGAGGCCGAGAAGAACGCCCGCCGGTGGGTGACGGCCGCCTTCGCCGCCTTCGACCTGGGAACGGGTGAGACGCGGGACCTGGTGGAGGCATTCACCGCGTACGCCCAGGCCTCGGGAGACAAGTCCAAGAGCTGGCACGACGTCAGGGTCGGGATGGCCGCCCTGAGCCGCGTTACCGGGGCGCCCGTCGCCCCGGGTGAATAACCTCCGCCCTCCTTCTGTCGTCTCTAGCGTTCGCCACTACGGAGCCGAAAACATGATTGCATCCCTGCTCGCAGCCACCCTGCTTGCCGCCGCGCCGGCCAGCCCGCTCTCGGTCGTAAAGACCGGGAATGCGGACGTGCAGAAGGCCGCCAATGCGCCGGGCGCCACCGTCCAGTCGCTCGCCACCGTCGTGGAGAAGTTCGTCGACTTCGAGGAGCTCGCGAAGCGGGCGCTCGGGGAGAAGGCGTGGACGGGCCTCACGGCCGCCCAGCGCAAGGAGTTCACGGACACCATGACGGGCCTCCTGCGCGCCTCGTACGCCCAGAAGGCCATTGGCCAGGCCCAGGCGGAGGTGAAGTACGGCAAGGAGGCCGTGGAGGGGAACGAGGCCACGGTCAACACCACCCTCACGGTGAAGAAGGACCAGCTCCCCGTCGACTACAAGCTGTACCGCACCAGCGCGAAGGGTGAGTGGCGCATCTACGACGTCATCACCGACGAGGTGTCCCTCGTGTCGACGTACAGCGGCCAGTTCCGCAAGCTGCTCGCCGACAAGGGCTTCGACGGCCTGCTCACCACCCTGAAGAGCAAGCGGGCACAGCTGGAGAAGGAGAACGCGGCGCAGTCCACCAAGGGTGGCGCGGCGGCCCCGGCGGCTCCCGCGGCCGGCAAGGGAGGCTGACGCTTCCCGCGCCCCAGGCGTGGCTCGAGGCCGGGCGGTCCTCCCCGAGAGGGAAGGGCGGTCCGGCCTTCGTGTTTCAGGAGGCCTGGCGGGCCCTCAGCGACCGCCAGCCTGGTGGTACGCGGCCAGCGTGCCGACGATGCCCTCCGCCAGCGGAATCGTAGGAGCGAAGCCCAGCTCACGGGAGGCCCGCTCGGTGGTGCACGTCCACGCGGCCGCCGTCATCTCCCGGACCTTGTCCCGGTTGAGGATGGGGACGGTGCCCTTGAGGCGGGCCACGGCCTCCGAGTACAGGCCAATCATGTAACCGATGGTGTCCGGCACCGGTACCACCGTGGGGCGGCGGCGGCCGAGGGCGCCGGCCAGCGCCCCGCAGACGTCCTCCCAGGTGTACTCCGCGCCGTCCGACACCGTGTAGGCCCCCCGGGCGGGGTCGTCCTTGCTGAGCGTGGCGCCGCGCTCGGCGGCGGCGAGCAGCGCGGTGCACAGGTCATCCACGTGGATGAGCGAGTAGCGCTTGGGCCCGAAGCCACTCTTGATGGCCAGGCCCTTCTTCGCCATGGGCAGCATGGAGGGAAGGAACTCCGTGTCCCCCGGCCCGTAGACGATGGGCGGCCGGACGATGACGGAGGGCACCCGGTCCGCGTACTCGCGCACCGCCACCTCGCCGCCCAGCTTGCTGCGGCCATAGATGGAGACGGGGGCCGGAGGGTCCTCCTCGCGCCGGGGACGCTCGGGCGTGGACGGGCCGGCGGCGGCCAGGGACGAGCAGTAGACGAGCCGGGGCGGGTGGGGCAGGGCGGCCATGGCCTCCACCACGCGGCGGGTGCCGTTGGCGTTGCCCTCGAAGTAGCCGGCCGGCTGGCGGGCCTTGGTGACGCCCGCCAGGTGCAGCACGCAGTCCACGTCGCGCACGGCCTCGGCGAGCCCCTCGCCCGTCGTCAGGTCCCCCACCGCGAAGCGGGCGCCCAGGGCCTCCAGGACCTCGCGGCGCGAGCTGGCCCGCACCAGGACGGTCAGGGTGTCACCGCGCTCGATGATACGGCGCGCGAGCCGCTGGCCGATGAAGCCGGTGCCACCGGTGAGCAGGAAACGCAATGGGGACTCCGTGAGGGGTTACAGCGGGCGCTGGTAGACGCGGTACGTCTTCGAGCGCTGGGCGCCCATGGACTCGATGGCGCGGTTGACGAGGTGGTTGTCCTCCAGCGTCCAGGAGATTTCACCACCCACGTAGCCCAGCGCCTTCGCGGTGCGCAGCGTGTCCAGGTAGAGGATGGCGTCCAGGCCGCGGCGCCGGTAGCCCTCCTTGATGCCGAGGATGATGAGGCGCAGGCGGTTGATGCGCCGCGAGGCCAGCAGCAGCTTCGCCAGGCCGATGGGCAGGCCGAAGTGCGTGAGGCGCCCGTTGGCGGCCCGGATGGCCTGGTTCGCATCGGGCACGGTGAGGGAGAACGCCACCGGCTCGCCCTTCACCTCGGCCACCAGCGCCAGCTCCGGCCGGACGATGGCCTTCAGGTCCTTGGCGAGGTGGTCGAACTCAGCGTCCGTGAAGGGGACGAAGCCCCAGTTCTTCTCCCAGGCGGAGTTGTAGATGGAGCGGATGCGCTCCACCTCGGCGGCCAGGTCCTTCATGTTGACCGGGCGCACGGTGACGCCCTCGCGCTGGCGGATCTTCTCCGCGATGCGGACGACCTTCTCCGGAGGCGACGCGGACGAGGACAGCTCGAAGGCGTAGAGGTCCTTCGCCTTCGTCAGCCCGCACGTCTCCAGCAGCGCGGAGTAGTAGGGCGGGTTGTGCGGCATCATGATGGCCGGCGGCGTGCCGTACCCGTCGATGAGCACGCCCCAGTCCTGGTTGGACGAGAAGTTGGCCGGCCCGAGCATCGAGTCCAGTCCCCGCTCGCGCAGCCACGCCGCCGCCGTGTCCAGCAGCACGCGAGCGATGCCCGCGTCATTCACGCACTCGAAGAGGCCGAAGAAGCCCTCCTTGGTGCCGTGCACCTCCTGGTAGCGCGGGTTGCGGATGGCCGCGATGCGCCCCACCACGGTGCCGCCCCGCCGTGCCAGGAACAGCTCCACCTCGCCGTACTCGAAGAAGGGGTTCTTCTTCGGGTCCAGGAAGTCCTTGCGCTCCATCTCCAGGGGCATGACCCAGTTCGGGTCATCCTTGTAGAGGCCGTACGGGAAGCGGATGAACTGCATCTTCTCCGCCCCGCCGCGCACGGGCGTCACCTTCACGTCCGAGGGCAGCGGCGGGAGCGAGGCGGAGGCAGGCTCGGCGGGGAGGGCCATGGGGGCGTCAGTTCCTGTCTTCCGTCTGGGCGCCGTTGGCACCGTTGGTGCCGTTGCGCATGAAGAAGTGGGCGCCCTTCTCCAGCAGCAGGCCCGGCAGCTCGCCGCGCTTCTCCCAGAGCTTCATCGGGGCGGTGCCCAGCTTGCGCAGGTCGTTCGGCTGCAGGTTGGCCGCGCGCCAGGTGAGCTGCTCCACCGCGTCGAAGAGCTTCCCGGCCACCTCGCGCGAGGACATCCGCGACAGCTGGTCCAGGGTGATGCCGCCCTTGTCCGCCAGCATGCCCGCGGAGCCCGCCGCCCACTTGTCGCTGGCCTTGTTGGACAGCACCCGCGTGCCCGGCCGGGCAATCTTCACCGGCTCGTACACCGCGGGGCGCGTCTCCGGAATCACGCTCAGCTTCCGGCCGATGGTCTCGAAGGTGTCCAGCACCCGGTCCAGCTGCGCGTCGGTGTGCGTGGCCATGTACGAGGTGCGGATGAGCGCATGGCCCGCCTCCACCGCCGGCGGAATCACCGGGTTGGCGAAGACGCCGGCCTCGTGCAGCGCCCGCCAGAAGCGGAAGCACTTCACCTGGTCGCCGATGTGCACCGGCACCACCGGCGTCACCGACACGCCCGTGTCGAAGCCCATGGCGCGGAAGCCGTTGTGCATCTTCTCGGCGATGTCCATCAGCCGCTCGCGGCGCTGCGGCTCCGCCTCAATGATCTCCAGCGCCTTGAGCGCCGCGGCGATGGACGCCGGCGTCATGGACGCGGAGAAGATGACCGAGCGCGACTTGTGCCGCATGTAGTTGATGACGTCGAACGGGCCCGCCAGCACGCCGCCCAGCGACGCGAAGCTCTTGGAGAACGTCCCCATGACGAGGTCCGTCTCCTTCTCCAGGCCGAAGTACTCCGACGTGCCGCGGCCCTTCTCGCCCAGCACGCCCATGGCGTGGGCGTCATCCGTCATCACCCGGGCGTTGTACTGCTTCGCCAGCTCGGTGATGCGGGGGAGGTTGCACAGGTCGCCCTCCATGGAGAAGACGCCGTCGGTGATGATGATCTTCCCCGCGTCCGCGTCCGCCTGGGACAGCAGCTGCTCCAGGTGGTCCATGTCGTTGTGGCGGAACTTGCGCTCGGTGGCGAAGGACAGGCGGATGCCGTCCACCAGCGACGCGTGGTTCTGCCGGTCGCTGAAGACGATGTCGTGACGGCCGAGGATGGACGCCAGCGCCAGGTTCGTCTGGAAGCCGGTGGAGATGACGATGGCGGCCTCGCGGTTGAGGAACTTCGCCAGCCGCGCCTCCAGCTCCTCGTGCAGCGCCAGCGTGCCGTTGAGCAGGCGCGAGCCCGAGCACGTGGTGCCGAACTTCTCCGTCGCCTTGATGGCGGCTTCCTTCACGCGCGGATCCGCGGAGAGGCCCAGGTAGTTGTTGGACCCCACCATGATGACGCGCTTGCCTTCGATCTCCACCTCGGTGGCGCCATGCGACGCTTCGATGGCCCGGAAGTACGGGTACAACCCCGTGGCTTTCGCGATGCGGTAGTCCTTCCAGTTACGGCATTTGTCGAAGACGTCACTCATGGGTGGCCGGTCTCTCTCTGGGCTGCGACGGGAGGGTGTTGCTGGGGGGGACAGCGGATTCCCGGTCGCCAACGCCCTTGCAGGGCTCGTTCCGACCTCGGGAAATCTGCGTCCAGCGACCTCCCACGGGGGACGCGGGGCGGTGAATAAAGAGGGTTAGCGACAGTGTCAAGGCGCGGACTGTTGCTCGGGGCCCGTCCAAGGCCCCCGGCCAGGCGGCCGGCTTGACAGCACCGCGACTTTGATGGCACGCCGCCGGCACACGTCCGTTGGCCAGTGGATACTGGAAACTGCCGTGTGCACATGGCTGCACGCCCGCCGGAGGGCCTCCGGGGGCTTGGAAGGTTTTGTCCGAGCCCATTGTTTGCGGGGGCCATTGACTGGCCGGGAATTTGCTTTCGCTGGCCTTCATCGAGGAGTGGACGGTGGCGAGGTCTCTGCGGCAGCAGTGGTTCGAGCGGTTCATCCAGACGGCGGTGTCACGGCCGTGGCAGGTCCTGCTCGCCTTCGCCCTGCTGGCGGCCGGAGGTATGGCGCTGGCGTCGCGGTTGGAGTTCCGCGGGTCGTTCGTGGAGCTGCTCCCCCAGGGTGCCCGGGAGGTCCAGGACCTGACACGGGTGTCAGAGAAGGCGGGCGGGGACGGGTACCTGGTCATCCTCGCCAAGGGGGACACCCCGGAGCGGCTGAAGGCCTACGCGGCCGAGCTGAAGGGCCGGCTGGAGGCCCTGCCGGAGGTCCGCTACGTCGAGCACAGCTATGACGTGGACTTCTTCCGCCGACACGGGCTGCTGCTGCTGCCCGCGGAGAAGCTGGCCGGGCTGCGCCAGGACCTGGAGGCGCGGGTGCGGTACGAGCGCCAGCAGGCCAACCCCTTCTACATCGACCTGGGGGCCACGCCGCCGCCGCCTGGCTTCGACGAGATTGCCCGGAAGCACGAGCCCAACGCGCCCATGAAGGAGTACCTGGCGAACGCGGACGGCTCGGAGGTCTACCTCATGCTCAAGCCGTCGGGGACGGCGGGGGACCTGGACTTCGCGCGGCGCTTCGTGGAGCTGGCCATGGGCACGGGCCGGACGCTGGCGTCGGAGCGCTTCCCCTCGGTGAAGCTGGAGGCCACGGGCAACTTCCAGAACCGCATCGAAGAGGACGCGGTGATGAAGAGCGACCTGGCGCGCGCGGGTATGCTGTCCGCGCTCATCGCCGTGGGGCTCATCCTGCTGGCCACCCGGCGCATCGCCGCGCTGGCGGTGGTGGGGCTGCCCGTGGTGGTGGGCCTGCTGATGACGTTCGGCATCGCCTGGCTCGTCATCGGCCACCTCAACGTGGTGACGGGCTTCCTGGTCGCCATCCTCATCGGCCTGGGCATCGAGTACGGCGTCCACCTGTGCATGCGCTACTGGGAGGAGCGGCGCGAGAAGTCCTCGCGTGACGCGCTGGCCGCGGCGGTGCGCGGGACGTTTGGCGGGGCCGTCACCTCGGCGGTGACGAACGCGGCGGCCTTCTTCGTGCTGCTGCTGGCGCAGTTCCACGCCTTCAACCAGTTCGGCTTCCTGGCCGGCCTGGGCGTGCTGCTGGCGGTGCTGGCGGCGTACGC
Source organism: Pyxidicoccus xibeiensis (assembly GCF_024198175.1). Taxonomy (NCBI): domain Bacteria; kingdom Pseudomonadati; phylum Myxococcota; class Myxococcia; order Myxococcales; family Myxococcaceae; genus Pyxidicoccus; species Pyxidicoccus xibeiensis. Next base: position 89,110 of record NZ_JAJVKV010000009.1, read on the forward strand.
GCTGGGGCCCTCGCTGCTGGCCATCGCCGAGCGGCTGCGCCCCGCGCGCCCGGACGCCGCCCCCGCTCCGGCCGGCGCGTCGTCCGTGCCCGTCATCGCGAAGCCGGCGCGCGAGTGGAAGCGCTGGCCCACGTCGGTCATCGCGGCGCTCGCGCTGTCGGTGGTGGGGTTCGCGGCGTTCTCCGTCGTCATCGCCCCTCGGCTGGGCTTCGAGACGGACATGCGGAAGCTGAAGGGGGACTCGCCGGCCTCGCGCCTGGACGACCACGTCACCGCGCAGCTGGGCCAGCCGCTCAACCCGGCCATCTTCCTGGTGGACGACGTGAAGCAGGCCGGGCAGGTGGAGGAGGTCATCGCGGAGGTGAAGCGCCGCAATGGCGATGACTCGGTGTTCCTGCGCACCGCGTCCCTCAACGACCTGGTGCCCACCGACCTGAAGCGGCGCGAGGAGGAGCTGTCTGGCATCCGCACGCTGCTGCAGGGCCTGCCGGCGTCGGCGCGCGACGACGCGCGGCTGAAGGACTTCGAGCGGATGCTGGAGGCGAAGCCGTACGGGCTCGACTCGCTGCCGGTGGAGGTGCGCCGCCGCTTCGAGGCCACGGACGGCAAGGGCACTTTCCTGCTGCTGTTCCCCTCGGTGTCCAACTACGACACGGAGGACCTGCGGCGCTGGGCGGCGCAGATCGACCAGGTGGTGGACGGAGCGAAGGCGCGCGGCATCGACATGTCCGTGCTGGACAGCAACCGCATCGCCGCCCGCATCTTCGCGCTGGTGCGCGGGGACGGTCCGCTCATCCTCTGGTCCGCGGCGGGCGTGGTGTTCTTCGTCATCCTCCTGAGCCTGCGCAGCTTCAAGCGCGCGCTGCTCGTCACCGGGCCGCTGTTCCTGGGCATGACGTGCCTGGCGGGCGGCATGTACCTGTTCGACGTGCAGCTCAACTTCATCAACGCGGTGGTGCTGCCGAACCTGCTCGCCATCGCCGTGGACAACTCCATCCACCTCTTCCACCGGTACGAAGAGGAGGGGCCCGGCTCGCTCGGCAAGGTGGTGCGCCACACGGGCCTGGCGGCGGTGGTGGCCACGCTGTCGAACGCGGCGGGCTACGGCGCGCTGCTCGTCGCCAACCACCAGGGCCTGCGCAGCATCGGTCAGATTGCGCTGCTGGGGGTCGTGTGCACCTTCTTGGGGACCACGGTCTTCTTCCCCGCGATGCTGGCGCTTCTGGAGCGCTGGAGCGGGCGGAAGGCCGTCGCCGCAGGGGAGGGTGCTGTCGTTCGAAGCCTCGAGCTGGGCGTGGCCGGCGCGAGCAGTGAGACGCCGGGGGAGCGGAAGTCAGCGTGAGTTCCTGGTCATTCCAGAGGTCTCGGGGCATCGAAGTGGTGCATCGCGAGCGAGAGGTCCAGGTCCGCCTGAACACGGTGGACCTCATCTGCCTGGTCTCCTGCTCACTGGGGGCGCTGGTGTGCGTGGGCCCGGCCCGCTGGGCGCCGGGGGCGCTGCACAACGCCGCGCTGTTCGCCTTCATGGCGGTGGGCCCGCTGGTCCTTCGCACGCTGGAGGCCATGTATCCGGGCCGCCGGGGCATCACCGTGCTGGCGGACTTCTGGTTGCTGCCGGTGGCGGTGCTGACGCACAGCTGGCTGTCGCCCATCGTGGACGCGCTCAACCCGCTCCTGAAGGACGCGCAGCTGGTGGCGGCGGACCAGCGGCTGTTCGGGTTCCAGGCGGCGGTGGAGCTGGCGCGGCTGGTGCCGCCCTGGCTCAACGACATCCTGATGGTCTGCTACTACGGCCACTTCGTCTGGCCGCTGGTGCTGGGCATCGCGCTCTACCGGCGCTCGCGGGGGCCGTCGTCCGACTTCGAGGAGTGCCTCACGGGCATGGGGTTGCTGTTCTTCCTCACCTACGCGGCCTACGCGATGGTGCCGGCGGTGGGGCCCCGCTACTTCCTCATCGGCTCGTTCGACGGGCCGCTGAAGGGCGCGGTGCTGACGCCGCTGCTGGACTCGGTGATGCGCACGCCGCTGTACGCGCGGGACTGCTTCCCGTCGGGCCACACCGGCACCACGCTGCTGGTCCTCTTCTACGCGTGGCGCTTCGCCCGGCGCCTCTTCTGGGTGATGCTGCTGCCGGGCATCGGCCTCATCATCGCCACGCTGGCGGGGCGCTTCCACTACGCCACGGACCTGGTGGCGGCAGTGCCCCTGGTCATGGTGGTGGCGGGGCTGGCGCTGGGGCTGTCCCGGGCCGCGCGGCAGCGCGAGGTCGTCAAGGGCGCGCGCTCGGTGCCAGTGGACGCTATCGTGCGTCCCTGAGCGCCGGCCTCACCCCGAGGGCCCGGCCAGGAGGAGCTTCCTTCCATGTCCAGGCCCGTGTCCGCGCAGCGCGTCACCCGGTTCGGCACCACCGTCTTCTCCGAGTTCAGCGCGCTGGCAGCGAAGCACGGCGCCGTCAACCTGGGGCAGGGGTTCCCGGACTTCGACGGGCCGGATGCCATCAAGGAGGCCGCGCAGCGCGCCATCCGTGACGGGGTGAACCAGTACGCCATCAGCATGGGCGCGAAGGACCTGCGGCTCGCCATCTCCGAGCACTCGGCGCGCTTCTACGGCCAGCAGGTGGACCCGGACACCATGGTGACCGTCACGAGCGGCGCCACCGAGGCCATCCTCGACGTGATGCTGGGGCTGGTGGACCCGGGCGACGAGGTGGTGGCCTTCGAGCCGTATTACGACTCGTACGACGCCAACATCACCTTCGTTGGCGCCACCCCGCGCTACGTGCCGCTGCGGCCGCCGGACGAGGCGCATCCGGAGTGGTGGTTCGACCGGGACGAGGTGCGCGCCGCGTTCGGCCCGCGCACGCGGCTGCTCATCCTCAACTCGCCGCACAACCCCACGGGCAAGGTCTTCACCCGCGAGGAGCTGGAGTTCCTGGCCGCGCTCTGCGTCGAGCACGACGTGAAGGTGCTGTCGGACGAGGTCTACGAGCACATCGTCTTCGCGCCGGCGAAGCACGTGCGCCCGGCCACGCTGCCGGCGCTGGCGGACCGCACCGCGACGGTGAGCAGCGCGGGGAAGACGTTCAGCCTCACGGGGTGGAAGATTGGCTGGGTGATTGCGCCTCCGCCGCTGCGGGACGCCGTGCAGCGCGCGCACCAGTTCGTGACGTTCGCCACCGCGTCGCCCCTGCAGGCGGCCATGGCTGCGGCGCTACGGCTGCCGGACGCGTACTTCGCGGAGCTGACGGCGACGTACACGGCGAAGCGGGAGCGGCTGCTGAGCGGGCTGCGCGAGGCGGGGCTGACGGCGTATGCGCCGCAGGGCAGCTATTTCATCCTCGCGGACATTGCCCGGTACGGCTTCCCGGACGACATCGCGTTCTGCCGGCACCTGGTGTCGGAGGTGGGCGTGGCAGCGATTCCTCCGAGCGTCTTCTACGGCCCGGAGCACCGTCACCTGGGCCAGAAGCTGGCCCGCTTCGCCTTCTGCAAGACGGAAGGCGTGCTGGACGAGGCCGTGCGGCGCCTGCGCGCGAAGCTGACGCCGGGGCGCTGAGGCTCAACCCCCGGCGGCGCTACATGTTCCGCCGGTATTGGCCGCCCACGTCGTACAGCGCGCGGGACAGCTGGCCCAGCGTGCACACCTTGCACGCGTCCATCAGCGCGGCGAACACGTTGCCGTTGTCCAGCGCGGCGCGGCGCACCGCCTCCAGCGCCTTCGTGGCCGTCGCCTCGTTGCGCTTGCGGAAGGCGTCGCGCGAGGAGATGGCGTAGTCCTTCTCCTCCTTCGTCGCGCGAATCACCTCCGGTGGCTGCACGGTGGGCGAGCCCTTCGGGTCCAGGAAGGTATTCACCCCGATGATGGGCAGCGTCCCGTCGTGCTTCAGCGTCTCGTAGTAGAGCGACTCCTCCTGGATCTTCGAGCGCTGGTACATGCGCTCCATGGCGCCCAGCACGCCGCCGCGCTCGGAGATGGCGCGGAACTCCGTCAGCACCGCCGCCTCCACCAGGTCCGTCAGCTCCTCGACGATGAACGAGCCCTGGTTGGGGTTCTCGTTCTTCGACAGGCCGAACTCCTTGTTGATGACCAGCTGGATGGCGAGCGCCCGCCGTACACTCTCTTCGGTGGGCGTGGTGATGGCTTCGTCATACGCGTTGGTGTGCAGGGAGTTGCAGTTGTCGTTGAGCGCCAGCAGCGCCTGCAGCGTGGTGCGGATGTCGTTGAAGGCAATCTCCTGCGCGTGCAGGGAGCGGCCGGAAGTCTGGATGTGGTACTTCAGCTTCTGCGAGCGGTCGTTGCCGTTGTACTTGTCGCGGATGGCCTTGGCCCAGATGCGGCGCGCCACGCGGCCGAGCACCGTGTACTCGGGGTCCATGCCGTTCGAGAAGAAGAACGACAGGTTGGGCGCGAAGTCGTCGATGTCCATCCCGCGCGACAGGTAGTACTCGACGAAGGTGAAGCCGTTGGCCAGCGTGAAGGCCAGCTGGGAGATGGGGTTCGCCCCGGCCTCCGCGATGTGGTACCCGGAGATGGACACCGAGTAGAAGTTCCGCACCTTCTGGTCGATGAAGTACTGCTGGATGTCGCCCATGACGCGCAGGGCGAACTCGGTGGAGAAGATGCAGGTGTTCTGCGCCTGGTCCTCCTTGAGGATGTCCGCCTGCACGGTGCCACGCACCGACTGCAACGTCTTCGCGCGGATCTTCTCGTACACCTCGCGCGGCAGCACCTCGTCACCGGACACGCCCAGCAGCAGCAGGCCCAGCCCGTCGTTTCCCGCGGGCAGGTCGCCCTGGTAGCGCGGACGGGGCAGGCCGCGCTCGCGGTAGATGGCGTCGATCTTCTTCTCCACCGCCTCCACCTGGCCGTTCTCGCGGATCCACTTCTCGCACTGCTGGTCCACGGCGGCGTTGAGGAAGAAGCCCAGCAGCATGGGCGCCGGGCCGTTGATGGTCATCGACACGGACGTGGACGGGTCCGCCAGGTCGAAGCCCGAGTAGAGCTTCTTCGCGTCGTCCACGTTGGCGATGGACACGCCCGAGTTGCCCACCTTGCCGTAGATGTCCGGCCGGTGGTCCGGGTCCTCGCCGTACAGCGTCACGGAGTCGAACGCGGTGGACAGGCGCTTCGCGGGCAGGCCGCGTGACACGTAGTGGAAGCGCTTGTTGGTGCGCTCCGGGCCGCCCTCGCCGGCGAACATACGGGCGGGGTCCTCGCCCTCGCGCTTGAGCGGGAAGACGCCCGCGGTGAACGGGAAGGCGCCCGGGGCATTCTCACGCAGGAGCCAGGTGAGGATGTCGCCCCAGTCCTCGTAGCGGGGCAGGGCAATCTTCGGGATGCGCAGGTGCGAGAGGGACTCGGTGTAGAGGTCCAGCTCGATGACGCGATCTCTCACCTGGTACTGGTACTTCGCCGCCGCGTAGCGCCGCTTCGTCGCCGGCCACTCGGCCAGCAGGCGCCGGCAGTCCGGGTGCAGGCGGCTCTCCAGGTCCTGGTACAGCGCCACCAGCTCGCCCAGGTACGCGGGCTCGCCCTCCACGCGCTCGGTCACCTGCACCACGTCGGTGGTGTCCTTGGGCTCGACGATCTCCAGGCGCTTCTTGCCCACGTTGGCGCGCAGGGCCTGGATGGTGCCGTGCAGTTGGTACATGCGCCGGGCGATGGCGGCCTGGGCGCGCACGAAGCCGTCATAGGCTTCGCACGTCTCGACAATCTCCGCGAGGTAGCGCGTGCGCTCCGGCGGGATGATCCACTTCTTCTCGCTCATCCCAGGGGTGAGCTCGAAATGGGACTGGAGCGGCGCGCCCGTCTTCTTCACCAGCGCGTCCATGATGGCCCGGTACAGCTGGTTCATCCCCGGGTCGTTGAACTGCGAGGCGATGGTGCCGTGTACTGGCACCGCGTCGTCGGCGAGGGTGAAGGCGTTGTGGTTGCGCTTCCACTGCTTGCGCACGTCGCGCAGCGCGTCCAGCGAGCCGCGCTTGTCGAACTTGTTGATGGCGATGACGTCCGCGAAGTCGAGCATGTCGATCTTCTCGAGCTGCGTCGCCGCGCCGTACTCGGCCGTCATCACGTAGAGCGACACGTCCGAGTGCTCGGTGATCTCGGTGTCCGACTGGCCGATGCCGGACGTCTCCACGACGATGAGGTCGAAGCCCGCCGCCTTGCACACCTCGATGGAGTGGGCCACGTGCCGCGACAGGGCCAGGTTGCTCTGCCGCGTGGCCATCGACCGCATGTAGACGCGCGAGCTGTCGATGGAGTTCATCCGGATGCGGTCACCGAGGAGCGCGCCGCCGGACTTGCGCTTGGACGGGTCCACGGAGAGCACGGCGAGCGTCTTGTCCGGGAAGTCGGCGAGGAAGCGGCGCACCAGCTCGTCCACGAGGCTGGACTTGCCCGCGCCGCCGGTGCCGGTGATGCCAAGCACGGGCACCCGGGGCGCGTCCACATGCGCTTCCGCCATGGCCTTGCGCAGCTCCTCACCGGCGTCCGCGAAGTTCTCCGCGATGGTGATGAGCGAGGCGATGCGGTCCGCCTCGCGGGGCAGGGGCCTGGCGACCAGGGGCTTGAAGTCCGGCTGACGCTTCTCGAAGTCGCACTTGGAGATGAGGTCGTCGATCATCCCCTGCAGGCCCATGGCCCGGCCGTCGTCCGGCGAGTAGATGCGGGTGACGCCGTACTTGTGCAGCTCCTCGATCTCCGAGGGGAGGATGGTGCCGCCGCCACCGCCGAACACCTTGATGTCCGCGCCGCGCTCGCGCAGCAGGTCGATCATGTACTTGAAGTACTCGACGTGGCCGCCCTGGTAGGAGGTGATGGCGATGCCCTGGGCGTCCTCCTGGATGGCACAGTCGACGATTTCCGCCACGGAGCGGTTGTGGCCCAGGTGGATGATCTCCGCGCCAGACGCCTGCATCAGGCGGCGCATCACGTTGATGGCGGCGTCATGCCCGTCGAACAGGCTGGCGGCCGTGACGATGCGGACGTGGAAGCGGGGCTTGTAGGGCTGGGGAGGGGTGGTCGGCTGAGCGTGTCGCACGCGCGTACACTAGAAGTGCGATGCGGGGCCGGCAAGCGATTGAGACGGCGTGTGCCCGCCGGACGACGCGGGCTGTCAGGCCGGTAAACGAGGCAGGAAGGCGCCTAGTACACGCAGTGCGGCCGAGGTGGGCGTCGCGCGCCCTTCACGTACGTCCCCCTCCAGCGTCGGCACCAGGGCGGAGACCTCGGGGTGCGCTCGCAGGGCCGACCGCAGGCCGTCATGCACCATGGCCCACATCCAACCGACCTGCTGCTCCTTGCGGCGGCGCGACAGCTCGCCCGACGCAGCGCGCCGCGAGATGTGGGTGGCCACCGAGTCCCACAGCGTGTCGATGCCGAGGCCCTCCAGCGCGCTGCACGTGGTGACCACCGGCTCCGCGCCCGGCCGCATGAGGTGCAGTGCGGCCCGGTACTCGGCGCGGGCCCGCTCGGCGCGGGGCGCGTTGTCGCCATCCGCCTTGTTGATGGCGACCATGTCCGCCACCTCGAGGATGCCGCGCTTGATGCCCTGCAGCTCATCACCCGCGCCCGCGAGCATCAGCACCAGGTAGAAGTCGACCAGCTCCGCGACGACGGTCTCGGACTGGCCCACGCCCACCGTCTCCACCAGCACCACGTCGAAGCCCGCGGCCTCGCACAGGAGCAGCGTCTCGCGTGTCTTGCGCGCCACGCCGCCCAGGGTGCCGCTGGAGGGGCTGGGGCGGATGTACGCCGAGGGCTCGCGCGCCAGCCGGGACATGCGCGTCTTGTCGCCCAGGATGCTGCCACCGGAGATGCTGCTGGACGGGTCGATGGCGAGCACCGCCACCTTGCTGCCCCGTCCCACCAGGTGCATGCCCAGCGCGTCGATGAAGGTGCTCTTGCCCACGCCGGGCACGCCGCTGATGCCCACGCGCTGGCTGTTGCCCGTGTGGGGCAGCAGGCGCGTGAGGACCTCCTGGGCGAGCGCGGCGTGGCGCGGGTGCTCGCTCTCCACCAGGGTGATGGCGCGGGCGAGCACGGCGCGGTCCCCGGCGCGGACGCCGTCCACGTAGGTGTCCGCGGGCAGCAGCTTCACGCCGCCTCCAGCTCGAGGGAGAGCTTGTCGAGCAGCTCGATGGCGGCCTTCGAGATGACGGTGCCGGGCCCGAAGATGGCGGCGGCGCCGGCGGCCCTCAGCGCGTCGTAGTCCTGGGTCGGAATCACGCCGCCCACGACGACCATGATGTCCTCGCGGCCCAGCTTCTTCAGCGCCTGCTTCAGCTCCGGCACCAGCGTGAGGTGACCGGCGGCGAGCGAGCTGGCGCCCACCACGTGCACGTCGTTCTCCACCGCCTGGCGCGCGGATTCCTCGGGCGTCTGGAAGAGGGGACCGATGTCCACGTCGAAGCCCAGGTCGGCGAAGGCCGTCGCGATGACCTTCTGCCCGCGGTCATGCCCGTCCTGACCCATCTTCGCGATGAGGATGCGCGGCCGGCGGCCGAAGCGCGCCAGGAAGGCGTCCGCCTTCGCCCGCGCGTCGGCGATGCCGCCCGCCGAGCCGGCCTCGGCCGAGTAGATTCCGGAGATGCTTCGCACGGTGGCCTCGTAGCGCCCGAAGACCTTCTCGAGCGCGTCGCTGATCTCCCCCACGGTGGCCTTGGCCCGCGCCGCGTCGATGGCGAGCGCCAGCAGGTTGCCCTCGTTGCGCCGGCCCGCCTCGGTGAGCGCGTCCAGGCGGCGGCGGACGTCCTCGGCGTTGCGCTCGGCGCGCAGCTCGCGCAGCCGGGCCACCTGCGCCTCGCGCACCGCGGAGTTGTCCACCTTGAGGATCTCGATGCGGTCTTCACGCTCGGGCGGGTATTTATTCACTCCGATGATGGCCTGTCGCCCGGAGTCGATGCGCGCCTGGGTGCGCGCGGCGGCCTCCTCGATGCGCAGCTTGGGCAGGCCGGCTTCGATGGCCTTCGTCATGCCGCCCAGGGCTTCCACTTCCTGGATATGGGCCCAGGCCTTGTGCGCCAGCTCCTGGGTGAGGCGCTCCACGTAGTAGCTGCCGCCCCACGGGTCGATGACGCGCGTGGTGCCACTCTCCAGCTGGAGGTACAGCTGCGTGTTGCGGGCGATGCGCGCGCTGAAGTCGGTGGGCAGCGCAATCGCCTCGTCCAGCGAGTTGGTGTGCAGGCTCTGCGTGTGCCCCTGGGTGGCGGCCATGGCCTCCACGCAGGTGCGCACCACGTTGTTGTAGACGTCCTGCGCGGTGAGGCTCCAGCCGGACGTCTGGCAGTGGGTGCGCAGCGCCAGGCTCTTGTCGCTCTTGGGGGAGAAGCCCTTGAGCAGGTGGGCCCACAGGAGGCGGGCCGCGCGAAGCTTGGCCACCTCCATGAAGAAGTTCATCCCGATGGCCCAGAAGAACGACAGGCGGGGAGCGAAGGCGTCCACGTCCAGGCCGGCGGCGAGCCCCGCGCGGATGTACTCGACACCGTCCGCGAGCGTGTAGCCCAGCTCCAGGTCCTGCGACGCGCCGGCCTCCTGCATGTGGTAGCCGCTGATGCTGATGCTGTTGAAGCGCGGCATCCGCTCCGCCGTGAAGCGGAAGATGTCCCCGACGATGCGCATCGAGGGACCGGGCGGATAGATGTACGTGTTGCGGACCATGAACTCCTTGAGGATGTCGTTCTGGATGGTCCCGCTGAGCTGCTCGGGGCGCACGCCCTGCTCCTCGGCCGCGACCACATAGAGCGCGAGGATGGGGAGGACGGCGCCGTTCATCGTCATGGACACACTCATCTGGTCGAGCGGAATCCGGTCGAACAGGATGCGCATGTCCTTGATGGAGTCGATGGCCACGCCGGCCATGCCCACGTCACCCGCGACGCGCGGGTGGTCGCTGTCGTAGCCCCGGTGCGTGGCGAGGTCGAAGGCGATGGACAGGCCCTTCTGCCCGGCCGCGAGGTTGCGGCGGTAGAAGGCGTTGGAGGCCTCGGCGGTGGAGAAGCCCGCGTACTGGCGGACCGTCCACGGCTGCTGCACGTACATGGTGGCGTACGGGCCGCGCACGAAGGGCGGCAGGCCGGGCAGCGAGCCCAGGTGCGCCACACCCTCCAGGTCCTCGGGCGTGTAGAGCGGCTTGACGGGGATGCCCTCGGGCGTGTCCCAGCGCTCGGCCGCGCGGGTGGCCTCGCGCGCGTGGCGCAGCTGCGCGTCACGCACGGCGGGGGAGGGCTGCGTCTCGGGAGCGTCGAAGGCGACGCGGGAGAAGTCGGGGACGTTGGAGCGCATCAGGCCACTCCCAGGTGGGTGTGCAGCGTCTTGAGGAGCTGGAACAGGTCGGCCCCCGCGGAGATGAACAGGTCCACGCCTGCCGCGCGGAAGGCGGCCTCGTGGTCACCCGGCCGGCCGGCCACGGCCACCGCGCGAGCGCCGCGAGCCTTGAGGGCCTGCGCGAGTGCGGGCACCTGGTCCGGGTAGAGCGTGTCCGGTCCGGAGATGATGGCGAGCGGAGTGCCCGCGGCGACGAAGGCCTGGGCCGCATGGGCCGCGTCCGGGAAGTCGCGCTGCTCGACGGTCTCGATGCCGCCCACGGCCAGCGCGTTGGTGACCCACATCGAGCGGACGGTGTGCTCCGCCACGGTGCCCAGGCTCACCATGAAGGCGCGCGGGCGGGTGCCGGACAGGCCCAGGTGCCTGTCGCTCGCGTCGCGCAGGGACTCGAAGGCTTCCGCCATGCGCACGGGGCGCAGCGGCGCGAAGCCGCCCTCGGCGACCGCCACGGAGACAGGGGTGGGGTGCGGCTCGCGGTGCACGGGCGTCTCGCCCAGGTGGGGGAACTCGCTGACGCCCACCATCGGCAGGCGCCGGCTGCGCACGGCCTTGTCGCGCGCGGCGACCGTCTCCGCGAGCACGCGGGCCACGTCGCCCTGCACGAGCGCGCGTGTCATGCCGCCCAGCGACTCGATGCGCTGCAGCTCCGCCCAGGCCGCGCGAGCGATTTCGCCCGTGAGCTGCTCCAGGTAGTAGCTGCCGCCGGCGGGGTCCGCGACGCGGTTGAGGCTGGACTCGTCGCGCAGGATGAGCTGCGTGTTGCGCGCGAGCCGCCGGCCCTGCTCGTCCGACGCGCCCAGGGGCTCGTCGAAGGGGGAGGTGCTCACGCTGTCCGCGCCTCCGATGACGGCGGCGAAGGACTCCGACGTGGCGCGCAGGATGTTCACCCACGGGTCCCGCTTCGTCTTGGTGGCGCTGGCGGTGCGCGCGTGCAGCACCATGGCCTGGGCCTCGGGAGGACCGCCGGACGCGGCGACGACCTTGGACCAGAGCAGCCGCGCCGCGCGCAGCCGCGCAATCTCCGGGAAGAACTGTCCGCCCACCGACAGCGCGAACTGCATCGAGCGCCCCGCGTCTCCGGCGGACACGCCCGCGCGCTCCAGCTCGCGCAGGTACTCCACGCCGGTGGCGATGGCCCACGCCAGCTCCTGCACGGGCGTGGCGCCCGCGTCCGCCCAGGCACGCGAGGACACCAGCAGCGCCCGCAGGCCCGGCGCTTCCTTCAGCAGCGACGTCACGATGGGCGCGGCCCGGGCGAGCGTCCCCGCCACGTCCACCTTCGCCGCACCCGCGCGAGCCATGGCGCCGATGGGGTCGATGCCCAGGCTGCCACGCAGGGCCGTGCGAGGAACACGCAGCGCCTCCGCGACCTGGAGCAGGAGGGACGCGGGGGTGAGCACGTCGCGCGCCGGCTCCAGGTGCACGGGCGTGCGCTCCAGCGGGACGTGCGCGAGGAGCCGCTCCATCGCGGCCTGGTCCTTCACGTCCACGCCGTGCGGCGCGTCCAGCAACACCCAGACGCCCTGGGCGCCACGCTCCAGGTCATCACGGAGGGCCGCGGCGGTGGTGGCCACGTCGGTGCCGGCGTACTCCTGGCACACCGTCCAACCGCCCTCGGTGTGGCCGAGCGGATGGGTGCCCCGCACGTACGGCGCGACGCCCGGGGGCTCCACGGGGGAGGGGGCATCCTGGGGCGTGTAGAGCGGCTGGAGGGACAGGCCACCTTCCAGGCTCGACTGGAGTGTGGAGAAGGGCTTGCCCTTCAGGTCCTTCTCCACGAGCCGACGCCACGCGTCGAGCGACGGCGGCGGGAAGTCGGCGGCGGAGGGGGGAGGCACTTGCGACATGCTGCGTCCTCGCGGGGATGTGGAGGCGTCATGCCCCGGAGGGCAGCACCGTGCCCATCCCATAGGCGCAATGCCTGCCCGGGGCAATGGGCTGATGCGCGCGGTGATGGGTTTTGCTGAGGCCGCGTAGCAGCGCTACTCCCACCTGAATGGGCGCGGGGTGGGGTGCGCATGCCCCTGCCAGGCGGCCTTGCTTCTGCACGAGTGGGCGCAGCATGCCGGGACGTTGGCGTGGAGCGTTACTTCTGCACGAGTGGAAGCACGCGGCGGTACCGGAGGCCTCACTTCTGCTTGAGTGGAAGCAGCACTCCGGTCCCTTTTGAAAGGCCTCACTCCCAGTTCACCGGAACCCGAGCGTCCGTGTCCTTCTTCGGCGAGCTCTACCTGCGCAGCACGCTGCCCTTCCTCTCGGAAGCCGTTACGGCTCGGGAGGTCGAGTACCTCGCGCATGCCTTCGCGGACGTGCCCGGTCCCGCACCGGTGGTGGACCTGGGCTGCGGCCACGGGCGTCACGCATCGCGTCTGAATGCCACGGGCCCGCTGGCCGGCCGCGTCATCGGGCTGGAGCTGGATGCGCTGTCGCTGTCGATGCGGCGGCCCGGCTTCCCGGCGGTGCAGGGCGACCTGCGGGCGCTGCCATTTCAAGAGGCATCATTGTCCGGGGCGTACGCCTGGTACTCGACACTCTTCGCCTTCACGGATGAGGAGCACGTGCACATCCTGCGCGAGGTGGCGCGGGTGCTGCGGCCGGGAGGGAGGTTGGTGTTCCAGACGGTGCCGTACGAGCGGTTGGCGGAGTCTCCGCCGGCCACGTTCCAGCAGACGCTGCCCGACGGCAGCATCTTGAAGGAGCAGAGCTGCTTCAACGCGGTTACGGGTAGGGACGAAGGACAGCGGACGCTCACCCTACCGACCGGTAGGCATCTCACCGCGTCATTTGCCATCCGCTACTATCCCCTTGCGGAACTGACACGACTGTTGGAAAGCACGGGGTTTTCAACGGCCTGGGTGCACGGTGGGCTGGAGGGCGGGCCACCGACACCGCGGTCGACCGACCTGATTGTGGGAGCAGCGCTCCAACGGCGCTGAGCTCGTACCGTGGATCCGAACCAACATTCCCGAGCGCTAATTGGCTGGATGGGCCAGCTCCCGAAGCGGGTCGACGTGTATGAGGTCGGCCCCCGGGATGGCTTGCAGAACGAGCTGCGCACGCTGCCCACCCGGGACAAGGCGCGGTTGATCGACGCGCTGGTCGCCGCAGGCGAGAAGCGCATCGAGGTGACGTCGTTCGTGTCACCCAAGTGGATTCCCCAGCTCGCGGACGCGGAGGAGCTGCTGCGCCTCGTGGGCCGGCGGGAGGGCGTGGTGTTCTCCGCGCTGGTGCCCAACCTCAAGGGGCTGGAGCGCGCGAAGGAGGCGGGCCTCGAGGAAGCGGCGGTGTTCATCTCCGCGTCCGAGGCCCACTCGAAGAAGAACATCAACAAGAGCATCGCCGAGGCGCTGGCGGGCGCGCGCGAGGTGACGGTGGCGGCGCTCAAGGCCGGCATGCGCGTGCGCGGCTACCTATCCACGGTGTGGGGCTGCCCGTACGAGGGCCACGTGCCGGTGGAGCGGGTGGTGGAGATCTGCCGTCAGCTCGTGGACGCGGGCCTGTACCAGCTGAGCCTGGGAGACACCATCGGCGTGGGCACGCCGCGGCAGACGGAGGAGATCCTCTCCGCGCTGCTGAAGCACCTCCCGCCGGAGAAGCTGGCGCTGCACATGCACGACACGCGAGGCACCGCGCTGGCCAATGCGCTGGTGGGCCTGAGCGCGGGCGTCACGACGTTCGACGCGAGCATCGGCGGTCTGGGCGGCTGTCCCTACGCGCCGGGCGCGGCGGGCAACCTGGCCACCGAGGATGCCGTGTTCATGCTGCACGGCATGGGCGTGGAGACGGGCATCAACCTGGACAAGCTCGTCGAGGCCGGGGAGATCGCGCAGGAGCTGATCGGCCGGAAGCTGGCCGGCAAGTACCTGCAGGCCGCGCTCGGTGAGCGGGAGAAGAAGGCCTCCCGCAGCGCGCGGACCTGAGCGCCGGGGGGCCTACGGATAGCCGGCTTCGGCCAGCTCGAACCCGAGCTGCTCGAGCCGGGCGTCCGAGTATTCGCCGTCATCGCCCTCGATGGTGCAGATGCAGGTGACGTCGTAGCCGTAGTCACCCACCACGACGCTGTCCACCTGGATGAGCTCGTACGTGTCGAGCCGGATGCCCAGGCCCGGAGACGGGGGGAACGGCAGGTTGGCGTCCATTCTCCAGAGGCGCTTGTCCCAGCCGAGCACGATGAGGGCCTTGAGCGGGCCCTTCAAGTAGTGGTTTGCCATGCCCGCGAAGCTACGGGAGCGCTTCGCGGGCAGGCAACCGGACGCCCCCGGCGTCACCGCTCGCCGAGCATGGACGTCAGCTTCTCCTCCACGCCCAGGTGGGCGGCGGCGGTCTCCAGCATCCGCCGCTCCTTGCGGTCGATGCGGCCGTCCACCATGGCCATCTCGACGATTTTCCGGAGGAAGACCTCGGCCTCGGGGCTGCCGCGCGGCACCAACCGCTCGAAGAGCTGCGCACCGACGCCCAGGGCCATCTCCACGTTGGCCCAGTCCACGCCCCAGCGCTCCGAGCACAGCTTCAGCAGCTTGCGCTCGCTGGAGCTGACCTCGCCGTCCGCCGCGGCGATGGCCGCCATCATGTAGAGCAGCCGCTGGCGCTCCTGCACGTCCATGACCAGGTCCGCCCCATCGGCGGGCCCCTTGCTCCGGGCGTCCTCCACAGCCACCGACTTGCGGAGCACGGCGGCCTGATACCGCTCGTCGTGCTCCACGTTCCACGCCTCGTAGGGCAGGGCGCTCGCCAGCACCCAGTCCCGCTCACCGCTGCCGAGCTGCGTGCCGCAGAAGTCGCACGTGGTGGCCGCGCTGTCGGTGAGCGTCGCGTTGCACTGCGGGCAGCGGTCGGTGGACATGCCGTTGGCGCTGTTCGTCTGCGCGCCGTGCTTGCGCATCAGCGAGAAGACGAAGCGCTGCGGCACGGTGGGCAGCTTCGGCGGGCGCTGGTCGAGCGGCCCCACGCCCATGCGCGCGCTCCAGCGGATCTCCACGTGCGCCACGTCGTACCCGGACGGGTCCACCTGGAGCGCCCGCACGTCCACGGCGCCCACGGCGCACTCCAGGAACACGCGGCGCCGGCCCTTGCGGCGCAGCTCCTCCAGCTCCGAGCCCAGCGACGCGACGGCGTCCTCCCGGGCCACCTTGCCCAGGGGCTTCGCGTCCCCATGGCTCTGCGCGTCGATCCACTTCCAGAACAGCAGCGACGCGCGGTCCTCCAGAATCTCCAGGTTGAGCGCGGGGTCCACCTCGCGCGCCGCGAGCAGGCCGTCCACCGTCTTGTGGTGGCGCACGTGCTCCACGCCCTGGGTAATTTCCGACAGCGTCCAGTCGTAGTTGCCGGAGTTCACCACCGCGCCGCAGTACTCGCAGGTGTTGGCCGCGCCGCCCGCGAACGGGGCACCGCAGTTGGGGCACTTGCCCTGGAACAGGTCCGCGCCCAGGCGCGTCTGCGCACCGGGCTTGCGCACGAAGGTCCACACCTCGGTGAAGGACTCCGACGGGGCCTTCTTCGCGGCGTCCGTGGCCTGCGCGTCGGTGAACGACGAGGGCACGTCCGTGTCCCGCATCCGCGCCTGGACGCGGACGTGGATGCTGTCGAACCACTGGCTCTGGTCCAGGCCGATGAGCTGGATGTCCATCACCTCCACGTCGGTGATGGCATCGCGCACGCCCTGGGCGGACAGGAGCTGGAGCTGCACGTTGAAGCGCTGCCACGTGGCGTCCGACAGGAAGGGCCGCACCGGCGTCATGTCGCGGCGGAACCACGTCTTCTGCAGCTCCAGGAAGAGCCACCGCGTCTTGTCGAGCACCGGCTGCAGCTCGAACGCCGGGTCCTTCAGCTTCAGGGCATTGACCCAGCCCGACACGTCGCGGAAGCCCACCTGGGTCCGCTGCGCGGCCTCGCGCTGGTCCAGGGCGCGGCGGGTGGTGGCGTCCGGGTGCAGGTTGCGCTTGTAGAACCAGTACGCCACGCCCGCGATGGCCAGCAGCGGGAGCATGACCTTCGGGTACCGGAAGACCAGCATGATGAGGTCATAGAGGAGCCAGAGCGGGAGGCCGTCACCGTCGCCGCCGCTGTCCGACGAGGGGCGGGTGTAGTGCTCGCCGCCGCCGCCCCGGGCCAGGGCCTCCAGGGGAGCGGCCAGGGCCAGCAAGGTGAGGGCGGAGGGCAGCCAGGGGGCCCACCGGGACAGACGGTGTGGGACGAAGCTCGGGCGCATGTGTCCCATGGTAACCGTTTCCGCCTTGCCAGACCCGGCTTCCCGCCGCACTCTGCCGCGTCCCAGGCGGCCCACCGTAACGGGCCCGGGCAGGGGAGTGCACATGCCGGAGTTCAAGGTCGACGCACGGGGTGCCATCGAGATCTGGACCATCGACGGCGAGGGGCGCCGCAACGCCATCAGCCGCGCCATGCTCAAGGAGCTGGGCGAGATGGTGACGCGCGTGTCCTCCAGCCGCGCCGTGCGAGCCGTCATCCTCACGGGCGCGGGTGACAAGGCCTTCTGCGCGGGCGCGGACCTGAAGGAGCGCGCCGGCATGAAGGAGGACGAGGTCCGCGCCTTCCTGGACGGCCTGCGCCAGACGTTCCGTGCGATTGAAAAGAGCGACTGCGTCTTCATCGCCGCCATCAACGGCGCGGCCTTCGGCGGCGGGACGGAGCTGGCCCTGGCGTGCGACATGCGCGTGGCCGCACCGGCGGCGGAGCTGGGGCTGACGGAGGTGAAGCTGGGCATCATCCCCGGCGGCGGCGGGACGCAGCGGCTGGCGCGGCTGATTGGCCCGGGCCGGGCGAAGGACCTCATCCTCACCGCGCGGCGCATCAACGCGGCGGAGGCCTTCACCGTGGGCCTGGTGAACCGGCTGGCCCCCGAGGGGCACCTGCTGGAGGTCGCCTACGGGCTGGCGGAGTCGGTGGTGGACAATGCGCCCATCGCCGTGTCCACGGCCAAGCACGCCATCGACGAGGGCACGGGCCTGGAGCTGGACGACGCGCTGGCGCTGGAGCTGCGCAAGTACGAGGAGATCCTCAAGACGGAGGACCGGCTGGAGGGCCTGCGCGCCTTCGCCGAGAAGCGTCCGCCCGTCTACAAGGGGCGCTGAACGCACCAGGGGCGGCGGCCTGGATGCACCAGACCCCGCCCCCCGTGCACTTCACGTCATGGCCCGAAGGCCGCGAGCGACTCAGGCGCTGGCGGTCTTCTCGTTGCCGATGTTGACGTTCTGCTTGTTCATGTAGCCCATCGCCTTGTCCTTGACGGTGGTGCGCAGCTCGGTGCCCGTCTTCGGGGCGAGCAGCAGCGCGGCCACGCCGCCCGCGGCCACCCCGAGGATGAAGGCGCCGATGCCGCCCAGGCCGGTGGCCACCGGCTTGCTGCGGGTCAGCCCCACCAGACGCAGCACGTCATCCGGGTCGAAGTCGTCCCAGACGTTCCGGGCGTTCCGGGGCAGGTCGTCAATGATCTTGTGGGCCACCCACTTCCGGTACAGATCGCTCTTGGCCAACCCCTTCGCCATCCACTTGCCTTTCTTCGCTGCGAACATGCGTCCCTCCTGGGCCCGATATGTTGGTCGGAGGCGCTCCCCGCACTCGTTCACGCCCCCGTGAGGCTCCAAGGTAGGCAGGGGAGCCGTCAGCGGCACCCCCCGGGCACCACCGTCACACGGTGCGTCGTAAGCTGGACGTCATGCCGCGCTGCACAGCAGGCGAGAAGGCAGCCAGGCGGGGACCTTTCTGCTATGTGGCCCCGGCCATGTCCTACGACTCGAAACTGCTGGAGAAGATCGCCCAGGTGGAGAAGGGTGGCGCGGAGAAGTACCACGCCAAGAACAAGGAGGCGGGCAAGCTCTTCGCCCGCGAGCGCATCCGCCTGCTGGTGGATGAGGGCTCCTTCGTGGAGGACGCCAAGCTCGCCAACAACCTGGACCCGGAGCTGCCCTCGGACGGGGTCATCATCGGCCTGGGCAAGGTGGCCGGCCGCACCGTGGCCATCATGGCCAACGACTCCACGGTGAAGGCCGGGAGCTGGGGCGCCCGCACGGTGGAGAAGATCCTCCGCATCCAGGAGACCGCCCGCTCGCTCCGCTGCCCGCTCTTCTACCTGGTGGACTCCGCCGGAGCCCGCATCACCGACCAGGTGGACATGTTCCCCGGCCGCCGCGGCGCCGGACGCATCTTCTACAACGAAGTCCACATGTCGGGCTTCGTGCCCCAGGTGTGTCTGCTCTTCGGGCCCTCCGCCGCCGGTGGCGCGTACATCCCCGCCTTCTGTGACCTGGTCATCATGGTGGACGGCAACGCCTCCATGTACCTGGGCAGCCCGCGCATGGCGGAGATGGTCATTGGCGAGAAGGTGACGCTCGAGGAGATGGGCGGCGCGAAGATGCACTGCTCCATCTCGGGTGTCGGCGACGTGCTGGCCAAGACGGAGGAGGAGGCCATCGCCGCGGCGAAGAAGTACATCGGCTTCTTCCCGGAGAACTGCAGCCAGCTGCCGCCCCGGACGGACCCCATCGCCCCCAAGGCCAGCGGCAAGCGGCTGGAGGAGATCGTCCCCGCGGACCAGAACAAGCCCTTCGACATGCATGCGCTCATCAAGGAGCTCATCGACGAGGACAGCTGGTTCGAGGTGAAGAAGCTCTTTGCCCAGGAGCTCATCACCGGCCTGGCCCGCATCGACGGGCGCCCGGTGGGCATCGTCGCCAACCAGCCCAAGTACAAGGGCGGCGTGCTGTTCGTGGACAGCGCGGACAAGGCGGCGCGCTTCATCTGGCTGTGTGATGCGTTCAACATCCCGCTGCTCTACCTGGCGGACGTGCCCGGCTTCATGATCGGCACCAAGGTGGAGCGGGCCGGCATCATCCGCGCCGGCGCGAAGATGATCTCCGCGGTGTCCGAGGCCAGCGTCCCGAAGATCTGCGTCGTCGTGCGCAAGGCCTACGGCGCCGGCCTGTACGCCATGAGCGGCCCCGGCTTCGCGCCCAACGCCACCCTGGCGCTGCCCGGGGCGATGATCGCCGTCATGGGCCCGGAGGCGGCGGTGAATGCCGTCTACTACAACAAGATCCAGGAGCTGCCGGAGGAGCAGCGGCCCGCCTACGTCCAGAAGCTGCGCGACGAGTACAAGGCCGACGTGGACATCTACAAGCTGGCCAGCGAGCTCATCATCGATGAGATCGTCCCCGGCGACCGTCTGCGTCAGGAGCTGGCCCAGCGTTACCGGCTGTACTCCCAGGGCCAGGCCCCCCGTGCCGAGAAGAAGCACGGTGTCTATCCCGTCTGAGTAGGAAAACTTCCTCCCACTGCGAGGCCCGGCCTGCACCGGGTCGCTTTGCTATAGATCCTGCCGACCATGGATTTCGAACTTCCTGAAAGCCACCAAGCCCTTCAGTCCTCCCTTCGCGACTTCTGCGAGCGGCGCGTGAAGCCGTACGCCCGTGACTGGGACAAGGACGAGAAGTTCCCGATGGAGGTCGTGAAGGAGCTGGGGCAGCTGGGCGTCATGGGCATCCTGGTCGGCGAGGAGTACGGCGGGGCCGCCATGGACTCACTGGCCGTCGCGGTCGCCGTGGAGGAGATCGCCCGGTATGACGGCTCGCTCGCGCTGACGGTGGCCAGCCACAACGGCCTGGGCACCAGCCACCTGCGCGTCTTCGGCACGGACGCGCAGCGCAAGAAGTACCTGCCGAAGCTGGCCACCGGCGAGGCCCTGGGCGCCTGGGGCCTGACGGAGCCCGGGTCCGGCTCGGACGCGTCCAGCATGAAGACCACGGCGGTGCGCCAGGGGAACAACTGGGTGCTCAACGGCACCAAGATGTTCATCACCCAGGGCACCGTGGGCGACGTCTTCGTGGTGCTGGCGCTCACGTCCCCGCAGAAGCGGCAGAAGGGCGTCACCGCCTTCCTGCTGGAGAAGGGGATGCCGGGCTTCAGCCAGCGCGCCATCCACGGGAAGCTGGGCATGCGCTCGTCGGACACCGCCGAGCTCATCCTGGAGAACGTGGAGGTGCCGGACTCCAACCGCGTGGGGGAGATCGACCACGGCTTCATCGACACGATGAAGATCCTCGACAAGGGCCGCATCACCATCGGCGCGCTGGCCGTGGGCCTGGGGCGCGGCGCCCTGGAGGAGTCCGTGCGCTACTCGCGTGAGCGCACCGCGTTCGGCCAGCCCATCAGCGAGTTCCAGGGCCTGCGCTGGATGATGGCGGACATGAAGACGGAGATGGACGCGGCCCGGATGCTGGTGCATCGCGCGGCGCGGCTGGCGGACGAGGGCAAGCCGTACTCGAAGGAGGCCTCCATGGCGAAGCTGTTCGCCTCCGAGGCCGCCATGCGCGCGTGCAACAAGGCGGTACAGATCCACGGCGGCTACGGCTACACGCGCGAATTCCCCGTCGAGCGCTACCTGCGCGACGCCAAGCTGTGTGAAATTGGCGAAGGCACGAGCGAGATCCAGCGCACCATCATCGCCCGTGAGATCTTCAAAGGGGCCTGATGGACACCGCCAGGTTGGAAGGACTCGGGTTGCAGGTCAGGGAGGACGCGGCTGGCACGGAGGCCGTGCTGGACCTGGAGTCTTCTCCCCTCGTGAATCCCGTCACCCGGGCCTTCATCCCAGAGGTGATCTTCCAGGTGATGGGGGACCGGCTCATCCCCATCTCCCCGGCGGCGGTGGTGGGGCTCGCCCCCATCCTGGTGGGCGCCCTCAGTGACGTGGCGGACATCGAGGCGCTGCTGGCCGACGCCTTCAACGAGCACATCTTCCACGTGCAGCGCCGCTCCGCGGAGCTCCAGGTCCTGGGCCTGACGCCCAAGGTGGACCCGGACACGCTGGAGCTGTCTACCGTGGTGCAGGACGGGGACCTGGCCGTCACCCTGGTGGCGGATCGGCTGGGCAACTTCCGGGTGGCCCGGGTGTCGCGGGGCGGCGAGGACATGCCCAACGGCAACGGGCACACGCTGGAGCTGTCGGAGTTCCGCGAGCGGGCGGCGCTGACGGGCTACCTGGCGGCACTGTTCGGCGAGCCGGCCGCCCGGCCGCAGCCTGCCCCCGTGGGGGCGGGCCTGGTGCGCTTCGGCGACATCGTGGAGAAGTTCGGAGCGGAGGCGCTGGTGCCTCCCCGCAGCGGCCTGGAGCTGCTGGCGCAGTTGCAGGTCCAGGGCAGGCCCTACCGCTTCGCCGCCGCACGGGTGGCGGGGCGCACGTTCCGGGGACTGCTGGCGGGGGCGAAGGGCAAGGTGTGGGCGGGACGGTTCGAGCTGGATGAGTTTCCAGGCATCGTCCGGATGGTGGCGGAGCTGCTGAAGGTCCCTCCCGAGGCCGTGAGGCTGGTGGGGCCGGACGCGCCACAGGAGTGAAGGAAGGCCGTGGAGAAGCTCAATCTGGCCGAGCGGGTCAAGGTGCTGGAGTCTCGCCTGGGGGTGTCCATCGCCCGGCAGGACCTGGCCATCGAAGCGCTCACCCACAAGACGTACGTCAACGAGAACCCGGACCTGCGCCTCAAGGACAACCAGCGCCTGGAGTTCTTCGGGGACGCGGTGGTGAACCTGGCCGTCAGCGACAGGCTCTGGAAGCGCTACCCGGACGTGCCGGAGGGCTTCCTCACCAAGGTGCGCGCCCGGCTGGTGCATGAGGAGGGGCTGGCCCTGGTGGCCCGGCGGATTCCGCTCGGCGATTTGCTGCTGCTGGGCCGGGGCGAGGACAAGTACCGCGGGCGGGAGAAGAACTCCCTGCTGGCGGACGCCATGGAGGCGGTGTTCGGCGCGGTGTACCTGAGCTCGGGCATGGAGCCGGTGCTCCAACTGGTGGACCGCTTCTTCGCGGAGCTCATCGACGACGCCGCGTCCAACCTGGACAAGGACTACAAGACGGCCCTGGGCCAGCTGGTCCACGAGCGCCTGAAGATGCCGCCCCGCTACCGGGTGGTGTCCGAGTCCGGCCCGGAGCACTCGAAGATCTTCGAGGTGGAGGTCATCATCGGCGAGGAGGCCTTCGCGCGCGCCACCGGCCGCAGCAAGAAGGAGGCGGAGCAGGCCGCGGCCCGGGTGACGCTGGACATGCTCCCCCAGCGTCTGGCCCAGAACACCGCGGCCGCCAACGGGGCCCGTCCGGAGGGGGAGCCGGCCTGCGCGCCCCCGGCGGCCGAAACGCCACGGGACGACACCCCGGCGTGAAACCCCTTGGATGGGGGAGGGGCGGGGGATAGGGTGCCGCGCCGATGAGACCCTCCTCCCCCCGAATGATGCTCGCGCTGGTGGCCTGCCTGCTGGCCGGTACCGCGTCCGCCGCCTCCGGCAAGTGGACGAAGAAGGTCGAGTCCGGCAAGGACCTCTACGCCACCCTCAAGACGAGCGAGGGCGACATCGTCGTCCGGCTCTTCTCCAAGGACGCCCCGAAGACGGTGGCGAACTTCGTGGGCCTGGCCGCGGGGGAGAAGGAGTGGACCGACCCCCGGGCGGGACAGAAGTCGAAGAAGCCGATGTACGACGGCACCGTGTTCCACCGCGTCATCCCCCAGTTCATGATTCAGGGCGGCGACCCCACCGGCACCGGCATGGGCGACCCGGGCTACCGCTTCGAGGACGAGTTCCAGAGCGGCCGCGGCTTCGACAAGGTCGGCCTGCTGGCCATGGCCAACGCCGGCCCCAACAGCAACGGCAGCCAGTTCTTCATCACCACCGCCACGCCGGCGCACCTCAACAACCGGCACACCATCTTCGGTGAGGTGGTGAAGGGCTACGACGTGGTGGAGAAGATTGGCAATGTGCCCCGGGACAGCAGGGACAGGCCCCTGACGGCGGTGGTGGTGACGCGGGTGGAGCTGAGCGACAAGGCGCCCGCGGGCGTCGCCAAGGCTCCGGCAACCGCTCCGGCCGCGCCTGCGCCGAAGAAGGACGCGGGCCCGAAGCCGGCTTCTCCGAAGCCGTGAGTCCGGAGCACGCGAGGCAGTGGAAGTGAAACGGGCCCGTCCGTCCGGCGGGCTCCAGCAAGACGGGAGGGCAGCATGGGAATGATGGACGAGGCCCGCGCGGGCAATGAGCTGTACGCCACCTTCGACACCACGCAGGGGCAGATCGTGGTGCGGCTGTTCTCGAAGGACGCGCCGACGACGGTGGCCAGCTTCGTGGGATTGGCCACGGGGGAGCTGGAGTTCGAGGACCCGACGACACGTGAGAAGACGAAGCGGCCGTTCTACGACGGCACCGTCTTCCACCGCGTCATCCCGGGCTTCATGATTCAGGGCGGTGACCCCACGGGCACCGGCCGCGGCGGCCCCGGCTTCAACGTCCCGGACGAGTACAAGAGCGGCCGGACCTTCGACAAGGTGGGCCTGCTGGCCACCGCCAACATCGGCCGCCCCAACACCAACGGCAGCCAGTTCTTCCTCACCACCTCCAAGCCGACGTACCTGAACAACAAGCACACCATCTTCGGCGAGGTGGTGACCGGCTACGACGTGGTGGAGAAGATTGGCAACGTGCCGCGCGACGGGAGTGACCGGCCGCGCCAGGACGTGCGCATCAACAAGCTGACCATCTCGACGACCCAGCCGTAGCCCGGCTGCCTGCCGCCCCTCCATGCAGAATGGATGGGCGGCGGGCTGTTATAGGGCGTTGTCCGCGGTTCCCTCTTCGGGGCTCCCGGTTTCAAGGGACTCCCAGATCACCTCCGAAGCAATGGCCTCCCCCAAGACACACCGCAGCGGCTTCGCCGCGCTCATCGGGCGCCCCAACGTGGGCAAGAGCACGCTCATCAACGCGCTCACCGGCGAGAAGATCGCCATCGTCTCGCCCAAGCCGCAGACGACCCGCAACCGCATCCTCGGCGTGGTCACCCGCCCGGAGGGGCAGGTGGCGTTCATCGACACGCCCGGCATCCATCAGGCCAAGGGTGAGCTCAACCGCTACATGGTGGAGACGGCGCTCTCCGCCGCCGAGGAGGTGGACCTGGTCCTCTTCCTCATCGAGCCGCCCGCGGGCGAGAAGCTCGAGGTGAGCCCCGGGAACCGGACCATCCTCGAGCGGCTGCAGAAGGTGGGCAAGCCCACCTTCCTGGTCATCAACAAGATCGACTCCATTCCCAAGGCGATGCTGCTGCCGCTCATCGACCTGTACCGGAACGAGTTCCCCTTCGCGGAGGTGGTGCCCATCTCCGCGCGGGAGAAGGACGGGGTGGACCGGCTCTTCCACACCGTGCTGGAGCACCTGCCCGAAGGCGACAACGTCTTCGAAGAGGACATGCTGACGGACCAGCAGGAGCGCGCGCTGGTGTCCGAGTACATCCGCGAGCAGGTCCTGCGTCACTGCCGCGAGGAGATTCCGTACTCCACGGCGGTGCTGGTGGACATCTTCGACGAGTCCGAGCGGGAGCCCCGTCCGGGCACTCCGCCGAACCAGCTGGGCGGGCTCATCCGCATCGCGGCGTCCATCTACGTGGAGCGCGACAGCCAGAAGGCCATCATCATTGGCAAGCAGGGTCAGATGCTGAAGACCATTGGCACGGACGCGCGCAAGTCCGTGCAACGCCTGCTGGGCGCGCACGTGTACCTGGATCTCCGGGTGCGCGTGGAGCCGCGCTGGAGCGAGCGCCGCGAAGGCCTCAAGAAGCTGGGATACGACTGAGATGAAGCCGCTGGTAGCCATTGTCGGACGCCCCAACGTGGGCAAGAGCACGCTGTTCAACCGCCTCGTCGGCCGCCGCCTCGCGCTGGTGGAGGACCTGCCCGGCGTGACGCGGGACCGCCACTACGCCGACGCGGAGTGGGAGGGCCGTCACTTCACCTTCATCGACACCGGTGGCTTCGTCCCCGGGGAGAAGGACTCGCTGCTCCAGCAGGTGCGCGAGCAGGCCCAGCTCGCCGTGGAGGAGTGCGACGTCATCATCTTCGTCACCGACGCGCGCCAGGGCCTGACGGCCGAGGACGAGGCCGTCGCGAAGTACCTGCGCAAGAGCGGCAAGCCCGTCGTCGTGGCCGCCAACAAGCTGGACAACACGACGGGGCAGATGCAGTCGCTGGCCGCCGAGTTCTACAAGCTGGGCCTGGGCGAGGTGCAGCCCATGTCCGCCGAGCACGGCCTGGGCGTGCCGGGCCTCTTCGACGAGGTGGTGGCGAAGCTGCCGCCCAAGGAAGAGGGCGAGGACGCCGAGGCCCCGCCGGACGACGGCACCATCCGCGTGGCCATCATCGGCCGGCCCAACGTGGGCAAGAGCACCCTGGTCAACTCCATCCTCAAGCAGAAGCGGGTGGTGGCCAGTGAGATCCCCGGCACCACGCGGGATCCGGTGGACTCGCCGCTGACGTACAAGGGCCACCAGCTCATCCTCACGGACACCGCGGGCATCCGGCGCAAGAAGACCATTGCCCACCGCGTGGAGCAGTTCTCGGTCATCGCCGCGCTCAAGACGATGGAGCGCAGCGACGTGGCGGTGCTGCTGATGGACGCCACGGAGGTGGCGGTGGACCAGGACGCGAAGCTGGCGGGCCTGGCCGAGGAGCGCGGGCGGGCCCTGGTCATCGTCGTGAACAAGTGGGACCTGGTGGACGCGGACCAGCGCCGGCAGGAGACCTACCGCGAGTCCCTGAAGTACTCGCTGAAGTTCGTAGGCTACTCGCCCATCCTCTTCACGTCCGCGCTGACGGGCTCCAAGGTGGAGAAGGTCGTGGACGTGGCGGTGGAGCTGGCCCAGCAGTTCCGCTTCCGGGCGCCCACGCCGCAGCTCAACCGCCTGCTGGAGCACATGGTGGACAACCACCCGGCCCCCATTGTCCGGGGCAAGCCGCTACGGCTGTACTACATCAGCCAGGTGACCACGGCCCCGCCGACCTTCGCGATTACGACGAACCACCCCGAAGGCGTCCCGGACATGTACAAGCGGTACATCACCAACCAGCTCCGCAAGACGTTCGACCTGCGGGTGCCCATCCGCATCCTCTTCCGGGCGCGCCCCGGCCAGGCCAAGCGCGAGGCCCGCAAGAAGCCGCACCTTCAAGGCAAACACTGAAGCGTCAGTGCGTTGACACTCGCGGCACGCGCTCCGTACAGTGCGCCGCTCTTTTGAGAGAGGTTTCCAGACGTGGCCGGAACCACCAAGACCGAGAAGATTCGCCAGAAAGAGCTTCGCCAGCCGGACACCTTCATGAAGGTGGGCGTCGAGGCCAGTGACTGGTTGGCCCAGCGGCAGAAGCTCATCGGCATCGCCGCGGGGGTCATCATCGTCGGTGGGCTCGGCGTGGCCATCGCCAACGAGGTCTCCAAGCGGGGCGAGGAGAAGGCGTCCCAGGCACTGGGGCAGGCGCTCGCCGTCCTGGAGCGCCCGGTGGAGGGCGTGGAGCCCGCGCAGCCGGGTGACACCGCCGTCCCCTTCAAGACGCTGAAGGAGCGCGACGAGGAGCTGGTGAAGGCGCTCGACGCGTTCCGCAAGGAGCATGGCGGCACCCGCTCGGCGACGACGGCGGCGCTGACGCTGGGCAAGGCGCAGTTCCGGCTGGGCCAGTACGGGGCGGCGCAGGAGGCCTTCGGCGCGTTCCTCAAGGACGCCCCGGAGACGGAGCCGCTGCGCGCCGGCGCACTGGAAGGCCAGGGCTACGCGTTCGAGGCCGAGAAGAAGTACGACGAGGCCATCAAGGCGTTCGACCAGATGACCACGGTCGGCGGCAAGGCGTTCCTGCCGGGCATGGGCGCGTACCACAAGGGCCGCATGCTCGTCCTCCAGGGGAAGAAGGAGGAGGCGGCGGAGGTCCTGTCGAAGATCTCCACCGACCACCCGAACACCGCGGCGGCGCGGATGGCCAGCGAGCGGCTGGCGGTGCTCGCCTCCGAGGGCGTGAAGATTCCGGCCCCCGCCCCCGCGCAGCCCGCGGCGGCTGCCGGACAGGACGCGGGGTAGTACGCACGTATGAGGGAGCGGCTCGTGAGCTGGAAGCGTTGGCTGGGTGGCGCCGCGGCGGCGGGGCTTCTGGGCGGCTGCGGTATGACGCAGTACTACACCAATCCGGAGCTGCCCCGGGGGCCGTCCCACCCCCCGGTGGACTACTTCTCGGTGGATTGGTGGACCCCGCTGGTGCAGCCCACCCAGCTGGAGTACGGGCCGCGCGAGCCGGCCAGCCCGGCCTATGACCCGGACAGCGAGCTGGTCATCGCGCTCACGCGCGACGGCTTCATCCGCGCCGTGGGTCAGGATGGCAAGGTGAAGTGGTCGCGCAAGACGGCGGTCCGCTTCAATGCCGGGGCCAGGGTCGTCGAGGGCGTGGCCTACGTGCCCGGCGGTGACGGCTTCCTGTACGCGCTGGACGCGGCCACCGGCGAGGTGAAGTGGAAGTACGACGCGGGCGAGTCGCTGGCGACGGTGCCCGTGGTGTCCGACGGCCTGGTGCTGGTGGCCTCGGAGAGCGACACGCTCTTCGCAGTGAAGGCCGCCGACGGGCAGTGGGCCTGGCAGTACCGGAGGGATCCGCCCTCGGGCTTCACCGTGCGCGGCGCGTCCACGCCCCTGGTGCGCGAGGGCACCGCGTACGTCGGCTTCTCGGACGGCTTCGTGGTGGCGCTGGACATCACGGACGGCAGCGCGTCCTGGGAGAAGGCCCTGTCCGGGGCCGGCTCCGAGTTCCTGGACGTGGACACGCCTCCGGTCATGGACGACTCCGGCCGACTGTATGTCGCCTCGTACAAGAGCGGCATCTACGCCCTGGAGGCGGACTCGGGCGACCTGGTGTGGAACACCAACGTCGCGGGCATGACGTCGCTGCTGGCCAAGGGACAGGTGGTCTTCGCGGCCGGCGATGGCCGGGTGGACGCCTACCTGGGAGACAGCGGGAAGCTCCTCTGGTCGGTGCCGCTGGGGGAACGGGCCGGGTTCACTCCCGTGTTCGCCCAGGGAATGCTGCTCGTGCCCATCCAGCGCTCGCTGCTGTTCCTGGACCCGAAGACTGGCAAGTCCCGGGTGGCGTGGAACCCGGGTGATGGAATCACGGCGACGCCCTTCGTGCGCGGCAAGCAGGTCTTCGTGCTGTCCAACAACGGCTACCTGTACGCCCTGGAAGTGAACGGGTTTCGAGGGTGACGGCCGCGGCGCCCAGGACGGTCCGCGTGGTGGCGGCCCTGATTCCGAGGCCCGAGGACGGCAACCGGTTCCTGGTGCAGCAGCGGCTCCCCGGCGGCAGCCGGGCCCTGCTGTGGGAGTTCCCCGGCGGCAAGGTGGAGGCCGGGGAGACGGACGAAGCCGCGCTGGCCCGCGAGTGTCGCGAGGAGCTGGACGTGGAGCTCGCCGTCGGCCGGCGCCTCTGGGAGGGCCGGCACACGTACCCGGACCTCACGGTGGAGCTGGTGCTCTACGCGGCCCGCCTGGTGAAGGGCGAGCCGAAGCCCCTGGGCGCGCATGCGCTGGCCTTCCAGACGCCGGCGGAGATGACGGCCCTGCCGTTCTGTGAGGCGGACATCCCGCTCCTGGACGACCTGGTGGCGGGAAGGCTGGGCGCGCTCGATTGATGCTGCAGCGCACTTTCCAGCACATCCCCGGCGTGGGGCCCTGGAGGGAGAAGGACCTGTGGTCCCGAGGCATCCGGACCTGGGACGACTTCCCGGCGGCCGGCACCGGGGTGGCCATCAGCAAGAAGGCCGACGAGGTGGCCCGCGAGCGCATCGCCCAGGCGCGAGAGGCGCTGGCGAAGCGGGACTTGCGCAGGCTGGCGGAGCTGCTGCCCTCGCGTGAGCACTGGCGGCTGTACCCCGAGTTCCATGACGACGCGGTGTACTTCGACATCGAGACGGACGGGAAGGAGGCGCAGGCGCCCACGGTGGTGAGCCTGTTCGACTCCGCCGGGCTGCACGTCTACATCCAGGGCCGGAACATGGACGCGCTGCCGGAGGCGATGGCGGCGCGGCGGCTGTGGGTGACGTTCAATGGCTCGTGCTTCGACGTGCCGGTGCTGCGGGACTACTTCGGGCCGGGGCGCTTCCCGGTGCCGGACGCGCACATCGACCTGCGCTTCGTGACGCGGCGGTTGGGGCTGGGCGGCGGGCTGAAGGAAATCGAGGGGAAGATTGGCGCCGAGCGTCCGCCGCACCTCAAGGGCGTCCAGGGCTACGACGCGGTGCTGCTGTGGCGGGCGTACCTGCGCCGGGGCGACGTGGAGGCCCTGCGGTTCCTCGTCGAGTACAACCTGTACGACTCGTTCCAGCTCCGGACGCTGATGGACGTGGCGTACAACCGCGGCGCGGACGACCTGAACCAGGACGTCCCCCGGCTGCCCGTCTTCGACCGCGGCGACGTGCTGTACGACGTGAGCCGCATCCTCCTGGACCTGGGCCCCACCGAGAGAGACCTGCAGACGCTCGCGAGGGTACGGGCGATGGAGCAGGATTTCTGACGGGGCGGGCAGGGTGGCCGTGCTGCGTGGACGCCCGGCCTGGGCCCGCTGCTTCCGTGGCTGGTGCGTGGCGCGCCTGACCTCCGGGACTACTCGACGGTGAACACCCGTGGGGCGCTTCCGCGCGCTCCCCGTGGAATGTGTCGATGGGACGTTTGTAGGGTGGGCGGTCCAAGACGGAGGAACGCATGACCGACCCGATGAGCCCGACGCCCTCAGGTAGCCCGCCGCCGCACTCACCGTCGCCGGGGGCCAACCGGGTGAAGACGCTGGCTGTCGTCGTCGGACTGGGCCTGCTGGCGCTGATTGCCTCGTACTACGGTCTCCGCCGGCACGAGTCGCGGCCGCCGGAGGTGGTCAGTGCGCCCGTGCCGGATGCGGGCCCGGCGGTGGCTCCGGGGCCGACCGCGTCCTTGCCGGAGAGTGACGGACGGGTCCGGGACCTGACGGGCCGGCTCTCGAGCGAGCCCGAGTTCGCGAAGTGGATGCAGGAGAAGGACCTGGTCCGGCGCTTCACCGCGGCGGTGAACAACATCGCCGAGGGCGTCAGCCCGCGGATGGTCCTGGGCTTCCTGGCGCCGGCCGGTGGCTTCGAGGTGTCCCAGGTCGACGGGACGACGGTCATCGACCCGCCGAGCTACGGGCGCTACGACACGGTGGCGCGGGTCTTCGGTTCTCTGGACGCGCAGGGCGCCGGCAGCGTGTACCGGGAGCTGAAGCCGCTCATCGACCAGGCCCACGGAGAGATTGCGCCGCCGGGACAGCCGTTCGACAGGACGTTCAGCCAGGCCATCCAGCACCTGCTGGCGGTGCCGGTGCAGGAAGGGCCCGTGGAGGTGAAGCACCAGGGGGCGCTCTATGCGTACGCGGCGCCGGAGCTGGAGGGCTTGAGTCGCGCCCAGAAGCACCTGCTGCGGATGGGGCCCCAGAACATGCGGATCATCCAGGCCAAGCTTCGCGAGCTTCAGAGCGCTTTGGGACTGCCGTCCGTCGCGGAGCGCTGAGGAGGGTCGGCAGGGCGCAAAAGAACATTCTTTTGGTGTCAGGAATGTTCTTTTTGGGCGGAAAGAACATTCTTTCTACCAGAACGGGCCGGAAGAACATTCTTTGGGGCCCACCGCCGGGCTACTTGCGTTTCTTCTTGGCGGGCTTGGGCGGCGGTGCCGGCTTTTCCTTCTCGCCAGCGATCTGGAACGTGGTCCGGAGCTCCTCGACGTCGCGGCCGAGGGTGTCCGTGAAGGCGGAGCCGGTCTGGGCGTCGACGACCAGGGTGTACTCGAAGCCCGTCTTGAGGGGCTGCGGCAGGTTGATGCGGTAGACGACCCCGGCGTCGGATTCCTCGACGTCATCGTCGGTGACCATGGCGCGCTCGGCCTCGTCGAACAGCCGGACGCGGTAGTTCCGCAGACCCATGGAGCTACGGAGCTCAAGCA
The DNA here is from genome assembly GCF_024198175.1 of Pyxidicoccus xibeiensis. NCBI lineage: Bacteria > Pseudomonadati > Myxococcota > Myxococcia > Myxococcales > Myxococcaceae > Pyxidicoccus > Pyxidicoccus xibeiensis. The sequence goes on from NZ_JAJVKV010000009.1 coordinate 120,224, forward strand.
CCGAGGAGGCCTCGACCAGGGGCTTTTCGTCCGGAGCGAGGGAGATCTCGGCCAGGCCGGCATCGGGGGCCTGGTAGCTGAGCGTGAACTTCGTGGGCGGAGGCGTCGTGGGGGCCTGGACGGCCTCGGCCACGCCGGCGTCGGCCGTGGTGGCGGACGGCTTGTCGGGGCAGCCGGTCAGGACGAGAGCGCCACAGCAAGCGGCCAGTCCGAATCGAAGGAAACGCATGGAGCGGCCACGGTATGCGGCGGCACGGATGGCGGAAAGCACGGAGTGCCAGGCGGGCAGTCGAGCCTCAGCCGAAGTGGCAGCGCTGAACAGGTCGTGGGCCGCGTCAGCCAGCGTCCCGGCGCGGAAGCAAGCGAGGCCGGTCGAGGTTCCCGGGTTGGAAGGTCGCGCGCCGCGACGGTGGCGAAGGGGCCATGGGAGAGACTCGACGTATGCGCCACGGAGGCCTGGAATGACGCTGGAGGACGGCCTGAGAACGCCACGGCGCCCCCCATTCTCCCTCTGTCGGAAGGTCCGCTAACATGCGTTATGTAAACTAAGCCCATGGGGCACCCAGGGCGGGTTTCAGCGCTCGGTCTTCCCCGCTTCGGCGTTCGGAGCCGCCCCTGACTGGCGCCAATCCGCAAGCTGCACCAGCGGCGCGTGCGGTTCTTGGTGGTGTCAAGGAACAGGAGGATGCAGTCCGGATGGTCGCAGCGGCGCGCTTGGCGCGGGTCCCCTTCGGCCATCAGGTGCGCGGCGGCCTCAGCCACGAGCCTGAGCAGGCCCTCGGGCCGCTGCACCTCGCGGCGCTTCTCGAGCTTCAGGCGGCCGTCGGCGACCACGGCCTGCAATGTCTCCCCCGGCTGTCCCAGGAACGGCAAGGGAGATCCGCTCTTCAGCGTCGCCGGTGCCAAGGCGTACAAGAAGGACCTGAAGAACATTGAGCTCCACCTGCTCGACACGGGCCACTTCGCCCTCGAGGAAGACGCCCCGGCCATCGCCGAGCACATCGAGGCCTTCATGGCCACGAAGGTCTCACGCAAGGCTCGTTGACGTGCGACTCCGCGCCGCGGGACGCAGGCCCCTGACGCTGCTACATGCAGCTCCCGACCCATGAACCGCTCCGCGTCCCGCTCCTCGGCGACCCTCCTGGTGCTCGCCTACCTGGCGTTCATCAGCCTCGGCCTTCCGGATGCCGTGGTCGGCGTCGCGTGGCCGTCCCTTCGCGACACCTTCCAACTGCCCCAGGCCCTGCTGGGCGCGCCCCTCGCCATCGGCGCGGCGGCCTACTTCGTCTCTGGCCTCCTCGCCGGCCGGCTGCTCGTGCGCTTCGGCATCGGGCTGCTCCTGGCCGGCAGCACCGCGCTGGTCGCCGCGGGCGTCCTCGGCATCTCCGCCGCGCCCGCCTTCGTCGTCATCCTGCTGGTGATGCCCTTCGTGGGCTTCGGCTCCGGCGCCATCGACTCCGCACTCAACACCTACGCCGCCCGCAACTTCAGCCCCAAGCACATGTCGTGGCTCCACGCCGCCTACGCGGCCGGCGCCATGCTGGGCCCGGCCATCATGACCGCCGTGCTCGCCCGCGGCGCCTCGTGGCGGACCGGCTACGCCGTGGTCGGCTTCTCGCTCGCCGCCCTGGTGGTGGCCTTCGCCGCGGCCCGGAAGCGCTGGGACGCGGATACGCCAGAGCCTCACGTCGTTGTCGATGCGCCCGGGGGCGTGGGTCCCATGACCCTGGACACACCCCCGGTGAGCGGCTTCTCCGCGCTCCGCAGCGGCCGGGTCTGGCTGCAGATCGCCATCTTCTTCGTCTACGTCGGCATCGAGGTCTCCGCCGGCCAGTGGAGCTACACGCTCCTCACCGAGGCGCGCGGCTTCGGCGCCCCGACCGCCGGCACCTGGGTCGCGGCCTACTGGGGCGGGCTCCTCGCGGGACGCCTCGTGCTGGGCTTCTTCGTCGAGCGCGTGGGCCCGGTCCGGATGCTCCGGTTCGCGACCCTCGGCGTGCTCGCCTCCACGCTGATCCTCGCCATCCCCGGGTGGGTCCCGGGGGCCGCCGCACTGCCGCTGCTCTCTTTCTCCCTGGCCTCCATCTTCCCGGGCCTCATGACGGAGACGCCGCGGCGCGTCGGCGACCCGCTCGCGCCGCATGCCGTCGGCTTCCAGGTGAGCGCCGCGACCCTGGGCGTGGCCGTGATTCCCAGCGTCGCCGGCCTCCTGAGCCAGCGCTTCGGCCTCGAGGCCGTCACCTGGGTCATCGTCGGCTGCGCCCTGTTGCTCGTCGTCCTCCACGAGCGGCTCGTCGCCATCGCCGACCGTCCGGCCCCACCGTCCACATCGGCTTGACGCACGCCGTCCTGGCCGCCCGCTACACGACGCGACGCGCCAGTCCGGGAACGTCATCCCGCGTCCCATTTCCGGGAGCCGCCAGCGCGACTTTTCCGGTCGGGCTTCGTTGTTCCGAAATGGGCCTGGATTCGGGCAATCACCGAGGAACGCCCGCGTACTTCCTACCCACGACGGCGCGGAATCGCCGCGCTGCTCGCCTGTTCCGAGCGTCGGGAATATTTCCCGCCTTTTTCCCGGCTTGACCCAGGCAGGGGGTTCCCGCAGAACGCGGCAACCTACGGCCCTGGAAAGGACCTGTTCATGAAGCGCTTGTTCCTGATTGCCACCCTCCTCGGCGCGGCGCCTGCGTTGGCCGACGAGGGGATGTGGACGTACAACAATTTCCCCGCCGCGAAGGTGAAGGAGAAGTACGGCTTCGAGCCCTCGCAGCAGTGGCTCGACAAGGTGCGCCTGTCGTCGGCGCGGCTGGCGGGCGGCTGCTCCGCGAGCTTCGTGTCGCCGGAGGGCCTGGTGATGACGAACCACCACTGTGCCCGCGGCTGCATCGAGCAGCTGTCCACGGCGAAGAAGGACTACATCGCCAACGGCTTCTACGCGAAGACCCAGGCCGAGGAGAAGCAGTGCCCGGCCATGGAGATCAACCAGCTCGTCAAGATCACCGACGTCACCGACACGCTGAACCAGGCCACCCAGGGCATGTCCGGCAAGCAGTACGCGGACACGCTCAAGGCGAAGATGTCCGAGCTGGAGCAGGCCTGCTCCAATGGTGACGCCAAGAAGCGCTGCGACGTCGTCACCCTGTACCAGGGCGGCAAGTACAACCTGTACGAGTACCGCCGCTTCCAGGACGTGCGCCTGGTGATGGCCCCCGAGCACGCCATTGCCTTCTTCGGCGGAGACCCGGACAACTTCGAGTTCCCCCGGTACGACCTGGACGTGACGTTCGTGCGCGTCTACGAGGACGGCAAGCCGGCCAGCACCAAGGACAACTACTTCAAGTGGTCCGAGAAGCCCGTCAAGGAGGGCGACCTCACCTTCGTCTCCGGCCACCCCGGCCGCACCTCGCGCGGGCTGACCATCGCCGAGCTGGAGATGCAGCGAGACCTGGTGCTCCCCAAGACGCTGTTCATGCTCTCCGAGATTCGCGGGATGATCACCGAGTTCCAGCGCCGCGGCCCCGAGCAGAAGCGCATCTCCAACAACATGCTCTTCGGCGTGGAGAACGCGCTGAAGGCCCAGAAGGGCCGCCACGAGGCGCTGCTGGACAAGAAGTTCTTCGCGCAGAAGGTCGCCGCGGAGCAGGACCTGCGCAAGAAGGTCGACGCCAACCCGGAGATGAAGAAGAAGTACGGCGCCGCGTGGGATGAGATTTCCAAGGCCCAGGCGCAGCTCGTCAACATCCGCAAGGATCTGAACTTCATGGAGCAGGGCCAGGGCCTGTCCTCCCAGCTCTTCAGCATCGCCCGCACGCTGGTGCGCGGCGCCGACGAGCTGCCCAAGGAGAACGGCCAGCGCCTGCGCGAGTTCAGCCAGGCCGGCCTGCCCGCCCTCAAGGCCCAGCTGCTCAGCCCCGCCCCCATCTACCCGGAGCTGGAGATTGCCCGCCTGACGTTCAGCCTCACCAAGATGCGCGAGGAGCTGGGCGCGGACCACCCGTTCGTCAAGAAGGTGCTCGGCAAGGAGTCCCCGGAGAAGCTGGCCGCCCGCGTCATCAAGGGCTCCAAGCTGCGTGACGTGAAGGTGCGCGAGGCCCTGTTCACCGGTGGCAAGGCCGCCGTGGACGCCTCCAAGGACCCGATGATCGAGCTGGCGAGGCTGGTGGACCCGGATGCCCGCGCCATCCGCAAGAACTACGAGGAGAACATCGAGGCCGTCGTCCGCAAGAACAGCGAGCTCATCGCCAAGGCGAAGTTCGAGGTCTACGGCACCAACCAGTACCCGGACGCCACGTTCAGCCTGCGCCTGTCCTACGGCTCGGTGAAGGGCTACATGGAGGACGGCAAGAAGGTGGAGCCCATCACCCAGATGGCCAACACCTTCGACCGTCACACCGGCGAGGACCCGTTCGCCCTGCCCCCGTCCTGGCTGAAGTCGCAGAACATCCTCGACGGCAAGACGGGGATGAACTTCGTCTCCACCAACGACATCATCGGCGGCAACTCCGGCTCGCCCATCATCAACAAGGACGCGGAGATCGTCGGCCTGGTGTTCGACGGCAACATCCAGTCCCTGGGCGGTGAGTACGGCTTCGACGAGAGCGTCAACCGCACCGTGTCCGTGCACAGCGACGCCATCATCGAGTCGCTGAAGAAGATCTACGGCGCCACCCGCGTCCTCGAGGAGCTGCGCCCCGGCAGCACCAAGGTGCCGCCCGTGAAGACCAACCCGGCGGGGTAGTCACCCCCTGAGGGGCCCTGAAGCAAGAAGAGGCTGCCCGGAGCGAATCCCGGGCAGCCTCTTTGCTTTCTACCGCCCTACCCGCTCACTCCCACTCGATGGTGGCGGGGGGCTTGGAGGAGATGTCGTAGGCGACGCGGTTGATGCCGCGCACCTCGTTGGTGATGCGGGTGGAGATCTTCTCCAGCACGGGGAACGGCAGGCGGGCCCAGTCGGCCGTCATGCCGTCCACGCTCGTGACGGCGCGCAGCACGCAGGTGGACTCGTAGGTGCGCTCGTCGCCCATGACGCCCACGCTCTGCACGGGCAGCAGCACGGCGAAGGCCTGCCAGACCTCCTTGTAGAGGCCGGCGGCGCGAATCTCCTCCTGGACGATGGCGTCCGCGCGGCGCACCAGGTCCAGGCGGGCCTCCGTCACTTCGCCCAGCACGCGGATGGCCAGGCCCGGGCCCGGGAACGGCTGGCGGGAGACCATCTCGTCCGGCAGGCCCAGCTCGCGGCCCAGGGCGCGGACCTCGTCCTTGAAGAGCTCGCGCAGCGGCTCCACCAGCTTGAGCTTCATCGTCTCCGGCAGGCCGCCCACGTTGTGGTGGCTCTTGATCGTCACGGACGGGCCCTTGTAGGACACCGACTCGATGACGTCCGGGTAGAGCGTGCCCTGCGCCAGGAACTCGGCGTCCTGGATGTCGCGCGAGGCCTCCTCGAACACGGCGATGAACTCGCGGCCGATGATCTTCCGCTTCTTCTCCGGGTCCGTGACGCCGGCGAGCTTCTCCAGGAAGCGCGCCCGCGCATCCACCGTCTTCAGCGGCACGTGGAAGCGGTCCACGAAGAGCGACTCCACGTGGGCGCGCTCGCCCTGCCGCAGCACCCCGTTGTCCACGAAGATGCACTGCAGGCGCGGGCCGATGGCCCGGTGCAGCAGCAGCGCCGCCACGGAGCTGTCCACGCCGCCGGACAGCGCGCAGATGACGCGGCCCTGCTCACCCACCTGCTTGCGGATGGTGGCCACCGCCTCGTCGATGAAGCCCTTCATCGTCCACGAGCCCGTCACCTTGCAGTCGTTGAAGAGGAAGGCGCGCAGCAGCGCCTTGCCCTGCGGCGTGTGGACCACCTCCGGGTGGAACTGGAGGCCGTACCAGGGCTTGCTCGTATGGGCGGTGGCCGCGAAGGGCGAGTTGCCGCTGCGGCCGATGGCCTCGAAGCCCGGCGGCAGCTCGTCCACCCGGTCCCCGTGGCTCATCCACACCTGCACCCTGTCACCCGGGTTGAACTCGGCGAAGGGCCCCCGGCGGGCGAGCACCTCCACCTCCGCGCTGCCGAACTCACGGTGCGCGCCACGGTCGATGCGCCCGCCCAGCAGCTTGGCCATCAGCTGGAGGCCGTAGCAGATGCCCAGCACGGGCACCCCGGCCTCGAAGACGAACGGGTCGCACCGGGGCGAGCCGGCGGCCTCCACGGAGGCAGGGCCGCCCGAGAGGATGATGCCCCGGGGCGCGTAGCGGCGGATGTCCTCCGCCGGGAGGTCGGGACGGTGGATTTCGCAATACACCCCCAGTTCCCGGACGCGCCGGGCGATGAGCTGGGTGTACTGACTCCCGAAATCGAGGATCAGGATCTTCTCGGCGTGCAGGTCCACCGGAGGTCTCCAAGGGGCGTCGTTGACGGCTGGGGGCCCTTATCGCTACAAACTTCCGGAAATCAACGCCCAAGTACCTTCAATTGTTCGAGGTCTGGATGCTCCGCCGTCTGTCCGCCCCCACTGCTGCGACCCTGCTCCTGCTGTGCACTCCTGGCTGCGTGAAGGAGATCTCCTCGGACGAGCGGCTGGACCGCGAGACCCAGAACCTGGCGGTGAAGGACACGCCCGGGGCTGCCGAGCTGCAGAAGCTCTCCTGTGAAGACACCACCGACGCGCTCGGCAAGGCGCGCAACGTCAACCGGCCGGAGACGGACCGGCTGGTGGACTACATCGAGCTGTACACCTCGCTCCGCAAGCGCACGGCGACCTTCGAGGACGCCATGAACCGCAACCCGGACCTGAACTACCGCGAGGGCAGCCAGCAGATCGTCAACGCCAAGGACACCTGCATCCAGCAGACGGCCGACGTCCGGGTGGAGTTCGAGACCTACATCCGCGAGCTGGTGGAGGTGCCCACCGTCCAGGAAATCAAGGGCGGCAACACCGTCACCATCGCCCGGCTCGACTTCAACACCCTGCGCCAGGCGATTGAGACGCTGGAGCCGGACGACAAGGACGCGCTCCTCAACCGCGTGGCCAACGCGGAGAAGAAGGTGCAGCCGGCGTCCGCGCCTGCCTCCGAGGAGGGCGACAAGCCCGCCGGTGGCGGCCGCAAGAAGACCCGGTAGCGCCGGCCGCTCCACCGTCCTCCAACGAGAAAGGGGCCCCGCCGTCACGGCGTGGGCCCCTTCGCATTTCCAGGGGACGGACCGGGGAGCCAGGCCCCGGGCCGCCCGGCCGCCGCTACTCCACGCGGTAGTTGGGCGCTTCCTCGGTGATGATGACGTCGTGCACGTGGCTCTCCTTGAGCCCGGCGGACGTGATCCGCACGAAGGTGGCCTGGGTGCGCAGCTCGTCGATGGTGCGGCAGCCCACGTAGCCCATGCCGCTGCGGATGCCGCCGAGCATCTGGTGCACGTTCATGCCGAGCGTGCCCTTGTAGGGGACGCGGCCCTCGATTCCCTCGGGCACCAGCTTCACCGCCTCCACGTCCGACTGGAAGTAGCGGTCCTTCGCGCCCTGCTTCATGGCGCCCATGCTGCCCATGCCGCGGTAGCTCTTGTAGCTGCGGCCCTGGTACAGGATGACGTCGCCGGGGGCCTCCTCGGTGCCGGCGAAGAGCGAGCCGATCATCACCGTGCTGGCGCCCGCGGCGAGCGCCTTGACGATGTCGCCCGAGTACTTGATGCCGCCGTCGGAGATGATGGGGATGCCGTGCTTCTCGGCCTCGCGGACGCAGTCGTCCACCGCGGTGATTTGAGGCACGCCCACGCCGGCCACCACGCGGGTGGTGCAGATGGAGCCGGGGCCGATGCCCACCTTCACCGCGTCCACGCCCGCCTCGATGAGGGCGCGGGTGGCCTCCGCCGTGGCCACGTTGCCGGCGATGAGGTCGAAGCCGCGGAAGTTCTTCCGCGTGTCGCGCACCCCGTCCACCACGCCCTTGGAGTGGCCATGGGCGGTGTCCACGATGATGACGTCCACGCCGGCCTTGATGAGCGCGTCGAGCCGGGCCTCGCGGTCCGCGGACACGCCCACGGCGGCGGCGCACAGCAGGCGCCCCTTGGCGTCCTTGGCCGCGTTCGGGTTCGTCCGGCGCTTCTCGATGTCCTTGATGGTGATGAGGCCCTTGAGCTCGAACGCGTCGTTGACGATGAGGAGCTTCTCGATGCGGTGCTCGTGCAGCAGCTTCTGGGCCTCTTCCTGGCTGATGCCCTCGCGGCCGGTGACGAGCTTGCGCGTCATCATCGACTCCACCTTCTGGGTGAAGTTCGTCTCGAAGCGCACGTCGCGGCTGGTGACGATGCCCACCAGGCGCCGGCCCTTCACCACCGGGACGCCCGACACGCCGTGCTGGCGCATCAGCTCCAGCGCGCGGCCCAGCGGGGCCTCCGGCTCGATGGTGACCGGGTCCACCACCATGCCGCTCTCGAACTTCTTGACCTTGAGGACCTCGAGCGCCTGCTGCTCGGGCGTCATGTTCTTGTGGATGACGCCAATCCCGCCCTCCTGGGCCATGGCGATGGCCGTCCGCGACTCCGTCACCGTGTCCATGGCGGCCGACAGCAGGGGGATGTTGAGCCGGATGTTGCGGGTGAGGCGGGTCGTCAGGTCGACGTCCTTGGGGACGACCGAGCTCTCGGCCGGCACCAGCAGGACGTCATCGAAGGTGAGGGCGAGCCGGATATCGGGGTTCAGCATGAGCGGCGCTCCCGGGGCATGAAATACCCGCCGGGCACCAGCGCCTGCGGGTGCGGTTCCATACGAGGTACGCTGTCAGGGCGCAACCGGGAAGGGAGGTCTTTTTGACGCCCGTTCCCTCGGACTTCGGGCGATAATCCCGACGTCTCTCCCCTCTCGTCTCAGGAACCGGGCTTTGACGGAATCGAATCAGGGTGCGGTCGGGCTGGTCGTGAAGCTGCCCTTCGCGACACCCGAGGAGTTCCTGGCGAAGTACGGCGCCAACGTCACCCGGGGAGGCATCTACCTGCGCGCCCGCGCGGTGAAGCCGCCGGGGACGCTCGTCACGCTGGACCTGCGGCTGGCCGGGGGCGAGCGCCTCATCCACGCCTCCGCGGTCGTCCACTTCGTCACCGGTCAGGCCGGCCAGGGCGTGCCCGGCATGGGCCTGCGCTTCCTGAACATGGACGCGCAGACGCGCCGCTTCCTCGACTCGGCGCTCGTCACCCTGCCCCACGCCCAGTCGGACGTCCCCCCGGTCCCCAACGGCGTGGGCGCGGCCGACTACACCGTCCCACCTCCCGCTTCCGCCGCCGCGCCCGCGGCGCTCGCTCCGGCGGCGCCCGCCGTGGCTCCCGCGCCGGGTGCGCCGCCGGCCGCGCCGGTGATGATGACGGACGAGGCGCTGGGGCTGACGACGGAGGAGCCCAAGCGCACCGGCCTCATCATCGGCATCGACCTGGGGACGACGAACTCCTGCGCGGCGTACACGCGCAACGGGAAGCCCGGGGTGCTGCCCAGCCGCGAGGGCCACAACACGGTGCCCTCCATCATCGCCGTCAACACGCGCGGCAAGCTGGTGGTGGGCCACCCCGCCAAGGGGCAGATGCTCACCAACCCCCGGCAGACGGTGTACGGCGCCAAGCGACTGGTGGGCCGGGCCTACAGCTCCACCGTGGTGGAGCACATCAAGGACCGTTTCCACTACGAGATTGCCGCGGGCGCCAACGGCGACGCGGGCGTGAAGCTGGGCGACAAGATCTACACGCTGCAGCAGCTGTCCGCGCTCATCCTCCGCGAGGTGCGCGAGGTGGCGCAGAACCAGCTGGGGCAGCCCATCTCCCGCGCGGTCATCACCGTCCCCGCCTACTACAACGACAACCAGCGCCACGCGGTGCGCGAGGCCGGGAAGCTGGCCGGCCTGTACGTGGAGCGCATCCTCAACGAGCCCACCGCGGCGGCGCTGGCGTACGGCTACGGCCGCAAGCTGAACCAGCGCGTGCTGGTGTACGACCTGGGCGGCGGCACGTTCGACGCGTCCGTGCTGGAGCTGAACGACAACGTCTACGAGGTCATCTCCACCGGCGGCGACACGTTCCTCGGCGGGCTCGACTTCGACAACGCCATCGTCGCGTACCTGCTGGAGGAGTTCCACAAGAAGGCCGGCCGGCCCTTCCAGGGGGACCGGGTGGCCATGCAGCGCATCAACGACGCGGCCGAGCGCGCCAAGTGCGCGCTGTCGGAGCGCACGGAGATGCGCGTGCACGTGGCCTTCGTCACGATGATCGACGACAAGCCCTATGACCTGGACGTCACGCTGACGCGCCAGAAGCTCATCGAGCTGACCGAGGGCCTGGTGGACCGCACCGTCCAGGTCTGCGACGAGGTGCTCAAGGTCAAGGGGCTGGGGCCCAAGGACGTGGACGAGGTCATCCTCGTCGGAGGGCAGAGCCGCTTCCCGCTGGTGCACGAGAAGATCACCCGGTTCTTCGGCAAGCCGCCCAGCAAGGGCGTGCACCCGGACGAGGCCGTCGCGCTGGGCGCGGCGCTGCTGGCGCACAGCCTGGGACAGCTCGAGGGCGTGGTCCTCATCGACGTGCTGCCCATGGCCATCGGCGTGGGCCTGCCGGGTGGGCGCTTCAAGCCCGTGCTGGAGCGCAACACGTCGCTGCCGGCCACCAAGAGCTACTCGCTCTCCACGCACCGCGACGGGCAGACGGAGCTGGAGCTCACGGTGTTCCAGGGTGACTCCGACAAGGCGTCGGACAACGAGTACCTGGGCACGCTGAAGCTGGCGGGGCTGCCCAAGCGGCCGCGCGGCGGCGTGCAGGTGTCCATCACCTTCGAGGTGAACAACGAGTCCCTGCTGAAGGTCACCGCGCGCGAGGCCACCTCGGGCCGCGTGGTGACGAGCACCTTCTCCACCCGGGACACCCCCGAGGCGGTGAAGGCGAAGCTGGCGCAGATGGAGGCCGAGAGCATGTCGGCCTCCAGCGCGCACGCGGGCGCGGTGGCCACGGGCCCCGCGTCGCCCGTCAAGGCGCCCACCGAGGCGGTGCCGGCTCACGCGGCCGGGGCGCACACCCAGGCGCCGAAGTCACCACCGGCGCCCAGGGGTGCCACCCAGGCGCCTGCGGGAGTACATGCGGCGACCGCGGCCGTGACGGTCCCGAAGCAGAAGGGCTTCATGCGCTGGCTCAAGGGCCTCTTCGGACGGGCCTGAGCTTCCTCACCTGCTCTCGCAGTGGCCGTGTGGCGCACGCAGGGGCCGTGCGCCACACAAGTATCAAATCCAGGGCCGGAGTAACTGTGTGGTCAATCTGTCCGACCTTTATCAGTCGGGGGGGCCTGTTATTAAGCGCAGCCGTCGATAACTGGACGGAAGAGCGCTGCCCTACATGCCCCAGACATCTCGAACCCTCAACGACGTCCTCCTCCAGCGCGCCACCGGAACGAAGGCCCACGAGCGGCAATACACGTTCCTCGGCGAGTCCGAAGGCGAAGAAACGACGCTGAGCGCGGCGCAGTTGCACGAGCGCGCATGTCGCATCGCCGCCGAGCTCCAGGCTCGCGGTGCGCAGGGGCAGCGGGTGCTGCTGCTGTATCCGCCGGGGCTGGAGTACGTGGCCGGCTTCTTCGGCTGCCTCTATGCGGGGGCCATCGCGGTGCCCGCGTATCCGCCGGACCCGATGCGGCTGGAGCGCACCCTGCCCCGTCTGCGCGCCATCATCCAGGACGCCGAGGCGACGGTGGTGCTCACCACGTCCTTCATCCTGTCGATGTCGGAGTTCCTCTTCGAGCAGGCCCCGGACTTCCGCGCGCTGGCGTGGCTGGCGACGGACGAGCTGCCCGCGGGCGGTGAGCGCGCGTGGCGTGAGCCGGACGTGGGCCCGGACTCGCTGGCGTTCCTCCAGTACACGTCGGGCTCCACGGGCACGCCCAAGGGCGTGATGCTGTCGCACGCGAACCTGGTTCACAACCTGGGGCTCATCACCCAGTCATTCCAGACGCGGGACGACAGCGTGGGAGTCATCTGGTTGCCGCCCTACCACGACATGGGGCTCATCGGCGGCATCCTCGCGCCGCTGTATCACGGCTTCCACACGGCGCTGATGTCGCCGCTGAGCTTCCTCAAGCGGCCCCTGCTGTGGCTGGAGGCGATGTCCCGCTTCGGCGGCACCATCAGCGGTGGCCCCAACTTCGCCTTCGACCTGTGCGTGCGCAAGGTGTCGCCGGAGGAGCGGCAGACGCTGGACCTGAGCCGCTGGGAAGTGGCCTTCTGCGGCGCGGAGCCCATCCGCAAGGAGACGCTGGACCGCTTCACGGAAGCATTCGCCCCCAGCGGGTTCCGCCCCGAGTCCTTCTACGCGTGCTACGGCCTGGCCGAGGGTACGCTCATCTCCTCGGGTGGACAGAAGGGAACGGGGACGCGCGAGAGCACGGTGCGCGCCGCCGCGCTGGAGCAGGGCCGGGCCGAGCTCGCCGCCCCCGGTGAGAGCGGGGCCCGCCTGCTGGTGGGCTGCGGTGGCAACCTGACGGATCAGCAGCTCCTCGTCGTTCATCCCGAGTCGCTGCGGCCCTGCGCCCCGGGCGAGGTGGGAGAAATCTGGCTGCGAGGCCCCAGCGTGGCGCGGGGCTACTGGCGCCGCCCGGAGGAGTCCGCGGCGACGTTCGGCGCCCTCACGGCCACGGGCGAAGGCCCCTTCCTGCGCACCGGAGACCTGGGCTTCCTGCGGGAGGACGGTGAGCTGTTCGTCACCGGCCGGCGCAAGGACCTCATCATCCTGCGCGGGCGCAACCACTACCCGCAGGACCTGGAGCTGACGGTGGAGCGCAGCCACCCGGCGCTGCGGCCGGGCTGCGTCGCGGCGTTCTCCGTGGACGTCGAGGGCGAGGAGCAGCTCACGGTGGTGCAGGAGGTGGACTCCCGCCGGCTCACCTCGATGGACGAGGTGGTGGGCCAGGTCCGCCAGCGGCTCGCCGAGCTGCACGAGGTGCAGCTCCACACGCTGGTGCTCATCGAGCCCGGCAGCATCCCCAAGACGTCCAGCGGGAAGATCCAGCGCCAGGCGACGCGCGCCGCCCTGCGCACCGGGGAGCTGCGCGAGGTGGCGCGCTGGCAGGTGGGTGGCACCCCCGGCGAGTCGAAGGACGCGTCGGAGGGGAGCCCCGTGCCCACGCCGTCCGAGCAGGCGCCCTCCACTCCCGAGGCGCTCGCGGGCTGGCTGGCGGACGTGCTGAGCCTGCGGCTGCGGGTGCGGCGCGACGAGGTGGACCTGGACGCGCCCATCACCCGTCTGGGCCTGGACTCGCTGGCGGCGGTGGAGCTGGCGCACGAGCTGGAGCGCGCGCTGGGCGTGGCCGTGCCCATGGAGCTGCTGCTGCGCGGCCCTGGCGTGAATGCGCTGGCCCGGGAGCTGCTCGACCTGAAGGCGAAGGCCGTCCCGTCGTCCCGGGGCGCCATCTCCCGCGTGAAGCACGAGGGCGAGGCCCCGGCCTCCTTCGCGCAGCAGCGACTGTGGTTCCTGGATCAGCTCGAGCCGGGCAGCCCCCTCTACAACATCCCCGCCGCCATCGAGCTGGAGGGCGCGCTGGACCTGCAGGCCCTGGAGCGCGGGCTCTCGGAGGTCGTCCGGCGGCACGAAGCGCTGAGGACGACGTTCCGGAGTGAGCGTGGCCAGCCCGTCCAGGTGTTCGCGCCCGGAGACGCGCTGCGCCTGCGGGTGGTGGACCTGGAGGCGGTGCCGGCGGAGGAGCGGCAGGCGCACGCGCTGCGGCTCGCCACCGAAGAGGCGCAGCGGCCCTTCGACCTGGAGCACGGCCCGCTGGCCCGGGCCACCCTGCTGCGGCTGGAGGCGCGGCGGCACGTGCTGCTGGTGACGCTGCACCACGTCGTGTCGGACGGCTGGTCCATGGGCGTGCTGGTGCGCGAGGTGGCCGCGCTGTACGAGGCCTTCGCTTCCGGCAAGCCGTCCCCGCTGCCCGAGCTGCCCGTGCAGTACGCGGACTACGCGGTGTGGCAGCGGCAGTGGCTGCAGGGCGCGGTGCTCGACTCGCAGCTCGCATGGTGGCGGAAGCAGCTGGCGGGAGCGCCTCGGGCGCTGGAGCTGCCCACCGACAAGCCGCGTCCGGCCGTGCAGTCGTTCCGCGGCGCCACCGTTCCGGTGCGCCTGCCCCGGGCGCTGGTGGACGCCATGAAGGCGCTCTGCCGCGACGAGGGCGTCACCCCCTTCATGGTGCTGGTGGCGGGACTCCAGGTGATGCTGGCCCGCTACTCGGGCCAGGACGACGTGTCGGTGGGCACGCCCATCGCCGGCCGCGGCCGCCGTGAGCTGGAGGGGCTGATCGGCTTCTTCGTCAACACGCTCATCGTGCGCACGCGCGTGGACGGCAAGCTCACCTTCCGCGAGCTGCTGGCCCGCGTGAAGGAGACCACCCTGGGCGCCTATGCGCACCAGGACGTTCCCTTCGAGAAGCTCGTCGAGGAGCTGCAGCCCGAGCGCGACCTGAGCCGCTCGCCGCTGTTCCAGGTGATGCTCGCGCTGCAGCCGGACGTGGTGCCGTCGCTGCGGCTCCCCGGGCTGGCGCTGCGCCCGCTGGACGTGGAGGGCCGCACCTCCAAGTTCGACCTGACGCTGGCGCTGGCGGAGACCGCCGACGGGCTGGTGGGCACGCTGGAGTACTGCACGGACCTGTTCGAGGCCTCCACCGCCGAGCGCATGGTGGGCACGCTGGCGGTGGCCCTCCAGTCCCTCCTGGCGCACCCCGGCCAGAAGCTGGGCAGCCTGTCCCTGCTGAGCGACGTCGAGCGCCAGCGGGTGCTGCTCGCGTGGAACGACAACGCTCGCCCCTACGACGCGTCCTGCATCCACCAGCAGTTCGAGGCCCAGGTGGCACGGACTCCGGACGCGACGGCGCTGTCTTTTGGTGACATGCGGGTCTCCTACCGCCAGCTCCATCAGCGGGTGCTGCGCCTGTCCGGCGTGCTCCAGTCGCGAGGCGTGGGCCCGGACGTGCGCGTGGGGCTGTGCCTCGGGCGCTCGCCCGACATGGTCGCCGCCATGCTGGCCATCCTCCACGCGGGTGGCGCCTACGTTCCGCTCGACCCGGACTATCCGGCCGAGCGCCTGGCGTACATGCTCCAGGACTCCGGCGCGTCCGTCCTCGTCACCTCGCGCCAGCTGCTGGGCACCGTCTCCACCGAGGGTGTCCAGGTCCTGCTGCTCGACGACGTGGCGGATGGCGAGGGCGCGCGCGCGGCCGGCGCCTCACTCGCGGAGAACCTCGCCTACGTCATCTACACGTCGGGCAGCACCGGGCGCCCCAAGGGCGTCATGGTGCCGCATGGCGGCGTCGCCAACTACTTCGGTGGCATGGACTCGATGCTGGGCCCCGTGCCCGGCACGTGGCTGGCCGTCACCTCGATCTCCTTCGACATCCACGTGCTGGAGCTCCTCTGGGCGCTCGCGCGGGGCTACCACGTCGTGCTGCATGACGAGCGCGCCGCCGCGCGCGAGGGCACCGCGCTCCCGCTGCCCGAGGTGCTGCGCCGCCACGCCATCACCCACCTGCAGTGCACGCCGTCCTTCGTGCGCGGCATGGTGCTGACCCCCGAGGCCCTCCCGGGCCTGACGGGGCTGCAACACCTGCTCGTCGGCGGTGAGGCGATGACGGTGGCGCTGGCCTCGCAGGTGCACGCCGCACTGCCCTCCACCACACTCACCAACATGTACGGTCCGACGGAGACCACCGTCTGGTCGACCACGCATGCGGTGGGGGCCGTGGATGCGGCCACGACCACCATCCCCATTGGCGCGCCCATCGCCAACATGCGGATGTACGTGCTGGACGCGTACGGCCAGCCCGCGCTGCAGGGCGCGGTGGGCGAGCTGTTCATCGCCGGTGACGGCATGACGCGTGGCTACCTGGGACGGCCGGACCTCACCGCCGAGCGCTTCCTTCCGGACGCCTTCTCCGGCGTCCCCGGCGCGCGCCTGTACCGCACGGGTGACCTGGTCCGGTGGCTCCCGGATGGGACGCTGGAGTACGTGGGCCGCATCGACTTCCAGGTGAAGGTGCGCGGCTTCCGCATCGAGCTGGGGGAGATCGAGAACACCCTGCTGCGGCAGCCCGGCGTGCGCGACACGGTGGTCGTCGCGCGCGAGGACTCGCCCGGCAACCTGCGCCTCGTGGCCTATGTGGTGGCGCACGACGGGCAGGTGCTCGACACGGGCACGCTGCGCGGCGCCCTCCAGCGGGGGCTGCCCGAGTACATGGTGCCCGCTGCCTTCGTCGTGATGCCGGCGCTACCGCTCGGTCCCAGCGGCAAGGTGGACCGGAAGGCGCTGCCCGCGCCGGAGGGCGGACAGCCCGGAGACGAGCGGGAGTACGTCGCCCCGAGCACCCCGCTGCAGGAGGTGCTGGCCGGCATCTGGGCCGAGCTGCTTCAGGTGGAGCGCGTCGGCGTCCATGACAACTTCTTCAACCTGGGTGGTCACTCGCTGCTGGCGACCCAGGCCCTTTCGCGCGTCCGCGAGGCGCTCCGCGTGGAGCTGTCCTTGCGCGCCTTCTTCGAGTGCCCGACGGTGGCGCTCCTGGCGAGCCGGCTGGAGGCGTCCACGTCCCAGCAGCCTGCTGGGAGTGAGCCGGGCCCGCGGCCGAGGCAGCTGAGCGGGCCGGTGCCGCTGTCGTTCGCGCAGCAGCGCCTGTGGTTCCTGGAGCAGCTCGGCTCGGGCACGGGCCTCTACAACATCCCCGCGGCGGTGCGGCTGGAGGGCCAGCTGGACGTGGCGGCGCTGGAGCGCAGCCTCCAGGACATCCTGCGCC
This sequence comes from Pyxidicoccus xibeiensis, assembly GCF_024198175.1. Classification (NCBI taxonomy): domain Bacteria; kingdom Pseudomonadati; phylum Myxococcota; class Myxococcia; order Myxococcales; family Myxococcaceae; genus Pyxidicoccus; species Pyxidicoccus xibeiensis. The sequence continues at coordinate 136,990 of NZ_JAJVKV010000009.1, forward strand.
GGCACCCGGCGCTGCGGACCGTCTTCACGATGGGCGACCAGGGCCCCGTGCAGCAGGTGCTGCCCGAGGCGTCGCTGCGTATCGAGACGGTGGACCTCCGCTCGCTGTCCGCTGACGCCCGCGAGACCGCGTGGCGGAAGCAGGCCCATGAGGAGGCGCTGCGGTCCTTCGACCTGGGGCACGGCCCGCTGGTTCGCGCCACGCTGCTCCACCTGGAAGACCCGTCGTACGTGCTGCTGCTGACGATGCACCACATCGTCTCCGACGGCTGGTCGCTGGGGCTCATCGTCCAGGAGCTGGCGGCACTGTATGTGGCCTTCACCTCTGGCCAGGCCGCGGCGCTGCCGGAGCCCGCGCTGGAGTACACCGACTACGCGGTGTGGCAGCGCGAGTGGCTCCAGGGTGACGTGCTGGAGCGACAGCTCGGCTGGTGGCGGCAGCACCTGGAAGGCGCGCCGCGAGTGCTGGAGCTGCCCACCGACAGGCCGCGTCCGCCGGTGCAGACCTACCGTGGCTCGCACCTGCCCGTGCTGCTGCCGCGCGGGCTCTCCGACTCCGTCAAGGCGCTGGCGCGGCAGGAGGGTGTCACCCCCTTCATGGTGCTGCTGGCCGCCTACCAGGTGGTCCTCGCGCGCCATGCGGGCCAGGACGACGTGTCCGTGGGTACGCCCATCGCCGGCCGCAATCGTGCCGAGGTGGAGGGGCTGATTGGCTGCTTCGTCAACACGCTGGTGCTCCGCACGCGCGTGGACGGCAATCCGACCTTCCGTGAGATGCTCGGCCGCGTGCGGGAGACCACGCTGGGCGCGTACCAGCACCAGGACCTCCCGTTCGAGAAGCTCGTCGAGGAGCTCCAGCCCGAGCGCGATGCGAGCCGCTCGCCGCTGTTCCAGGCGATGCTCGTCCTCCAGAACGCGCCCATGCCCGAGCTGGCACTGCCAGGGCTCACCCTGCGCGTGCTGCCCGAGGAGCGCACGGCGAAGTTCGACCTGACGCTGACCTTCACGGACACGCCGGAAGGCTTCGCGGGGCCGCTGGACTTCAACACCGACCTGTTCGACGCCAGCACGGTGGCCCGTCTCTTCGGCCACCTGCGCACTCTGCTCGAGAACGCCGTCGCCCGGCCCCAGCTCCCCCTGTCCGAGCTGACGATGCTGTCGGCCGGAGAGCGGCAGCGCGTGGTGGCCGACTTCAACGCCACCGGTGTGCCCTACCCGCGCGACGCCTCCGTCCACCAGCTCTTCTCCCAGCAGGCCGCGCGTACGCCCGAAGCCCTCGCACTGGAGGCCGAGGAGGGCTCTCTCACCTACCGTCAGCTGGAGGAGCGCTCCAACCAGCTCGCTCACCACCTGCGCGCGTGCGGTGTCTCTCCCGGCTCCATCGTCGCCCTGTGCCTGGGCCGCTCGCTGGATTTGGTCGTCGCCACCCTGGCCATCCTCAAGGCCGGTGCCGCCTACCTCCCGCTGGACCCCGCCTACCCCGCCGAGCGGCTGTCCTTCATGCTCGCCGAGTCGGGCGCCGCCGTCCTCGTCACCTCCGACGCCCTCGCCGATGAGCTGCCGGCCCAGAGCCTCATGCTCGTCAGCGTCGACGGCGACGAGAAGGGCATTGCCCGTCAGCCCTCCTCCTCCCTGGACGCGTACGTCAGCGCCGAGTCGCTCGCCTACGTCATGTTCACCTCCGGCTCCACCGGACGGCCCAAGGGCGTGTGCGTCCCCCACCGCGCCATCGTCCGCCTGGTGTGCGGCACCTCCTTCGCCTCCTTCGGGCCCCAGCACTCCTTCCTCCAGTTCGCCCCCAGCTCCTTCGACGCCTCCACCTTCGAAATCTGGGGAGCGCTGCTGCATGGCGCCCGGCTGGTGCTCTACCCCCAGCGCACGCCTTCGCTGGAGGAGCTGGCCTCCTTCATCGCCTCGCGCCGCATCACCACGCTGTGGCTGACGGCCGCCCTCTTCGACCAGCTGGCCGCTTCGCACCTGCCCGCGCTGGACGGAGTGGAGCAACTGCTGGCCGGTGGTGACGTGCTGCCGGTGGGCCGCGTGCGCGAGCGGCTGGCGCGCGGGGGCCGGCTCATCAATGGCTATGGCCCGACGGAAGGCACCACCTTCACCGCGTGCCACGTGCTGCAAGACGTCTCCCAGGTGGGCACGTCTGTCTCTATCGGCCGGCCCATCGCCAACACCCAGGTGTACCTGCTGGACGAGCAGCTGCAGCCGGTGCCGGTGGGCGTGCCGGGCGAGCTGTTCATCGGCGGCGACGGCCTGGCCTGGGGCTACCTGCGCCGTCCCGAGCTGACGGCCGAGAAGTTCGTCCCGCACCCGCTGAGCACCACTCCGGGTGAGCGGCTCTACCGCACCGGTGACATCGCTCGGTGGAAGGAAGACGGCACGCTGGAGTTCTTCGGCCGCCGTGACTCGCAGGTGAAGGTGCGTGGCTTCCGCATCGAGCTGGGCGAGGTCGAAGCGGCCATCGCTCGCCACTCCGCCGTGCGCGAGGTGGTCGTGGTGGTGCGCGAGGACGTGCCCGGCGACAAGCGCCTGGTCGCCTACGCCACTGCCCGCGAGGACGCCGTGCTCCCCGAGCCGGCCGCGCTGCGCGCCTTCCTCAAGCAGCACCTGCCCGAGTACATGCTGCCGGCCGTCTTCGTCCCGATGGACGCGCTGCCCCTGTCCTCCAACGGCAAGGTGGACCGCAAGGCCCTGCCCTCTCCGGACGGGGCTCGCGAGGTGCCCGGCACCACCTTCACCGCCCCCCGCAACGCGGTGGAGCAGACGCTCGCGTCCATCTGGGCGCAGGTGCTGCGCCGCGAGCAGGTCGGCATCCATGACAACTTCTTCGACCTGGGCGGCGACTCCATCATCAGCCTCCAGGTCATCGCCCGCGCCCGTCAGGCCGGCCTGCAGCTCAGCCCGCAGCATCTGTTCCAGCACCAGACCATCGCCGAGCTGGCCCCGCTGGCCGCCCATGCCCAGGTCTCCCGCGACGAGCAGGGCCTCGTCACCGGCGCTGTGCCGCTCACCCCCATCCAGCACTGGTTCTTCGACTGGCGGCTGCCCGAGCCCCACCACTTCAACCAGCACGTCCTCCTCTCGCTCCACCAGCGGCCGGACCCCACCCAGCTAGAGCGGGCCCTCAACCTGCTCGTCGAGCACCACGACGCCCTCCGCCTGAGCTTCGAGCGCTCCGAGCACGGTGAGTGGCGCCAGTCCGTCGCCGCGCCCCAGCCCCTGCGCCTGCGGCGCTTCGACCTGTCCTCGCTGCCCGAGGATGAACAGCGCGCCGCGCTCGAGGCCGAGGCCTCGCGCCTCCAGGCGTCTTTCCGCCTCGACGAGGGGCTGCTGCTGCGCGTGGCGCTCTTCGACCTGGGCACCCACGCGCCCCAGCGGCTGCTGGTCGTGGCGCACCACCTGGTCATCGACGGTGTCTCCTGGCGCATCCTCCTGGAGGACCTCGATGCCGCCTGCAAGGCGGTCCTCGCCGGACACCAGCCGTCCCTCCCCGCGAAGACCACGTCCTACAAGGCCTGGGCCGAGCAGCTCTCCGCGCATGCCGTCTCACCGGCGCTCGCGGGGGAGCTGGACGTGTGGCTTGAAGGCGCGGGCCCGAGCCAGCCCCTTCCCGTGGACCGGCCCGAGGGCCAGAACACCGTGGCCTCGGCGCGCACCGTCTCGGTGCGCCTGAGCGCCGAGGAGACCCGGCTCCTGCTCCAGGAGACGCCCTCCGCCTGGCGCGCCCACATCAACGACGTGCTGCTCACCGCGCTGGCGCAGTCCCTGGGCCAGTGGTCCGGTCAGTCGCAGCTCCTGGTCGAGCTCGAGAGCCACGGCCGTGAGCACGCCTTCGACGGCGTGGACCTGTCGCGCACCCTCGGCTGGTTCACCACGCTTCTCCCGGTGCGCCTCAAGGCTCCGGGCGACGGCCTGAGCCTGGGCGACGCGCTGCGCGCCAACCGCGACACCGTGCGCCGGATGCCCACGCGCGGCCTCGGCCACGGCCTGCTGCACTACCTGAACGCGGAGACCTCCGAGCGCCTGCGCGCCCTGCCCCAGGCCCAGATCCTCTTCAACTACCTCGGCCAGTTCGACGCCGTGGGCAAAGGCGCGGCCTTCACGCTGGCCCCCGAGTCCGGCGGTGCGCCCGTGAGCGCACAGGGCGAGCGCCGCCACCTGATCGAAGTGAGCGGCATGGTGCTCGGTGGCGAGCTCGAGGTGAAGTGGCACTACAGCGAGGCCCTGCACTCGCGTGAGACGGTGGAGTCGCTCGCCCAGGGCTTCGCTCGGGCTCTGCGCTCGCTGGTGGAGCAGCGTCACTCCGAGGACAGCCGCCGCTTCACGCCCTCCGACTTCCCCCTGGCCCGGCTGGACGCCTCCTCGCTCGCATGGGCCCTGCGGCGCCACCCCGGGCTGGAGGACCTCTACCCGCTGTCCCCGATGCAGCAGGGCATGTTGTTCCTCGCCCTGATGTCGCCGGACGCCGGCACCTACTTCAACCAGATCCACTGGACGATCCACTCGCAGCTGGACGTGGACGCCTTCCACCGCGCATGGAACGCGGTGGTGGAGCGCAACGCCGTCCTCCGCACCGCGTTCCTGTGGGAGGGGCTCCCCGAGCCGCTCCAGGTGGTGCAGTCGAACGCGGAGCTGCCGTGGCAGCTCCTGGACTGGCGTGCGCACGACACGGCCGCGCAGCAGGCGCAGCTGGAGTCCTTCCTGCGCGAGGACCGCGCACGGGGCTTCGACCTGACCCGCGCCCCGCTGATGCGGCTGGCGATGATGCGCGTCGGTGACACGTCCTGGAAGGTCGTCTGGAGCTTCCACCACCTGCTGCTGGATGGCTGGAGCGTGGGCCTGCTCCTTCAGGACCTCTTCGCCTTCTACGATGCCTTCACCCAGGGCACGGCGTCCCGGCTCCCGCGGCCTCCGGCGTTCCGCGACTACCTTGGCTGGCTGAAGCGCCAGGACCTGGCTCGCGCCGAGGCCTGGTGGCGCAAGGCGCTGGAGGGCTTCTCCGCGCCCACGCCCATGCCCGTCGCGGATGGCCGGAGCACCGCGCTGTCCACGGCCGAGCATGCGCAGGACGAGCGCGACCTCTGGCTGTCCGCCGAGTCCACCTCGGCGCTCCAGGCGTTCGCGCGCCAGCACCAGCTCACGCCCACGACCGTCGTCCAGGCCGCCTGGGCCCTGCTGCTGGCCCGCTACAGCGGCGAGTCCGATGTCGTCTTCGGCATCACCGTGGCCGGCCGTCCTCCCGAGCTGCCCGGCGTCGAGTCCATGGTCGGCCTGTTCATCAACTCGCTGCCCGTGCGCGTCCGACTCGCGGACTCCGAGCGCGTCCTGCCGTGGCTCCAATCGCTCCAGGCCGCCCAGGCCGAGATGCGGCAGCTCGAATACACGCCGCTCGTCCAGGTCCAGGGCTGGAGCAGCGTCCCGCGTGGCACGCCGCTCTTCGACAGCCACTTCGTCTTCGAGAACTACCCGCTCGATGTCTCCCTGAAGGAGCGGGCGCGTCACCTGCAAGTGGACGACGTCCGTTCCGTCGAGCGTCCCCACTACGCGCTCACGGCCGTCGTGCTCCCTGGGGAGCAGCTCCACCTCAAGCTGCACTTCGAGACCCGGCGCTTCGATCGCGGCACCGTGGAGCGGCTGCTGGAGCACTGGCGTGGGCTCATCGCCGCACTCGTGGGCGGCGCCCATCAGACGCTGTCCGAGCTGACGATGCTGTCGGCCGGGGAGCGGCAGCGCGTGGTGGCCGACTTCAACGCCACCGGTGTGCCCTACCCGCGCGACGCGTCCGTCCACCAGCTCTTCTCCCAGCAGGCCGCGCGTACGCCCGAAGCCCTCGCACTGGAGGCCGAGGAGGGCTCTCTCACCTACCGTCAGCTCGACGAGCGCTCCAACCAGCTCGCTCACCACCTGCGCGCCTGCGGTGTCTCTCCCGGCTCCATCGTCGCCCTGTGCCTGGGCCGCTCGCTGGACCTGGTCGTCGCCACCCTGGCCATCCTCAAGACTGGCGCCGCCTACCTCCCGCTGGACCCCGCCTACCCCGCCGAGCGGCTGTCCTTCATGCTCGCCGAGTCGGGCGCCGCCGTCCTTGTCACCTCCGACGCCCTGGCCGATGAGCTGCCGGCCCAGGGCCTCATGCTCGTCAGCGTCGACGGCGACGAGAGGGCCATTGCCCGCCAGTCCACCTCCGCTCTGGACGCGTCCGTCAGCGCCGAGTCGCTGGCCTACGTCATGTTCACCTCCGGCTCCACCGGACGGCCCAAGGGCGTGTGCGTCCCCCACCGCGCCATCGTCCGGCTGGTGTGCGGTACGTCCTTCGCCTCCTTCGGGCCTCAGCACTCCTTCCTCCAGTTCGCCCCCAGTTCCTTCGACGCCTCCACCTTCGAAATCTGGGGCGCGCTGCTGCATGGCTCGCGGCTGGTGCTCTTCCCCCAGCGCACGCCTTCGCTGGAGGAGCTGGCCTCCTTCATCGCCTCGCGCCGCATCACCACGCTGTGGCTGACGGCCGCCCTCTTCGACCAGCTGGCCGCTTCGCACCTGCCCGCGCTGGACGGGGTGGAGCAGCTGCTGGCCGGTGGCGACGTGCTGCCGGTGGGCCGCGTGCGTGAGCGGCTGGCGCGCGGGGGCCGGCTCATCAACGGCTATGGCCCGACGGAAGGCACCACCTTCACCGCGTGCCACGTGCTGGAGGACGCCTCGCAGGTGGGCACGTCCGTCTCCATCGGTCGGCCCATCGCCAACACCCAGGTGTACCTGCTGGACGCGGGTGGCCAGCCCGTCCCCGTGGGCGTGCCCGGCGAGCTGTTCATCGGCGGCGACGGCCTGGCCTGGGGCTACCTGGGACAGCCGGCCCTCACCGCCGAGCGCTTCGTTCCCAACCCCTTCAGCACCGAGGCCGGAGCGCGCCTGTACCGCACCGGCGACATCGCCTGCTGGCGCGAGGATGGCACGCTGGAGTTCTTCGGCCGCCGCGACTCGCAGGTGAAGGTGCGTGGCTTCCGCATCGAGCTGGGCGAGGTGGAGTCGGCGCTGCGGACGCTGCCGGGCGTGAGCGAGGCAGTCGCTGTGGTGCGCGAGGACGTGCCCGGCGACAAGCGGGTGGTGGCGTATGTGACGCCCGCTGACGTGGATACGGCCGCGCTGCGTGAGCACGCACGCCGTCGCCTGCCGGAGTACATGGTGCCTTCGGCCTTCGTGGCCCTGGAGGCGCTGCCCCTGTCGCCCAACGGCAAGGTGGACCGCAGGGCCCTGCCCAGGCCGGACCTGTCTTCGAAGTCCGCGGAGGCGGTGGACATCGGCTCGCTGCCGCTGCTCCAGCAGCAACTGGTGGCGCTGTTCCGCGAAGTGCTCAACGTGGAGCGCGTCGGTCCGCACGACGACTTCTTCGAACTCGGCGGCCACTCGCTGCTGGCCACGCAGCTCGTCACCCGGGTGCGTGCGCAGTTCAAGGTGGACGTGTCCCTGCGCGCCGTCTTCGAGGCGCCCACCGTCTCGCAGCTCGCGCAGCACCTGGAGGAGCTCCTGCCGCACGCGGCGCGCGTGGAGCTGCCGCCGCTGGTGCCCGTGTCTCGCGAGGCGGCACTGCCGCTGTCGTTCGCGCAGCAGCGCCTGTGGTTCCTGGAGCAGCTCCAGCCGGGTCAGGCCGTCTACAACGTGACGGTCGCCCTGCGGCTGACGGGACCGCTGGACGTGGAGACGCTGCGGTGGACCTTCACGGAGATCGTCCGCCGGCACGAGGTGCTCCGCACCACCTTCGGCGTCCATGAGGGCCAGCCCACGCAGCGCATTCACGCGGCTCCCGCGGAGTGGCTGCTGCCCGTGGAAGACCTGCGCACCCTGGACGCGTCCACGCGCGACGCCGCCCTGACGAAGCGCATGGGCGAGGAGGCCAACCGCCCGTTCGACCTCGCCAATGGCCCGCTGCTCCGCACCGTGCTGCTGCGCACGGACGCGCAGGCGCACGCGCTGCTGATGACGAAGCACCACATCGTCTCGGACGGCTGGTCCCTGGGTGTGCTGGTGCGTGAGGTGGCCGCGCTGTACGAGGCGCGACTCCAGGGCCGCGAGGCCGCGCTGCCGGCCCTGCCCGTGCAGTACGCGGACTACGCCGCATGGCAGCGGCAGGTGCTCGAGGGCGAGGCCCTCACGGAGCAGTTGGAGTGGTGGCGCTCGCGGCTCCAGGGGGCTCCCGCGCTGGAGCTGCCCACGGACCTGGCGCGTCCGGCCGTGCGCACTCCGCGCGGGGCCACGCACTTCCTGACCCTCCCGGCGGAGCTGGTCTCCTCGCTGGAGACGCTGGCGCAGGCGCGGGGGGCCACCCTCTACATGGTGCTGATGGCCGGCTGGCAGGCGCTGCTGGCCCGCTACTCCGGGCAGACGGACTTCTGCGTGGGCACCCCCGTGGCCCACCGTTCGCGGCCGGAGCTGGAGGGCCTCATCGGCTTCTTCGTCAACACCCTGGCCGTGCGCTCCCGGCTGGACGGAGACCCGAGCTTCACCGAGCTCCTCTCGCGTGTGCGCGAGGAGTCCCTGGGCGCCTTCTCCCACGAGGATGTCCCCTTTGACAGGCTGGTGGAGTCGCTCGGCGGGGAGCGGGACCTGTCCCGGACGCCCATCTTCCAGACGCTCTTCGTGCTCCAGAACGCACCCATGCAGCCGCCGTCGCTGCCGGGCATGCGGGTGGAGCTGCTGCCCAGCGCCTCGGAGACCTCGCAGTTCGAGCTCTCGCTGTCCCTGATGGACCAGGGCGGCGCGCTGGAGGGCCGGCTCGAGTACAGCCTGGACCTGTTCACCGAGGCCACCGCGCGGCGCCTGGCGGAGTACTTCCAGCGGCTGCTCCAGGGCGTCGCACAGGACGCGACGCTGCGGCTCAGCGAGCTGCCGCTGATGAGCGAGGCCGAGCGCCAGCAGGTGCTGGTGGCCTGGAACGACACGCGCACCGACTACCCGGCGGAGGCGACGGTCCACCAGCTCTTCACGGAGCAGGCCCGGCTCAACCCCGAGGCCGTGGCCGTGGAGTTCGAGGGCCGCACCCTCACCTACGCGCAGCTCGACGAGCGCTCCAACCAGCTCGCCCGGCACCTGCTGTCGCTGAACCTGGGCTCGGAGCCGCGCATCGGCATGTGCGTCACCCGGAGCCTGGAGCTGTTCGTGGGCCTGATGGGTGTCCTCAAGGCCGGTGGCTGCTACGTGCCGGTCGACCCGGCGTACCCGGCCCAGCGCCTCGCGTTCCTGTTCGAGGACGCGGGCCTCGCCGCGGTCCTCACGCAGCAGGCGGTGGTGGCCTCGCTGCCCGTGGGCTCAAGGCCCGTGGTGTGCCTGGACTCCGACTGGTCGCTCGTCGCGCGCCAGTCCGCCCAGCCCGTGGGGGTCCCCCTGGCGCCGGACAACCTGGCCTACGTCACGTACACGTCGGGCTCGACGGGCACGCCCAAGGGCGTCGGCGTTCCCCACCGGGGCGTGGCGCGCCTGCTGTTCGGCTCGCGCTACCTGCACCTGGACACCCGGGACGTCGTCCTCCAGCTCACCGCGCTGACCTTCGACCCGTCCACCCTGGAGGTCTGGGGCGCGCTGCTGCACGGCGCGCGACTGGTCGTCTACCCGCCCCACACTCCGGACGTGGGCGAGCTGGCGCGCCTCCTCGTCGAGCGGCAGGTGACGATGGCCGTCATGGCCACCGCCATCTTCGACGTGATGCAGCAGCACCAGCCCGAGGCCGTGGCCCGGGTGCCGCAGCTGATTATCGGCGGCGATGTGATGCCCGCCCCCCGCGCACGTGAGCGGCTGGCGCAGGGCCGCTCCGTGCTCAACGCCTATGGCCCCACGGAGAGCACCACCGTCACCACCGCCCACCTGCTGTCGCCGGGGGATGTGGTGGGTGACTCCGTCTCCATTGGCCGGCCCATCGGCAACACGCAGGTGTACGTGCTGGACGCGGCGATGCGGCCGGTGCCGGTGGGCGTGCCGGGTGAGCTGTTCATCGGCGGAGACGGTCTGGCCCGGGGCTACCTGGGCCGGCCCGCGCTCACCGCCGAGCGCTTCGTGCCCCACCCCTACTCGGCCACGCCGGGCGAGCGGCTGTACCGCTCCGGCGACCGGGTGAAGTGGACGCCGGACGGCACGATTGAGTTCCTGGGCCGCATCGACTTCCAGGTGAAGGTGCGTGGCTTCCGCATCGAGCTGGGCGAAGTCGAGGCCGCCCTGCGCGCGGTGCCGGGCGTGCGCGAGACGGTGGCCCTGGTGCGCGAGGACGTGCCCGGGGACAAGCGACTGGTGGCGTACGTGACGCCCGCGGACGTGGACACGGGCGTGGTGCGCGAACACCTGCGCCAGCACCTGCCGGAGCACATGGTGCCCTCGGCCTTCGTGGTGCTGGAGGCGCTGCCCCTGACGTCGCACGGCAAGGTGGACCGCAAGGCCCTGCCGGTGCCCGACCTCGGCTCCGTGGAAGGGGGATTCATCGAGCCTCGGACGCCGCGCGAGCAGCAGCTCGCCGCATTGTTCCGCGAGGTCCTGCGCGTCGAGCGCGTGGGCCTGCATGACGACTTCTTCCTCCTGGGCGGCCACTCGCTGCTGGCCACGCAGGTGGTGACGCGGCTGCGCGCGCAGCTCGGGGTGGAGCTGCCCCTTCGCGCCTTCTTCGAGGCGCCCACCGTGGCCCGCCTCGCGGAGCGCCTGGACACGTCGCGGGCCGCGCTGGACGCGCTGCCCCTGGTGCCCCTGCCGCGCCCGACGGAGTCGGAGGCACTGCTGGAGCTGTCGTACCCGCAGCAGCGCCTGTGGTTCATGGACCAGCTCCAGCCGGGGCAGTCCGTCTTCAACATGCCCGTCGCGCTCCGCCTGCGCGGCCCGCTGGACGTGGCCCTGCTGGGCCGCGTCTTCGCGGCGGTGGTCCATCGCCATGAGACGCTGCGCACCACCTTCGTCTCCCGCGACGGCAGTCCCCTCCAGCGTGTCCAGGCCGCTCCGGCGGAGTGGCCGCTGCCCGTGGAGGACCTGAGCGCGCTGGAACCTTCCGCGCGCGAGGCCGCTGTCCAGCGGCGCATCGGTGAGGAGGCCCATCGCGCCTTCGACCTGGCCCAGGGCCCCCTGCTGCGCACGGTGCTGCTGCGCGTGCACGCGGACGAGCACGTCCTGGTGCTGTGCATGCACCACATCGTCTCGGACGGCTGGTCCATGGGCGTGCTGGTGCGCGAGGTGGCCGCGCTGTACGAGGCGCTGGCCCAGGGCCGTGAGCCCGCGCTGCCGGCCCTGCCCGTGCAGTACGCGGACTACGCCGCATGGCAGCGCCGGGCGCTGGAGGAGAAGGCGCTCGCGGAGCAGCTCGAGTGGTGGCGCTCGCGGCTCGAGGACGCTCCGGTGCTGGAGCTGCCCACGGACCTGCCGCGTCCGGCCGTGCGCGGCCAGCGCGGTGCCACGCTCTTCTTCACGCTCCCGGCCGCGGTGCTCACCGGACTGGAGGACGTCGCCCGGAGCCGCAACGCGACGCTCTACATGGTGCTGATGGCCGGCTGGCAGGCGCTGCTGGGCCGCTACTCCGGGCAGACGGACTTCTGCGTGGGCACCTCGGTGGGCCACCGCGCCCGGCCGGAGCTGGAAGACCTCATCGGCTTCTTCGTCAACATCCTCGCCGTGCGCTCGCGGCTGGATGGAGACCCGACCTTCTCCGCGCTGGTGGACCGCGTGCGTGACGAAGCGCTGGGCGCCTTCGCGCACCAGGACATCCCATTCGAGCGACTGGTCGAGGAGCTCGGTGGCGAGCGGGACATGTCCCGGACGCCGCTGTTCCAGACCCTGTTCGTGCTCCTGAACATGGAGCTGGGGACGGTCGCCCTGCCAGGGCTGGACGTGGAGGTGCTGCCCGTCGTCACGGAGACCTCCCGGTACGACCTCACGCTGGGAATGCGCGAGCACGGCGGAGTGCTGGAGGGCCAGCTCGAGTACAACCTGGACCTCTTCACCGCGGACACCGCGCGCCGCATGGTGGAGCACCTGACGCTGCTGCTCGAGGCGGTGGCTCAGGGTGCCCAGGCACAGCGGCTCAGCGAGCTGCCGCTGATGAGCCGCGCCGAGCGCCAGCAGGTGCTCATCGAGTGGAACGACACGCGCGCCGACTACCCGGCGGAGGCCACCATCGCCTCGCTGTTCTCCGCGCAGGCCCGGCGCACGCCCAGGGCCGTGGCGGTGGAGTCCGACGGCCACACCCTCACCTACGCGCAGCTCGACGAGCGATCCAACCAGCTCGCCCGGCACCTGCGCTCGCTGGGCCTGGGCACCGAGTCTCGCGTCGGCGTCTTCCTGCACCGGGGCCTCGACCTGCTGGTGGGCCTGCTGGGCATCCTCAAGGCCGGCGGCTGCTACGTGCCGCTGGATGCGTCGTACCCGGCCCAGCGCCTGGCCTTCATGGTGGAGGACGCCAGCGTCGCAGCCATCCTCACCCAGGAGGCCCTGGAGGACGAGCTGCCGGCGGGCGCGCAGCTCGTCGTCTCCCTGGACTCCGAGTGGGAGACGATTGCCCGCCAGCCGCCGCACGCGCTGGAGGCCTCGTCCGGCCCGGACCACCTGGCGTACGTCACGTACACGTCGGGCTCGACGGGCACGCCCAAGGGCGTGGCCATTCCGCACCGGGGCGTGGTGCGCCTGCTCATCGGCTCGCGCTTCGTGCAGCTCGGGCCCGACGAGGTGGTGCTGCAGCTGGCCCCGCTGGCCTTCGACGCGTCCACCCTGGAGGTCTGGGGCGCGCTGCTGCACGGCGCTCGCCTCGTCCTCTTCCCGCGCTCGACTCCGGACCTGGAGGAGCTGGGGCAGGCCCTCACCCGCCACCAGGTGTCCGTGCTGTGGCTGACGGCGGCCCTCTTCGACCAGATGCAGCAGCACCAGCCCGAGGCGCTCGCGCGGGTACCGCGACTGCTCGCGGGTGGTGACGTGCTGCCGGTGCCGCGCGTGCGGGAGCGGCTGGCCCAGGGCCGCAGCATCATCAACGGCTACGGCCCCACCGAGGGCACCACCTTCACCACCACGCACCGGCTGTCTCCGGGGGATGCGGTGGGTGACTCCGTGTCCATCGGCCGGCCCATCGGCAACACGCAGGTGTATGTGCTGGACGCGGCGATGCGGCCGGTGCCCGTGGGCGTGCCGGGTGAGCTGTTCATCGGCGGCGACGGCCTCGCCCGCGGCTACCTGGGCCAGCCCGCGCTCACCGCCGAGCGCTTCGTGCCCCACCCCTACTCGGCCATGCCGGGCATGCGGCTGTACCGCTCGGGCGACCGGGTGCGGTGGCTGGCGGATGGGACGTTGCAGTTCCTGGGGCGCGTGGACTTCCAGGTGAAGGTGCGTGGCTTCCGCATCGAGCTGGGCGAAGTCGAAGCCGCGCTGCGCGCGGTGCCGGGCGTGCACGAGACGGTGGCGCTGGTGCGCGAGGACGTGCCCGGGGACAAGCGACTGGTGGCGTACGTGACGCCGGCAGACGTGGACACGGCCGCCCTGCGAGAGCACGTGCGCCGGCGCCTGCCGGAGTACATGGTGCCTTCGGCCGTCGTGGCCCTGGAGGCGCTGCCCTTGTCGCCCAACGGCAAGGTGGACCGCAAGGCCCTGCCGCAGCCGGACCTGTCGTCGACAGCCGTGGAGGCGGTGGACATCGGCTCGCTTCCGCTGCTCCAGCAGCAACTGGTGGCGCTGTTCCGCGAAGTGCTCAACGTGGAGCGCGTCGGTCCTCACGACGACTTCTTCGAGCTGGGTGGCCACTCGCTGCTGGCCACGCAGCTCGTCACCCGGGTGCGCGCGCGGTTCAACGTGGAGCTTCCGCTCCGGATGCTCTTCGAGGCCCCCTCCGTTGCGCTGCTGTCGGAGCGCGTCGAAGCGCTCATGCTGCAGGCGTCGCGCACGGCGATGCCTCCGCTGGTGCCCGTGCCTCGCGAGGATGCGCCGCCGCTGTCGTTCGCGCAGCAGCGCCTGTGGTTCCTGGAGCAGCTCCAGCCCGGCCAGGCCGTCTACAACGTGCCCATTGCCCTGCGGCTGTCGGGCCCGCTGGACGCCGAGGTGCTGCGCCGCACCTTCGCCGAGGTGGTCCGCCGGCACGAGGCGCTGCGCACGACCTTCGTCACGCGTGAGCACCAGCCCCTGCAGCGCATCCACCCCGCGCCCGCGCACTGGCCCCTCCCGGTGGAGGACCTGAGCGCGCTGGACGCGTCCACGCGCGACGCCCTCCTGAAGAAGCGCATGGGCGAGGAGGCCAACCGCCCGTTCGACCTCGCCAACGGCCCGCTGCTCCGCACCGTGCTGCTGCGCACGGGCGCCGAGGAGCATGCGCTGCTGCTGACGATGCACCACATCGTCTCGGACGGCTGGTCCATGGGCGTGCTGGTGCGGGAGGTCGTGGTCCTGTACGCGGCGTTCTCCGAGGGCAAGCCGTCTCCCCTGCCGGAGCTGCCGGTGCAGTACGCGGACTACGCCGCATGGCAGCGCAAGTGGGTGCAGTCCGAGGGCATCCAGGCGCAGCTCGAGTCCCTGAAGGCCCGCCTCCAGGGCGTCCCCGCGCTGGTGCTGCCCGCTGAGGCCGGCCGGCCCGCGACGCGGACCCTCCGTGGCGGCAACCAGTTCTTCACCCTCCCGGCGACGCTGGTCCAGGCGCTGGAGAAGGTGGGCCGCGAGCAGGGCGCCACCCTGTTCATGGTGCTGCTGGCCGCGTACGAGACGCTGCTGTCGCGCTACTCGGGACAGAGTGACTTCGCCATCGGCAGCCCGATTGCCCAGCGTACCGTGTCCGAGCTGGAGCCTCTCATCGGCTTCTTCGTCAACACGATGGTGCTGCGCACGCGCCTGGAGGGCGACCCGACCTTCGCGGAGCTGGTGGGCCGCGTGCGCGAGGAGTCGCTCGCCGCCTACGTTCACCAGGACGTGCCGTTCGACCGGCTGGTGGAGGCGGTCGGCGGAGAGCGCGGTGAGCATGCCTCGCCCCTCTTCAACGTGCTGTTCGCGCTGCAGAACGCGCCCATGCAGCCGCCGTCGCTGCCCGGGGGCCGGGTGGAGCTGCTGGAGAGTGTCACCGACACCGCCCGGCAGGACCTGAGCCTCGGACTGATTGACCGTGACGGGGACCTGGTGGGGCACCTCGAGTACAGCCTGGATCTGTTCTCCCAGTCGTCCGCCGAGCGGCTGCTCCAGCACTTCCGCGTCCTGCTCGAGGCCGTGGCCCACGACGCCACGGTACGACTCAGCCGCCTGCCGCTGATGGACGCGGCCGAGCGGGCCCAGGTGCTGACGGCCTGGAACGAGACGGCGGTGGAGTACCCGCGTGACACGCCGGTGCACGCGCTGTTCTCGCGTCAGGCGGCCCTGTCGCCTTCGGCCGTGGCCCTGGCGTCCGGGACTCGGACGCTCAGCTACGCGGAGCTGGAGACGCGCTCGAATCAGCTCGCCTGGCACCTGCTCTCGCTGGGCGTGCGCCCCGGGGCCCGTGTCGGCCTGGGCGTGGAGCGCTCGCCGGAGCTCATCGTCGGCATGCTGGCCATCCTCAAGGCCGGCGCCGCCTACGTGCCCGTCGACGTCCACCACCCGGCCGAGCGCATCGGCTGGATGCTGCACGAAGCGGGCGTCAGCGTGGTGTTGACGCAGCAGTCGCTGGTGGAGGGGCTGCGAGAGGCGGGCGGCACGCGCGTGCTGCTGGACGCGGAGTGGAGCGCCATTGCCTCCCGTCCCACCACCGCGCCTGGCGTGGCGGTGAGCGCGGACGCGCTGGCGTACGTCATGTTCACCTCGGGAAGCACCGGCCGCCCCAAGGGCGTGTGCGTGCCGCACCGGGGCGTGGTGAGGCTGGTGCAGGGCAGCACCTTCGTGCGCTTCGGGCCGGAGGAAGTCGTCCTCCAACTGGCGCCCGCCGCCTTCGACGCCTCCACGCTGGAGGTGTGGGGCGCGCTGCTGCATGGCGCCCGGCTGGTGCTGGCGCCTCCCGGGCCGCTGGCCCTGGAGGAGCTGGGCGCGCTGCTGGTGCGTGAGCGCGTCAGCACGCTGTGGCTGACGGCGGCCCTCTTCGAGCAGATGGCGCACGCGCAGGGCGAGGCCCTGGCCCGGGTGCGGCAGGTGCTTGCCGGTGGCGACGTGATGCCGGTGCAGCGGGTGCGCGAGCACCTGGCGCGGCTGCCCTCGGGCGCCGTGCTGGTGAATGGCTACGGCCCCACGGAGAACACCACCTTCTCCACCACCCATGCCCTGCGGGCCGGAGACGACGTGGGCCGCTCGGTGCCTATTGGCCGGCCGGTGGCCAACTCCACCGCCTTCGTGCTGGACGCTGGGCTGCAGCCGGTGCCGGCCGGCGTGCCCGGAGAGCTGTACGTGGGCGGCGACGGCCTGGCGTGGGGCTACCTCAACCGCGCGGACCTCACCGCCGAGCGCTTCGTGCCCCACCCCTTCGCCTCCACTCCGGGCGCACGGCTGTACCGCACCGGAGACCAGGTGCGCTGGCTCGCCAACGGCACGCTGGAGTTCCTGGGCCGCAGCGACTTCCAGGTGAAGGTGCGTGGCTTCCGCATCGAGCTGGGCGAAGTCGAGGCGGTGGTGCGCCAGGTGTCCGGCGTGAAGGAGACGGTGGTCGTCGTGCGCGAGGACGTGCCCGGCGACAAGCGGCTGGTGGCGTACGTGGTGCCGGAGACGGCGAACCTGGACACCGAGGCGGTGCGCTCGGCCGTCCAGAAGCAGCTGCCCGAGTACATGGTGCCGTCGGCCTTCGTGTCCCTCACCGCCCTGCCCCTCTCTTCCAACGGCAAGGTCGACCGCAAGGCGCTGCCGGCGCCAGTCTCGTCCCTGCCCGCTGCCGTGGCGCCTGCCGCCCCCGAGCGCATGACGCCCTTCCAGCAGCGGGTCGCGAGCCTCTTCCGCGAGGTGCTCCGCGTGGAGCACGTGGGCCTGCACGATGACTTCTTCCGGCTGGGTGGCCACTCGCTGCTGGCCACGCAGCTCATCTCCCGGCTGCGCTCCACCTTCCAGGTGGAGCTGCCACTCCGTGCCCTCTTCGGCGCGCCCACCGTGGCTCGCGTCACGGAGTTCGTCGAAGAGCAGTTCCTCGTCCGCACCCCGGAGTCGAAGACGCCGCCGCTGCGGCCCGTTCCTCGCGACGGCGCGCTGCCCGTGTCCTTCGCCCAGCAGCGCCTGTGGGTGCTCGACCAGGTGCAGCCCGGGAGCAGCAACTACAACATCATGGCCGCGCTCCGGCTGGAGGGGACGCTGGATGCCGAGGCGCTGCGCCGCGCCCTGGAGCTCCTCGTCGCCCGCCACGAGTCCCTGCGCTCGACGTTCGCGATGAAGGAGGGCCAGCCCATCCAGGTCCTCCACCCGCACGGCGCCTGGACGCTGCCCGTCACCGACCTGGAGGCCACGCCCGCGGAGCGTCGCGAGGCCGAGGCGCTCCGGCTCGCCACCGAGGAGGCGGCGACGCCCTTCGACCTGCGCACCGGCCCGCTGCTGCGCACGCGGCTGCTGCGGCTGGGCGCGGAGCACCACGTCCTGCTGTTCGTCATGCACCACATCGTCTCGGACGGGTGGTCGCTCGGGGTGATGGTCCGCGAGGTGGCGGCGGGCTACGAGGCCTTCGCCTCCGGAAAGACGCCCCTGCTGCCGTCGCTGCCGGTGCAGTACGCGGACTTCGCCGCGTGGCAGCGTCAGTGGCTCCAGGGCGACGTGCTTGCCCGGGAAGTGGACTGGTGGAAGCAGCAGCTCGCCGGGGCGCCGCAGGTCCTGGAGCTGCCCACCGACAAGGCACGGCCCGCCATCCGCACTCCGCGCGGGGCGCTGCTGCCCTTCCACCTCCCACAGGAGCTCGTCTCGCGCCTGCTGTCGCTCGCGCGTCAGGAGGGCACCACGCCGTTCATGGCGCTGCTCGCCGTGTGGCAGGTCCTGCTGTCTCGCTACAGCCGCCAGGGGGAGCTGCTCATCGGCTCGCCCATTGCCGGCCGCCGCCATGGCGAGCTGGAGGGGCTGGTCGGCTTCTTCGTCAACACGCTGGTGCTGCGCGGCCGCGTGCGTCCGGGGGACTCGTTCCGCGCGCTGCTGGCCCAGGTGCGTGAGACCACCCTCGCCGCGTTCGAGCACCAGGATCTGCCCTTCGAGAAGCTCGTCGAGGAGCTGAACGTCGCGCGCGATCTGAGCCGTGGTCCGCTGGTGCAGGTCATCTTCGCCCTGCAGAACACGCCCGCCGAGGAGCTGCGCGCGTCGGGGCTCACCCTGCGCACGCTCGAGGTGGACAACGCCACCGCCCGGTTCGACCTGGGCCTCCTGCTGAGCGAGGCCGCGGACGGGCTGCGCGGCGCCATCGAGTACAGCACCGACCTGTTCGAGGCCCCCACCGTGGCCCGCCTCGCCGGTCACCTGCGCACCCTGCTGGAGGCCGCCGTCTCCACGCCGGACGTGCCGCTGGCCACCCTGCCCCTGCTTCCGCCCGAGGAGCGCCAGCGCGTCCTCGTCGAGTGGAACGACACCGTCCGCCCCTACCCGTCCCACGTCACCATCCCCGAGGCCTTCTCGCGGCATGCCACGCTGCGCCCGGACGCCATCGCGCTCGAGTGCGGTGAGCAGCGTGTCACCTACGGGCAGCTCGACGCGCGGGCCAACCGGCTGGCGCACCTGCTGCGCTCGCACGGCGTGGGCCCGGACACGCGCGTGGCCGTGAGCCTGGAGCGCGGCGTCGAGCTCATCGTCTCGCTGCTGGCCATCCTCAAGGCGGGCGGCGCCTACGTCCCGCTGGACGCGACGTACCCGTCGCAGCGGCTGGCCCTCATGCTGGAGGACGCCCGGCCGAAGCTGCTGCTCACCTCGCGCGCCCTGCGCGGGCTGCTCACCCTGCCGGACGACGCACCGCCGAGCCTCTTCGTGGAGGAGCTGTCCCTGGAGTCCCAGCCCACCACGGCTCCCGTCTCGGGCGCCGGGCCGAGGGATGTCGCGTACGTCATCTTCACTTCGGGCAGCACCGGCCGGCCCAAGGGCGTCGCCGTCGAGCACCGGGGCATCCTGCGCCTCGTCCACAGCGAGCCCTACGCCGGCTACGGCATGCGGGAGACGGGCATCCTGCTGGCACCCATCTCCTTCGACGGCTCGGTGATGGAGATGTGGATTCCGCTGCTGCACGGCAGCCGGCTCGTCATCCTCCCCGCGCAGGTGTCGGCCGGGGACCTGGACGCGCTGGGCCAGGTGGTGCAGCGCCAGGGCGTCACGTTCATCCACCTGCCCGCGGGCCTGTTCGCGCAGCTCGTGGAGCACCGGCCCGACATCCTCGGCGGCGTCCGGGAGATCCACGTCGGCGGCGACATCCTCTCCGCGCCCCACGCCCGCCGCGCGCTGGAGTCGCTGCGCGTCCCCCTCACCAACGGCTACGGCCCCACCGAGGGCTCCGTCGTCGCCACCTGCTTCCGGATGGAGCGGCCCGAAGAGGCGGGGACGTCCATTCCCATCGGCCGGCCCCTGGCCAACACCGAGACGTACGTGCTGGACGGGCAGCTCCAGCCCGTGCCGGCGGGCGTGCCCGGCGAGCTGTTCATCGGCGGCGACGGGCTGGCGCGTGGCTACGTGTCGCGCCCGGACCTCACCGCCGAGCGCTTCGTCCCGCACCCCTTCGCCACCACGCCCGGCGAGCGCCTCTACCGCACCGGTGACCTCGTGCGCTGGCGCGCCGACGGTGCGCTGGAGTTCCTGGGCCGCGCCGACCACCAGGTGAAGGTGCGCGGCTTTCGCATCGAGCTGGCCGAGGTGGAGGCCGCCCTCCGCGCCCTGCCCCCCGTCCATGAGGCGGTGGCCGTGGTCCGCGAGGACGTGCCCGGCGACAAGCGCCTGGTGGCCTACGCCATGGCGCGGGAAGGCCACACCCTCGACGCGAGCATCCTGCGCACGGGGCTCCGCCAGCGGCTGCCCGAGTACATGGTGCCGTCCGTCTTCGTGGTGCTCCCGGCCCTGCCGCTGAACACCAGCGGCAAGGTGGACCGCAAGGCGCTGCCGCGGCCGGACGCCGCGTCCACCGGCCGCCAGGGCCGCTTCGTGGAGCCCGCCAACCCCCTGGAGCAGCAGCTCGCGGCGCTCTACGCCCGGGAGCTGGGCGCCGACCGGGTGGGCGTCCATGACCACCTCTTCGAGGAGCTGGGCGGCACGTCGCTGTCCGTCGTCCGCATCGCCACGCACCTGCGCGAGGAGCTCAAGCGCGAGGTGGCCGTGGTGTGGCTCTTCGAGCACCCCACCGTCCATGACCTCGCCCTCCGCCTGGAGCGCGAGGCGGGCACCGCGGCCCAGGCCGCCGCCCCGGAGCCCGCGCCCGGCCACCGCCCGCGCCCGGCGTCACCGACGCCGTCCAGCTCGGGCGCCATCGCCATCGTCGGCATGGCGGGCCGCTTCCCCGGCGCGCTGACCGTGGCGGACTTCTGGCGCAACCTGCGCGAGGGCGTGGAGTCCATCTCCCGCTTCTCCGTCGATGAGCTGGAGCACATGCCCGGGCTGCCGGACGGCACGGAGCTGTGGCACCACCCGGACTTCGTCGCCGCGGGCGGCGTGATTGACGGCATCGACCGGTTCGACCACGCCTTCTTCGACATGTCCCTGCGCGAGGCGCAGTGGATGGACCCGCAGCAGCGCCTCTTCCTCCAGTGCGCGTGGACGGCGCTCGAGGACGCGGGCATCGACCCCCACCGGTTCCCCGGCGCCATCTCGCTGTACGCGGGCGCGCTGGACTCCGGCTACACGCAGGCGGTGCGCACGACGGTGCCGCTGGATGCCGCGGCCCTCTTCGAGCTGTACGGCACCGCCACGCACGTGAGCCTGGCCACCAAGACGTCCTACAAGCTGGGCCTCACCGGTGAGAGCACGCTCGTCTACACCGCGTGCTCCACGGGCCTGGTGGCCATCCACCTCGCCTGCCAGAACCTGCTGGCGGGCAACTCCGACGTGGCGCTGGCTGGCGCGACGCGCCTCGCCGTGCCGCAGCGCACGGGGTACGTCTGGCAGGAAGGGATGATCTTCTCTCCGGACGGCCACTGCCGCGCCTTCGACGCGAAGGCGCAGGGCACCATCTCCGGCAACGGCGTGGCCTCCGTGGTGCTCAAGCGCCTGGAGGACGCGGAGCGCGACGGCGACTCCATCTACGCCGTCATCCGCGCCACGGCGACCAACAACGACGGCCGCAACAAGTCCGGCTTCACCGCGCCCAGCGTGCAGGGCCAGGCCGCCGTCGTTTCGCAGGCCATGGCCCGGGCCGGCGTGGAGGCGAAGGACATTGCCTACGTGGAGACGCACGGCACCGCGACGCCGCTGGGAGACCCCATCGAGGTGGCGGCGCTCCAGCGCGCGTACGGCCTGGGCGCCGAGCACCGCGGCTCCATTGCCCTGGCCTCGCTGAAGACCAACGTGGGCCACATGGACACGGTGGCCGGCGTCGCGGGCGTCATCAAGGTCGCGCTGTCGCTGCACCACGGAGAGATTCCTCCGAGCCTGCACTTCGAGCGCCCCAACCCGCAGATCGACTTCGATTCCGGCCCCTTCTTCGTCAATACAACCTTGCGGCCGTGGCCGAGGGGCGAGGCGCCGCGACGCGCGGCTGTCAGCTCCTTCGGCATTGGTGGAACCAACGCCCACGCCGTGCTCGAGGAATCCCCCATGTCGCACAGCGGCTCCACCACGCGAACCCACCAGCTCGTCACCCTGTCCGCGCGGACACCGGAGGCACTGGAGGCGGCGTCCCGGCAGCTCGCCTCGCACGCGGAGGCCAGCGCCGCCGACCTGCGCGTGGCCGACGTGGCCTTCACCCACGCGGTGGGCCGCAAGGCCTTCGAGCACCGTCGGGCCGTCGTGGCCACGGACGCCGCGGACCTCGCGAAGCAGCTTCGCAAGCCGTACACGGCGGTGAAGGTGAAGGGCGAGGCGGCGCGTGCGCGTCGCGTGGCCCTCGTCTTCCCGGGCCAGGGTGCCCAGCAGGTGGGCATGGGCCGCGAGCTGTACGCGGGTGAGCCTGTCTTCCGCGGGCACCTGGACGCGTGCCTCGCGCTGCTGGAGGCGCCGCTGCGCGAGCGGGTGCGCAAGCTGCTCCAGGCCGCGCCTGGACAGGACGCGGAGGTGGCCACGCTGCTGGCCGACACGCGCGTGGCGCTGCCCGCGCTGTTCTCCGTGGAGTACTCGCTGGCTCGTACGTGGATGGACTGGGGCCTGAAGGTCCACGCCGTGCTGGGACACAGCTTCGGCGAGTACGCCGCCGCGTGCGTGGCGGGTGCGCTGCCGCTGGAGGATGCGCTGAAGCTGGCGGTGGCGCGCGGTGAGCTGATGCACCGCATGCCCCCGGGGGCCATGCTCGGGGTGGCGCTGTCGGAGTCGCAGGTGCTGCCGCTGCTGTCCGGGCGCCTGGAGATGGCCGCGCTCAACGCGCCGGACCGGTGCGTCGTCGCCGGACCGGTGGACGAGGTGGAGCGGTTCCAGGAGGAGCTGAAGCGCCGGGACATCGGTGCGGTGCGGATGCCCGCGCCGCACGCCTTCCACTCGGCCGACGTGGCGCCGCTGATGCCCGAGCTGGAGCGGGTGGTGGCGTCGCTGCGGCGCTCGGAGCCCGCGCTGCGCTACGCGTCCAGTGTCACCGGGACATGGGCGATGCCGGGCGCGCTGGCGCAGCCGCGCTACTGGGCGGACCAGATGCGGCAGCCCGTGCGCTTCAGCGAGGCGGTGGGTGCCCTGCTGGAGGAAGGCTGCAGCCTGGTGCTGGAGGTGGGCCCGGGGCAGGACCTCACGCCGCTGGTGCGCTCGTGCCTGGGACAGGACCGCGACCGGGTGAAGGCGCTGGCGTCGCTGCGGCGCGGGGGCTCCACGACGGAGCACTCGGGCTTCCTGCAGGCGGTGGGCGAGCTGTGGACGCTGGGAGTCGAGGTGGACTGGTCCGCCTTCTACGCCCACGAGCAGCGGCGGCGGCTGCACCTGCCCACGTACCCGTTCCAGGAGAAGCACTGCTGGGTGGATGCGAAGCCCGCGCAGGCGCAGGTGGCCGCGCCCCCTGCCCCGGCGCTCACGCCCGGTGGCGGGACTCGTGTGGCCCAGGGCAGCATGGTGGTCACGCCCGGCGGACATGCGTCGGCTCCCGTGTTCACGCCGACGCCGGCAGCACAGTCGGGCACCACGGTGGCTCCCACGCCTCCGCCCGCTTCGCCGCCCGTGTTCGCCCAGCCCGTGGTGCCCCCGGCACGCGTGGTCCCGTCTCCGGCCGGGCAGGCCGCGGTGCCTGGCTTCACGCCGCCTGCGGTGATTGCGACCCCGGCACCCGGGTTCACGCCTCCCGCGGTGAGCACGTCGCCCGCGGCCGGGTTCGCGCCTCCTGCGGTGAGTACGTCGCCCGCGGCCGGGTTCGCGCCTCCTGCGGTGAGCACGTCGCCCGCGGCCGGGTTCGCGCCTCCTGCGGTGAGCACGTCGCCCGCGGCCGGGTTCGCGCCTCCTGCTGCGAGCGCTGTACCGATGCCCGGGATCACACCGCCTGCGGTGCTCACGGGCCAGGGGTCCGGGTTCGCTCCGCCTGCGGTGAGCACGGCGTCGGCGCCAGGGTTCACGCCTCCCGGATCGAGTGCAGCCCTGACGCCCGGGCTCACTCCGCCTGCGGCAAGCACAGCTCCCACGGCTGGGTTCACTCCGCCCGCCGCAAGCGCCGTCTCGGCCTCAGTGGTGACGCTCCCAGCAGAGCTCGCGCCCTCATCGCCCGGCTTTACTCCTCCCGTGGCGCTCACAGCCCCCACCTCTGGCCCCGCGCCGCAGTCGGCGCTGCCGCCCGTCCTGGCTTCCTCGACACTTCAGCCTCGGGAGGCTTCCGCTCCCGTTCAGGCCACGGTGGTCTCCGCCCAGCCCGCGCCCGTCGAGCCCGAGTCTGTCGATTCCACTCCGGCAACCCCCGTCCGTGAGGACGCACCGCGCCCTGGAACCGAGGAGCGCGTGGCCGCGCTGTGGCGCGAGCGCCTGGGCCTGGACTTCGTGGGCCGCGACGACAACTTCCTGGAGATCGGCGGCAACTCGCTGATGGCCGCCCAGCTCCTCAACCAGCTCCGCGACACCTTCGGCGTGCAGCTCCCGCTGGCGGCCCTCTTCGAGGCGCCCACGGTGGCCGGCATCGCCGAGCGCCTGGAGCCGCTGCTGGCGCAGGCCGCTCCGGTGGAGCAGACCCGGGAGCTGCCGCTCGTCCCGCTGCCGCGCACCCAGGAGCTGCCGCTGTCCTTCGTCCAGGAGCGCGTGTGGCGCCTGGAGCAGCACCTGCCCGGCCTCTCCGCGTACACCATCCCCTTCGTGCTGCGGCTCGAGGGGTTCGTGGACGTGGACATCCTGCACCGCAGCATCCAGGAGATCGTCCGCCGCCACGAGGCGCTGCGCACCACCTACGACGTCGTGGACGGCCGGCCCGTGCAGCGCTTCCACCCCGAGGTGCACATCCCCCTCGACGTGGTGGAGGTCACCGGCTCCGCCGAGCAGCGCGAGGAGGCGGCCATGCGCATCGCGCGCGAGGACGCCGCTCGGCCCTTCGACCTGGTGAAGGGCCCCATCATGCGGACCACGCTGGTCCGGCTGAGCCCGCAGCTCCACATCCTGGTGGGCACCATCCACCACGTTGTCTGCGACACGCTGTCCATCGTCCTCTTCGTCAACGAGCTGGGACAGCTCTACGGCGCCTTCCGCCAGGGCCGGCCGTCACCCTTGCCCCCGCTGCCCGTGCAGTACGCGGACTTCGGCGCGTGGCAGAAGCGCACCATCGCCGAGCGCCTGCTGCCCGATCAGGAGCAGTGGTGGCGCAACCGGCTGGCCGGCATGCCGCGCCGGCTGGACATGCCCCTGGACCGGCCGCGCCCGGAGCGCTGCCCGCTCACGTCGGTGCGCATGACGGTGGACCTGCCCCCCGCCCTGGCACGCGAGGTGCTGGCCTTCGGCAAGCGTGAGAACTTCACGGCGTACATGACGGTGCTGGCCGCGTGGCAGACGCTGCTGCACCGCTACAGCGGGCGGACGGACATCATCGTCGGCACGCCCATCGCCAACCGCACCCGCCCGGAGCTGCTGCCGCTCATCGGCTACGTGGCCCACTCGGCGGCCTTCCGCACCAGCTTCGCGGGAGACCCGACGTTCCGCGAGCTGCTCGGCCGCGTGAAGCAGGAGGTCTCCGAGGTCCAGGTCCGCCCGGACGTGCCCTTCGAGTATCTCGTGGAGGACCTCATCCCGGGCAAGGACATCGGCCGCGACCGGATGACGGACACCGTCTTCGTCTACCACGCGGTGGGCGCGAGCGGCCCGGCGACGCTGGAGCTGTCCGGTGTCCGTGGCTCGCTGATGGAGATCACCCATGCGCCCGTGCAGTGGGGCGCCACGCTGTCCGAGCTGACGCTCGTGCTGTCCGAGAGCAACGGCCGCATCGTCGGCGCGCTGGAGTACGCCACCGAGCTGTACGACGAGTCCACCGCCCGCCGCATGGTGGAGCACTTGCAGGTCCTGCTGGGTGCCGCCGTCGCCCGGCCCGACGAGCGCGTGTCGCGCCTGCCCCTCGTCACCGAGGCGGAGCGCCGTGCCTGGCCCGCGTCTCGCCCTCCGTCCCATTCCGCCGCCGTCCCCGCGCTGCTGTCCGAGCGCGCTCTCCGGAGCCCGGAGGCCGTGGCCACCGTCCAGGGTGGGCGGTCCTGGTCCTGGGCGGAGCTGTCCGCACAGGCGCGGGGCGTGGCCGCGAGGTTGCGGGCGCTCGGGCTTCGCGCGGGTGCTCCCGTGGCCGTGTGCCTGGAGCCCTCGCCCGCGAAGCTGGCGGTGCTGTGGGGTGTGCTGGAGGCCGGTGGCGCCGCGGTGACGCTCGGCCCCACCGACCTGGGCGCCCTGGCCACCTACGCACCGGAAGGCACCACCACGCCCCTGCTCATCACGTGGCGTGGCGTCACCACCGCGGCCCGCCTCGATGCGGCCCGGGTCCTGTACGTCGATGACCTCTCGAAGTCCTCCACGGGCAATGCGACCCTGGAGGTCCAGTCTCCCGCCCAGGCCGAGTCGCTCGCGTGGCTGCTGCCCGCGGGCGCCGGGAAGCCCGCCTGGACACTGAGCCACTCCGCGCTGGCGGAGCTGTTCGGCCAGCTGGATGTGCGGCTGCGCCCCACCGAGGGTGGCACCTGGCTGGCGGCCGGTGAGTCCTCGACGGAGCGCGCGGAGCTGGAGTCGCTGTGGGCGCTCTCTCGCGGCCTGCGCGTGGTGTTCCCCTCCGAGCAGGTCCGGGCACGGCTGGTGCGCCTGGGCGGCGGTGGCCCGCGCACGCGCGCCATGGAGGTCAGCCTCCTCTACTTCGCCAACGACGAGGACACCCTCACCGGCCCCAAGTACGAGCTGCTGGTGGAGGGCTCGAAGTTCGCGGATGCCCACGGCTTCACGGCGGTGTGGACGCCCGAGCGTCACTTCCACGCCTTCGGCGGCCTGTACCCGCAGCCCGCCGTCGTGGCCGCGGGCCTGGCCACCGTGACGCGCAACCTGCGCCTGCGCTCCGGCAGCGTGGTGCTGCCGCTGCATGACCCGCTGCTCATCGCCGAGCAGTGGTCCGTGGTGGACAACCTCTCCAACGGCCGCGTGGGCCTGTCCGTGGCCACCGGCTGGCACGTGCAGGACTTCACCTTCGCGCCCGCCAACTACGAGGACCGGCGCAACATCCTGCTGCGCAACCTGGAGACGCTGCGCGCCCTCTGGCGCGGAGAGAAGCTGCGGCGTCCGGGCGGCGCCGGCACCACCGTGGAGGTGGGCCTGCGCCCGAAGCCGGTGCAGAAGGAGCTGCCTGTGTGGCTCACCGCCACCTCCAGCCCGGAGACGTTCCGGATGGCGGGTGAGCTGGGCGCGGGGCTGCTGACGGGGCTGCTGGCGCACTCCCTGGAGGAGCTGAAGCCGAAGGTGGCGCTGTACCGCGAGGCGTGGCGCCGCAACGGCCACCCCGGCCGGGGCCACATCACGTGCATGGCGCACACCTTCATCGGGGACGACGAGCAGGAAGTGCTGCGCACCGTGCGCAAGCCGCTGCTGACGTACTTCCGGGGCTCGGCGGACATCATCGCCAGCCTGCTGTCGGCGCAGGGCTACAAGGGCGAGGTCGACAAGCTCTCCGAAGACGACATCAACGCGATGCTGGAGCACTCGTTCGAGAACTTCGCGCTGGCGACGGGGCTCATCGGCACGGTGGAGAGCGGCATGAAGCGCATGCGCGCCATGCGCGACGCCGACGTGGACGAGGTGGCCTGCCTCATCGACTTCGGCGTGGAGACGCAGGTGGTGCTGCAGAGCCTGCGCCGGCTCGCCACGCTGCGCGAGCGGGTGGAGGCCGAGGCGTCCGTCCGTCAGGAGCAGGTGCTGGTGGAGGGTGAGCAGGGCGTGGGTGAGCTGCTGGAGCTGGCGCGCGAGTCTCGCGGCGTCGTCCTCCAGGCCTCCGCGCGGCTGGCCCGTACGCTGCTGGAGCTGCCCACGGCCCGTGAGTCGCTGGGCTCGGTGGGCGCGCTGGTCCTCGAAGGGGCGTCCGCGGAGCTGGCCTCGGCCCTGCACCGGGCCGCGGGGGTGGAGGTGCTGCTCGCGGGTGGCGCCACCGAAGGAGCCCTGCTGCCGAAGTCGCCGGAGGAGCGCGTTCCGTCGGGCCTCCAGGCGTGGGTGCTGGACGAGGCGGGGCTGCCCGTGCCCGAGGGTGTCGTCGGCGAGCTGGCGCTGGAAGGCGCGGGCCTGCCCCGGGGCCTGTGGCGCGCGCCCGAGGAGGAGCGCCGCCGGCTGGTGCCCCATCCGCGCGGAAGTGGCGGCATGCTCTACCGCACGGGCCGGTCGGTCCGGCTGCGCTCGAACGGACTCGTGGAGGCCGTGACTCTCCCCGTGGCGAAGGCCGCCACGCCCGTCGCCCAGGCCCCGAAGGCTCCAAAGGCCCCCGTGGCCCAGGCGCCGCAGCCGGCCGCCATGCCGGGTTCGCCGCCGCCAATTCCTCGCGCGCCGAGGGACCGCCCGCTGCCGCTGTCCTTCGCGCAGCAGCGGCTCTGGTACCTCCAGCAGCTGGAGCCGACGAGCTCGGCCTACAACAACCCGGCCAGCTTCCGGCTGGTGGGGCCGCTGAACATCCCCGCGCTCCAGGCCTCGCTGGACGAGCTGGTGCGCCGTCACGAGGTGCTGCGCTCCACGTACTTCCTCGCGGACGACGGCAACGCCATGCAGCGCATCGATGCGGACGTGCGCCTGCCGATGCCGCTCGAGGACGTCCCCGGCGCCACGCCCGCGGAGCGTGATGCCGCGATGGTGCGCCTGTGCCTGGAGCACGCCGCCCTGCCCTTCGACCTGGAGAAGGGGCCGGTGGTACGCGCGAAGCTCCTGCGCCTGGGCGCCGAGGAGCACGTCCTCAGCCTCATCCTCCACCACGCCGTCTCCGACGCGTGGTGCAACATGGTGCTCGCGCGCGAGCTGACCCTCCTCTACGCGAGCTTCGGGGCGGGCATGCCTTCGCCGCTGCCCGAGCTGCCCGTGCAGTACGCGGACTTCGCGGTGTGGCAGCGCCAGTACCTGGAGGGCGCGGTGCTGGAGGAGCAGCTGCGCTGGTGGAAGGACCAGCTCTCCGGCGTGCAGGCGCTGGAGCTGCCCACGGACCGGCCGCGCCCCGCGGTGCAGTCGTACGCGGGCGACCTCTACCGCTTCGAGTGGCCGAAGGAGCTGGTGGAGCCGCTGCTGGCACTGGGCCGCCGTGAGGGGGCCACGCCCTTCATGGTGATGATGGCGCTCTACCAGCTCCTGCTGGGCCGGTACTCGGGCCAGGAGGACTTCGCGATTGGCACGCCCATCGCCGGCCGCACCCGGCCCGAGGTGGAGGGACTCATCGGCTGCTTCCTCAACACGCTGGCCTTCCGCTCGCGGCTCGGCGGCGCCCCCACGTTCCGGGAGCTGCTGGCGCGGGTGAAGCAGCAGGCCCTGGGCGCCTATACGCGCCAGGACGCGCCCTTCGAGCGCCTGATGGAGCTCATCCAGGTGCCTCGCGACCTGAGCCGCACGCCGGTCTTCCAGGTCAGCCTCAACGTGCTCAACACGCCGGAGGTCGAGGTCTCCGCGCAGACGCTCAAGCTCAGCTCGGTGGACATGAGCATGGGCACCGCCAAGTTCGACCTGGGCCTGGAGGTCTGGGAGCACCGCGCGGGGATGACGGTCCGCTTCGAGTACGCCACCAGCCTCTTCGACCGCTCCACCGTCGAGCGCCTGGCCGAGCACCTCACCGGGCTGGCCCGCGCCGTCGTGGCCTCGCCCGACCTGCCGACGCCGCTGCTGCCCCTGCTCACGGACGTCGAGCGGAGCCAGGTGCTGGTGGAGTGGAACGCCACCGCGTCGGACTACCCGCGCGAGGCGACCATCCACGCGCTCTTCGAGCAGCAGGTCGCGCTGCGCCCGGACGCCATCGCGCTGGAGTTCGGTGAGCAGCGCCTCACGTATGCGCAGCTCGAGGTGCGCGCCAACCAGCTCGCCAACCTGCTGCGCCTCCATGACGTACGGCCCGATGTGCTGGTGGCCGTGTGCCTGGAGCGCTCGGTGGAGCTCGTCGTCTCCCTGCTGGCCATCCTCAAGGCCGGCGGCGCCTACCTGCCGCTGGACGCTTCGTATCCGGCCACGCGCCTGAGCCAGATGCTGGAGGACGCTCCGCCCCGGCTGCTCATCACCTCACAGGCCCTGCGCGCCAGCCTGCCCGTCGGCGAAGCGGTGCCGTGCCTGCTGGTGGAAGAGCTGCCGCTGGACATGCTGCCGCGCACGCGGCCGGTGTCCGGAGCCACCTCGCGCAACCTGGCCTACGTGGACTTCACCTCCGGCTCCACCGGCCGGCCCAAGGGCGTTGCCGTCGAGCACCGGGGCGTCATGCGCCTGCTGCACGGGGCCCACTACGCCCACCTGGGCCCGGAGGAGACCTTCCTCCTCATCGCTCCCATCTCTTTCGACGCCTCCACCCTGGAGGTCTGGGGCCCGCTGCTCTTCGGCGGCCGCCTCGTCGTCTTCCCGCCCCAGTCGCCCAGCGACCTGGAGCTGCTGAGCACGGTGCTCCAGCACCACGGTGTCACCACGCTGCACCTGACCTCGGGTCTGTTCTCGCAGGTGGTGGACCTCAAGCCGGACAGCCTGCGCGGCGTGCGCCAGCTGCTCACCGGTGGCGACGTGGTGAGTGCCGCCCACGTGCGCAAGGCAGTGGAGACGCTGGGGATTCCCGTCACGGCCTGCTACGGCCCCACCGAGTCCACGCTGTTCACCTCCACGTACCGGATGACGGACGTGGTCCACGTGAGCGCGTCCATTCCCATCGGCGTTCCCATCGCGAACACCCAGGTGTACGTGCTGGACGGTGCGCTGCAGCCAATGCCCGTGGGTGTGCCGGGCGAGCTGTTCATCGGCGGAGACGGCCTGGCGCGCGGCTACCTGTCGCGGCCGGACCTGACGGCGGAGCGCTTCATCCCCAATCCCTTCAGCGCCACCGCGGGCGAGCGGCTCTACCGCACCGGCGACAAGGCGCGCTGGCGCGCGGACGGAGTCCTGGAGTTCCTGGGCCGCATCGACAACCAGGTGAAGGTGCGCGGCTACCGGATTGAACTGGCGGAAGTGGAGGCCGCGCTGCTGACGCACCCCGGGGTGCGCGAGGCGGTGGCGGTGGTGCGCCAGGACCCGCCGGGCGACAAGCGCCTGGTGGCCTACGTCACCGGTGACGCAGGCCCGCTCGACGCCGCCGAGCTGCGCGCGTACGTGGCGCAGCGGCTGCCCGAGTACATGGTGCCCTCCGCCGTGGTGCACCTGGGCGTGCTGCCCCTGACGACGAACGGCAAGCTGGACCGCAAGGCGCTGCCCGCGCCCGACGCCACGGTGGCGCAGCGCGGCCGGTACGTGGCGCCGAGCACTCCCACCGAGCAGACGCTGGCGGACCTCTTCGCCCAGCTCCTCGGCGTCGGTCGGGTGGGCATCCACGACAGCTTCTTCGAGCTGGGTGGCCACTCGCTCCTGGCCACGCAGCTGGTGGCCCGCGTCCGCACCACCTTCGGCGCGGAGCTGCCCCTGCGCGCCCTCTTCGAGGCGCCCACCGTGGCCGCCCTCGCGGCGCGCCTGGACTCCCGCCAGCCGGCCACCGGCTCCGCGAGCGTGGTGCCGCCGCTGGTCCGCGCGGACCGCTCGCGGCCCCTGCCCCTCTCCTTCGCGCAGCAGCGGCTGTGGTTCATCGGCCAGCTCGGCGGCGGGGCCAGCGCGTACAACATCCCCATGCCCTTGATGCTGGAGGGCACGCTGGACGTGGACGCGCTGCGCCGGAGCTTCGACGAGCTGGTGCGGCGCCACGAGACGCTGCGCACCACCTTCCAGTCCGAGGCGGGTGAGCCCTTCCAGGTCATCCACCCCGCCGCCCCGCTCTCCGTGCACAGCGTCTCCGTGACGGGGCTGGCCGACGCATCGCTGCGTCAGGCCGAGGCCATGCGACTGGCCACCGAAGAGGCCCGCCGCCCGTTCGACCTGGTCAACGGCCCGCTGGTGCGCGCCCTCCTGGTGGAGGTGGAGAAGACCCGCCACCTGTTGGTGTTCAACCTGCACCACATCATCTCGGACGGCTGGTCCACCGGAGTGCTGGTGCGCGAGCTGGCCGCGCTGTACGCGGCCTTCATCCAGGGCCAGCCCTCGCCGTTGCCGGAGCTGCCGGTGCAGTTCGCCGACCATGCCGTCTGGCAGCGCGGCTGGCTCCAGGGCGAGGTCCTGGGCACGCAGCTCGACTACTGGCGCGAGCAGCTCACCGGGGCGCCGTCCCACCTGGAGCTGCCCACGGACAAGCCGCGCCCGCCGCGGCAGTCCTTCCAGGGCGCGCCCCTGCCGCTGCGCCTGTCGCGCGAGCTGAGCGAGGCAGCGGAGGCCCTGGCGAAGCGCGAGGGCGCCACGCCCTTCATG
Organism: Pyxidicoccus xibeiensis; assembly: GCF_024198175.1. NCBI lineage: Bacteria > Pseudomonadati > Myxococcota > Myxococcia > Myxococcales > Myxococcaceae > Pyxidicoccus > Pyxidicoccus xibeiensis. The sequence goes on from NZ_JAJVKV010000009.1 coordinate 168,891, forward strand.
CTGTTGCTGGCCGCGTTCCAGACCCTGCTGGGCCGCTACTCCGGGCAGGACGACATCTCCGTCGGCTCGCCCATCGCCAGCCGCCGCCACGCCGAGTCCGAGGCGCTGATCGGCTTCTTCGCGAACACCCTCGTGCTGCGCACGCGCCTGAAGCCGGAGGCCACCTTCCGCGAGCTGCTGGCCCAGGTGCGTGACACCACCCTGGGCGCGTACGAGCACCAGGACCTGCCCTTCGAGAAGCTGGTGGAGGAGCTGCAGCCTCCGCGCGACCTGAGCCGCACGCCGCTCTTCCAGGTCATCTTCGCGCTCCAGAACGCGCCGCTGCCCGAGCTGGCCCTGCCCGGCCTCTCGCTGCGTCCAGTGGAGCCGGAGCACGGCCTCATCCGCTTCGACCTGGAGCTGAACTTCTACCGCACGGCGGAGGGCTTCGACGGCGGCTTCAACTACGACACCGCGCTCTTCGAGCCGGCCACCATCGCCGGCATGGCCGAGCACCTGCGCACGCTGCTGGAGGCGGCCGTCGCCTCGCCGGACCTGCCGCTGTCCCGGCTGTCGCTGCTCACCCCGGAGGCTCGCCAGCAGGTGCTGACGGCCTGGAACGAGACGGCGGTGGACTACCCGCGTGACACGCCGGTGCACGCGCTGTTCTCGCGTCAGGCGGCTCTATCGCCCTCGTTCGTGGCCCTGGCGTTCGGGACTCGGACGCTCAGCTACGCGGAGCTGGAGACGCGCTCGAATCAGCTCGCCTGGCACCTGCTCTCGCTGGGCGTGCGTCCTGGCGCTCGTGTCGGCCTGGGCGTGGAGCGCTCGCCGGAGCTCATCGTCGGCATGCTGGCCATCCTCAAGGTCGGCGCCGCCTATGTGCCCGTCGATGCCCACCACCCGGCCGAGCGCATCGGCTGGATGCTGCGCGAGGCGGGCGTCAGCGTGGTGCTGACGCAGCAGTCGCTGGTGGAAGCGCTGCGCGAGGCGGGCGGCACGCGCGTGTTGCTGGACACAGAGTGGAACGCCATTGCGTCCCGTCCCACCACCGTGCCCGCCGTGGAGGTGGGTGCGGAGGCGCTGGCGTACGTCATGTTCACCTCGGGAAGCACGGGCCGCCCCAAGGGCGTGTGCGTGCCGCACCGGGGCGTGGTGAGACTGGTGCAGGGCAGCACCTTCGTGCGCTTCGGGCCGGAGGAAGTCGTCCTCCAGCTGGCGCCCGCCGCCTTCGACGCCTCCACGCTGGAGGTGTGGGGCGCGCTGCTCAATGGCGCCCGGCTGGTGCTGGCACCTCCCGGGCCGCTGGCCCTGGAGGAGCTGGGCGCGCTGCTGGTGCGCGAGCGCGTCAGCACGCTGTGGCTGACCGCGGCCCTCTTCGAGCAGATGGCGCACGCGCAGGGCGAGGCCCTGGCCCGGGTGCGGCAGGTGCTTGCCGGTGGCGACGTGCTGCCGGTGCAGCGGGTGCGCGAGCACCTGGCGCGGCTGCCCTCGGGCGCCGTGCTGGTGAATGGCTACGGCCCCACGGAGAACACGACGTTCTCCACCACCCATGCCCTGCGGGCCGGAGACGACGTGGGCCGCTCGGTGCCCATCGGCAGGCCGGTGGCGAATTCGACGGCCTTCGTGCTGGACGCTGGGCTGCAGCCGGTGCCGGCCGGCGTGCCCGGAGAGCTGTACGTGGGCGGAGACGGCCTGGCGTGGGGCTACCTCAACCGCGCGGACCTCACCGCCGAGCGCTTCGTGCCCCACCCCTTCGCCTCCACTCCGGGAGCGCGGCTGTACCGCACCGGAGACCAGGTGCGCTGGCTCGCCAACGGCACGCTGGAGTTCCTGGGCCGCAGCGACTTCCAGGTGAAGGTGCGTGGCTTCCGCATCGAGCTGGGTGAAGTCGAGGCGGTGGTGCGCCAGGTGTCCGGCGTGAAGGAGGCGGTGGTCGTCGTGCGCGAGGACGTGCCCGGCGACAAGCGACTGGTGGCGTACGTGGTGCCGGAGACGGCGAACCTGGACACCGAGGCGGTGCGCGCGGCCGTCCAGAAGCAGCTGCCCGAGTACATGGTGCCGTCGGCCTTCGTGTCCCTCACCGCCCTGCCCCTCTCATCCAACGGCAAGGTGGACCGCAAGGCCCTCCCTGTCCCCGAGGCTCCGGCCGCATCCGAGGGTACGGCACCGCGCAATGAGCTGGAGGCGAAGCTCGCCGCCATCTGGGCGGACGTGCTGCACCTGGAGTCGGTGGGCATCCACGACGACTTCTTCGCGCTGGGCGGCCACTCACTGCTGGCCACGCAGGTGGTGTCGCGCATCCGCGCGGCCCTGGAGGTGGAGCTGCCGCTGAGCGAGCTGTTCTCGGCGCCCACCGTGGCGGGCCTCGCTGCGCGCCTGGGTGCCGCCGGGGGCACGCGGGCTCCGGCCCTGGTGCGTGCACCTCGCACGGGCGAGCTGCCCCTGTCCTTCGCCCAGCAGCGGCTGTGGTTCATCGACCAGCTCCAGCCGGGCAACTCGCTCTACAACGTCCCGCTCGCCCTGACGCTGGATGGGACGCTGGACGAGAACTCGCTCCAGCGGGCCTTCGACGAGCTGGTGCGCCGCCACGAGGCGCTGCGCACCACCTTCCGCACGGAGGCGGGCCGGCCCGTGCAGTACATCCATTCGTCGCTCTTCGTGCCACTCCAGAAGGTGGACCTGTCTCGCGTGGTCGAGGACGACCTCCGGCACGGCGAGGCGGTGCGCTTGGCGACCGAGGAAAGCCGGCGTCCCTTCGACCTGCTGCGCGGCCCGCTCATTCGCACGCTGCTGCTGAAGCTGGGCGCGCGGGAGCACGTGCTGATGCTCCACCTGCACCACATCGTCTCGGACGGCTGGTCCATGGGCGTGCTGGTGCGCGAGGTGACGGCGCTGTACGAGGCCTTCCGTCGCGGCCTGCCCTCGCCCCTGCCGGAGCTGCCGCTGCAGTACGCCGACTACGCGGTGTGGCAGCGCGGGTGGCTCCAGGGTGAGGCGCTGAAGGCGCAGCTCGCATGGTGGAAGTCGCGGCTGGAAGGCGCGCCCGTCGCGCTGGACCTGCCCACCGACAAGCCGCGCCCGGCGGTCTTCTCGCACAAGGGCGAGACGCAGGCAGTGCGCCTGCCCCTGGGCCTGACGCGGAAGCTGGAGGCCCTGGCCCAGCGCGAGGGCGTCACGCCCTTCATGCTGCTGCTGGCAGCATTCCAGACGCTGCTGCACCGCTACTCGGGCCAGGACGACCTGCTCGTCGGCTCGCCCATCGCCAACCGCGACCAGGGCGCCACCGAGGGCCTCATCGGCTTCTTCGTCAACACGCTGGTGCTGCGCGCGCGCTTCACCCCGGCCATCACCTTCCGCCAGCTGCTGGCGCAGGTGAAGGACACCACGCTGGGCGCCTTCGAGCACCAGGCCGTGCCCTTCGAGAAGCTGGTGGAGGAGCTGCAGCCCGCGCGCGACGCGAGCCGCACCCCGCTGTTCCAGGTGATGTTCACGCTGCAGAACACCCCGGTGCCGGAGCTGGTGCTGCCGGAGCTGTCCGTGCGCCAGGCGGACGTCGAAGACACGGGCGTGGCGCTGTTCGAGCTGAGCCTGGACCTGTGGCGACCGGCGGAGGGGCTCGTCGGGATGCTCAACTACAGCACCGAGCTGTTCGAGGCCGCGACGGCAACCCGCCTCTTCGAGCACTTCCGCCTGCTGCTGGAGGGCGTGCTGGCCCGGCCGGACGCAGCCGTGTCGGCGCTGCCCCTGCTCGGGGATGAGGAGCGCCAGCGACTGCTGGTGGAGTGGAACGGAGCGCGCGAGCCGCTGCCCGCTGACGCGCGCATCCATGCGCTGTTCGAGGCGCAGGTGGCCAGGACGCCGGATGCCACGGCCGTGGTGGCCGGTGAGCGCTCGGTGACGTACCGCGAGCTGGACGCACGGGCGAACCGGCTGGCGCGGCGGCTGCGCGAGCTGGGCGTCGGGCTGGAGACGCGAGTGGCCGTGTGCGTGGAGCGCTCGGTGGAGCTGATGACCGCGCTGCTCGGCGTGCTGAAGGCGGGCGGCGCCTACGTGCCGCTGGATCCGGAGTACCCGGCGGAGCGGCTGCGCTTCATGCTGGAGGACAGCGGCGCGACGGTGCTGGTGGGCCGCGCCCTGTTCCGCGAGCGGCTGGGCGAGTCCACCACGCGCGTCTGGGTGGACGTGGACGCGCTCCCGGTGACGGGCGAGGCGTCGTCCCCGGGCATCGCGGTGCCTCCCGAGGCGGCGGCTTACGTGCTGTACACGTCGGGCTCCACCGGGCGTCCCAAGGGCGTGGTGGTGCAGCACCGCTCGCTGGTGAACTTCACCCAGGCGGCGTGGCGGGCCTTCCCGTTGGGACCGGGGGACCGCGTGCTCCAGTTCGCCTCCATCAGCTGGGACACCAGCGCGGAGGAGATCTACCCGTGCCTCACGCGAGGCGGGACGCTGGTGCTGCGCACGCCGGAGATGCTGGACGTGCCGGACGCCTTCCTCGCGAAGGTCGAAGCAGCCGGGGTGACGCAGCTCAACCTGCCCACGGCCTTCTGGCACGAGGTGACTGCGGCCCTGAGCGAGGGCAAGGCGAAGCTGCCGGCGGCGCTCAAGTGGGTGGTGATTGGCGGTGAGCGCGCGGTGCCCGAGCGCGTGGCGCAGTGGCGCCAGCGCGTGGGCGGCGAGGTGCCGCTGCTGAACACCTACGGCCTCACCGAGGTGACGGCGGTGGCCACCTCCGTGGACCTGGCGTGCGAGGCCTCTTCGGGGGAGCTCGGCCGCGAGGTCTCCATCGGCCGTCCGCTGACGAACGTGCTGCTGTACGTGCTGGACCGCGACCTGGAGCCGGTGCCCACGGGTGTCATTGGCGAGCTGTTCATCGGTGGCGAGGGCCTGGCACGCGGCTACCACGGGCGTCCGGACGTGACGGCGGAGCGCTTCGTGCCCAGCCCGTTCGGGGACGGCGAGCGGCTGTACCGCACGGGCGACCAGGCCCGGTGGAAGCTGGACGGAGGGCTGGAGTACCTCGGCCGCGGCGACAACCAGGTGAAGGTGCGGGGCATCCGCATCGAGCTGGGGGAGATTGAAGCCGCGCTCCGGGCCCACGCGTCCGTCCATGACGCGGTGGTGGTGGCCCGGGAAGACGCGCCCGGCGACAAGCGCCTGGTGGCGTACGTGATTCCCGCCTCGGGTGACAGCGCGTCCGTGGACGTCACGGACCTGCGCGCCACGCTCCGCACGCACCTGCCGGAGTACATGGTGCCCGCGGCCTTCGTGGCGCTCACCGCGCTGCCGCTGACGCCGAACGGCAAGGTGGACCGCAAGGCCCTGCCCGCTCCGGAGGCCTCGCAGCTCCAGTCCACGGCGGCCCATGAGCCTCCCGCGACGCAGGTGGAGGCCCGCCTGGCCGAGCTGTGGCAGGAGCTGCTGCGCGTGCCCCTGGTGGGCCGCCGGGACAACTTCTTCGAGCTGGGCGGCCACTCGCTCCTGGCCACGCAGCTGGTGGCGCGCATCCGCGCCGCCTTCGACGTGGAGCTCAGCCTGCGCACCCTCTTCGAGGCGCCCACCGTGGCCGGCCTCGCCGAGCGCCTCCAGGCCGCCACGTCCGGCACCGGGCTCCCGACGCTGACGCGGCTGGCCGGGGAAGGCCCGCAGCCCCTGTCCTTCGCGCAGCAGCGCCTGTGGTTCCTGGACCAGCTGCAGCCGGGACAGGCGCTCTACAACATGCCCACCGCGCTGCGCCTGTCGGGCACGCTGGAGGCCGCCGCCCTGCAGCGCGCCTTCGACGAGCTGGTGCGCCGCCACGAGTCGCTGCGCACCACCTTCCACGCCGAGCGCGGTGAGCCCTTCCAGCTCGTCCACCCGGCCATGGGCCAGCAGCTGGAGCACGTGGACCTGACGGGGCTCCCGAACGCGGCGTCCCGCCACGCGGAGGCGGTGCGGCTGGCGACCGAGGACGCCCAGCGGCCCTTCGACCTGTCCACGGGCCCGCTGCTGCGCGTCACCCTGGTGAAGCTGGAGCCGGCCGAGCACGTGCTGCTGCTGTGCATGCACCACAGCATCTCCGACGGCTGGTCCACGAGTGTGCTGGTGCGCGAAGTGGCCGCCCTGTACGAGGCCTTCCGGCGCGGCCTGCCCTCGCCCCTGCCCGAGCTGCCGATGCGGTACGTGGACTACGCCGCGTGGCAGCGCGACTGGCTGCGGGGCGAGACGCTGAAGGCGCAGCTCGCCTGGTGGAAGGGACAGCTCGAGGGCGCGCCGCATGCGCTGGAGCTGCCCACCGACAAGCCGAGGCCGACGGCGCTGACGTACCAGGGCGCCATGGCCCCCCTGCACCTGCCGCCCGCGCTCAGCCAGGCGGTGGAGGCCACGGCGCAGCGTGAGGGCGTCACGCCCTTCATGCTGTTGCTGGCGGCGTTCCAGAGCGTGCTGCACCACGCCTCGGGTCAGGACGACGTGCTGGTGGGCTCGCCCATCGCGGGGCGCCGGCACGCGCAGACGGAGGGGCTCATCGGCTTCTTCGTCAACACGCTGGTGCTGCGCGCGCGCTTCACGCCGGCCATCACCTTCCGCCAGCTGCTGGCGCAGGTGAAGGACGCCACGCTGGGCGCCTACGAGCACCAGGACGTCCCCTTCGAGAAGCTGGTGGAGGAGCTGCGGCCCGCACGCGACCTGAGCCGTACTCCGCTCTTCCAGGCCCTGTTCGTCCTGCAGAACACGCCCGACTCGGCGCTGTCCCTGCCCGAGCTGACGCTGCGGGGCGTGGAGGTGGAGCAGACGTCCAGCCGCTTCGAGCTGGAGCTCGGCCTCACTCGCACGCCGGATGGCTACCGGGGTGGCCTGGTCTTCAACACGGACCTGTTCGAGCCCTCCACGGCCGCGCGCCTGGTCGACCACCTGCGCCTGCTGCTGGAAGGCGTGGTGGCCCGGCCCGACGCTCCCCTCTCGGCGTCGCTGCTGCTGACCGACCGGGAGCGCCAGCAGGTGCTGGTGGAGTGGAACGCCACCGCGTCGGACTACCCGCGCGAGGCGACCATCCACGCGCTCTTCGAGCAGCAGGCCACCCTGCGCCCGGATGCCATCGCGCTGGAGTTCGGTGAGCAGCGCCTCACGTACGCGCAGCTCGACACGCGCGCCAACCAGCTCGCCAACCTGCTGCGCCTCCATGACGTACGGCCCGATGTGCTGGTGGCCGTGTGCCTGGAGCGCTCGGTGGAGCTCATCGTCTCCCTGCTGGCCATCCTCAAGGCCGGTGGCGCCTACCTGCCGCTGGACGCGTCCTACCCGACGCAGCGGCTGGCGCAGATGATGGAGGACGCTCCGCCCCGGCTGCTCATCACCTCGCACGCCCTGCGCGCCAGCCTGCCCGTGGCAGAGGGCATCTCGTGCGTCTACGTGGAGGAGCTGCCGCTGGACATGCTGCCGCGCACGCGGCCGGTGTCCGGAGCCACCTCGCGCAACCTGGCCTACGTGGACTTCACCTCCGGCTCCACCGGCCGGCCCAAGGGCGTTGCCGTCGAGCACCGGGGCGTCATGCGCCTGCTGCACGGGGCCCACTACGCCCACCTGGGTCCGGAGGAGACCTTCCTCCTCATCGCTCCCATCTCCTTCGACGCCTCCACCCTGGAGGTCTGGGGCCCGCTGCTCTTCGGTGGCCGCCTCGTCGTCTTCCCGCCCCAGTCACCAAGTGACTTGGAGCTGCTGAGCACGGTGCTCCAGCGTCACGGAGTCACCACGCTGCACCTGACCTCGGGCCTGTTCTCCCAGGTGGTGGACCTGAAGCCGGACAGCCTGCGCGGCGTGCGCCAGCTGCTCACCGGCGGTGACGTGGTGAGTGCCGCCCACGTGCGCAAGGTCGTGGAAGGAATGTTCATTCCGGTGACGGCCTGCTACGGCCCCACCGAGTCCACGCTGTTCACGTCGACGTACCGGATGACGGAGGCCACCTGGCTCGGCGCCTCCATCCCCATCGGCTCGCCCATCGCGAACACGCAGGTGTACGTGCTCGACGGTGCGCTGCAGCCGGTGCCCGTGGGCGTGCCGGGTGAGCTGTTCATCGGCGGAGACGGCCTGGCGCGCGGCTACCTGTCGCGGCCGGACCTGACGGCGGAGCGCTTCATCCCCAATCCCTTCAGCGCCACCCCGGGCGAGCGGCTCTACCGCACCGGCGACAAGGCGCGCTGGCGTGCGGACGGAGTCCTGGAGTTCCTGGGCCGCATCGACAACCAGGTGAAGGTCCGTGGATACCGCATCGAGCTGGCAGAGGTGGAAGCCGCGCTGCTGACGCATCCCGGGGTGCGCCATGCGGTGGCGGTGGTGCGCCAGGACCCGCCGGGCGACAAGCGCCTGGTGGCCTACGTCATCGGCGACGTGGGCGTGCTCGACTCCAACGCGCTGCGCGCGTACGTGGCGCAGCGGCTGCCCGAGTACATGGTGCCCTCGGTCATCGTCATCCTGGGCGAGCTGCCCCTGACGACGAACGGCAAGGTGGACCGCAAGGCCCTGCCCGCGCCGGACCTCTCGGTGCTCCAGCAGGGCCGGTACGTGGCCCCGCGCACGGCCGCCGAGCAGACGCTGGCGGAGCTCTTCGCCCAGGTCCTCGGCGCCGAGCGTGTCGGCGTGGAGGACAGCTTCTTCGACCTGGGAGGCCACTCCCTCCTGGCCACGCAGCTCGTCGCGCGCATCCGCGCGGCCTTCAGCGTGGAGCTGCCCCTGCGCGCCCTCTTCGAGTCCCCCACCGTGGCCGGACTCGCGGAGCGCCTGCTGTCCACCACGGCAGCGACCGAGCTTCCGGCCCTGACGCGGGCCCGGCCGCAGGGCCCCCTCCCGCTGTCCTTCGCCCAGCAGCGGCTGTGGTTCCTCGACCAGCTGCACCCGGGCCAGTCCCTCTACAACATCCCCATGGCCCTGCGGCTGTCGGGAGCCCTGGAGCTGCACTCGCTGGAGCGCGCCTTCGAAGCGCTGGTGCGCCGCCACGAGTCGCTGCGCACCACCTTCCAGGTGGAGGCCGGTGAGCCCGAGCAGGTCATCCACCCGGCCGGCACCTGGCGCCTCCCGGTGGTGGACCTGGGCGCGCTGCCGCCCGAGCAGCGCGAGGCGGAGACGCGTCGCCTGGCCACCGAGGACGCCGCGCGTCCCTTCGACCTGGCCGCCGGCCCGCTGCTGCGGAGCAGACTGCTGAGGCTTGGGCCGACGGAGCACGTCCTGCTGCTCAACCTGCACCACGCCATCTCCGACGGCTGGTCCATGGGCGTGCTCGTCCGCGAGGTGGCCGCGCTGTACGAGGCCTTCCGTCAGGGCCAGCCCTCGCCCCTGCCGGAGCTGCCGGTGCAGTACGCGGACTACGCCCTCTGGCAGCGCAACTGGCTGCGAGGCGAGACGCTGCGGACGCAGCTCGGCTGGTGGAAGGAGCTGCTCTCCGGTGCGCCGCATGCGCTGGACATGCCCACCGACAAGCCCCGTCCGGCGGTGCTCTCGCACCAGGGCGCCGCGGTCGTCGTGCACCTGCCCGAGTCGCTCAGCCAGGCCCTGGAGGCGCTCGCGAAGCGTGAGGGCGCCACGCCGTTCATGCTGCTGCTGGCCGCGTTCCAGACCCTGCTGGGCCGCTACTCCGGACAGGACGACGTGCTGGTGGGCTCGCCCATCGCGGGGCGCCGGCACTCGGAGACGGAGGGCCTCATCGGCTTCTTCGTCAACACACTGGTGCTGCGCGCCCGGCTCACCCCGGCGCTCACCTTCCGCCAGTTGCTGGCGCAGGTGCGGGGCACCACCCTGGGCGCGTACGAGTACCAGGACGTCCCCTTCGAGAAGCTGGTGGAGGAGCTGCAGCCGGCGCGAGACCTGAGCCGCACGCCGCTCTTCCAGGCCATGTTCTCGCTGCAGAACGCTCCTCAGCCGGTGCTGACACTGCCCGGCCTGACGCTGCGGGGCGTGGACGCCGACCTGGCCTCCGCCAAGTTCGAGCTCAACCTCGACCTGGCTCGCACGGCGGACGGGTTCCAGGGCGCGCTCGCCTTCAGCACCGACCTGTTCGAGCACGCCACCGCCACTCGGATGGTGACGCGGCTGCGGCTGCTGCTGGAGGGGGCCGTGGCCTCCCCGGATGCGCCGTTGTCCGAGCTGCCGCTGCTGACGGCGGAGGAGCGCCGGCAGGCGCTGGTGGAGTGGAACGACACCGCGGCGGACTTCCCGCGCGAGGCCGTCCTCCACGTCCTCTTCGAGCAGCAGGCGGCCCGCACCCCCGAGGCACCCGCCGTGGTGCTGGAGGACCGGGCGCTGTCCTACCGGCAGCTCAACGCCCGCGCCAACCAGCTCGCCGTACACCTGCGCTCGCTGGGTGTCGGGCCCGAAGTCACGGTGGCCCTGTGCCTGGAGCGCTCGGTCGAGGCGCTGGTCGCGGTGATGGCGGTGCTCAAGGCCGGTGGCGCCTTCGTGCCCATCGACCCGGCGGCGCCGGCTCCGCGCAAGTCGTTCGTCCTCCAGGACAGCGGCGCCTCCGTGCTCCTCACCTTCCAGCACCTGGCCGACGCCTGGAAGCCCGAGGTCCGTCACGTGGTCTGCCTCGACTCCGAGGCGGCGCGACTGGCGGCCCTGCCGGACGCGAATGTTCCCCCGGTCTCCACCGGGGCGCACCTGGCGTACGTCATCTACACGTCGGGCTCCACGGGCACGCCGAAGGGCGTCATGGTGCGGCAGCGCTCGGTGCTCCACCTGCACCAGGCCGTGCGGCAGACCCTCTACGCCGGGCAGCCCGCCGGCCTGCGGGTCAGCCTCAACGCGCCGCTGTACTTCGATGCCTCCATCCAGCAGGTCTTCCAGCTCCTGGATGGCCACTGCCTCTGCATCGTCCCCGAATACACGCGCAGGGATCCTCAGGCCCTGGCGAAGTGGATCGCGAGCACCCGCCTCGACGTGCTCGAGTGCACGCCGTCCATGCTGAAGCTGCTGGTGGAAGCGGGCCTGCTCCAGGACGCGTCCGCCCCACGGCTGCTGTTGCCGGGCGGCGAGGCCATCGACGAGGTGCTGTGGGAGCAGCTGGCCGCCGCGCCTCGCTCGCGCACCTTCAACGTCTACGGCCCCACCGAGTGCACCGTGGACGCCACCATCGCCGAGGTGCTGCCGGGAACGCGCCCGTCCATCGGCCGTCCGCTGCCCAACCTCCAGGCCTACGTCCTGGACGCGCGGCTGCAGCTCGCCCCGGTGGGCGTACCCGGAGAGCTGTACCTGGGCGGAGAGGGCCTGGCCCGGGGCTACCTGGGCCGGCCGGCCCTCACCGCCGAGCGCTTCGTGCCCAACCCCTTCGGCACCGAGCCGGGCGCGCGGCTGTACCGCACCGGAGACAAGGCACGCTGGAGGCAGGACGGCACGCTGGAGTACCTGGGCCGGCTGGACTTCCAGGTGAAGGTGCGTGGCTTCCGCATCGAGCTGGGTGAAGTCGAGAACGCCCTGCGCGCGCACCCGGCCGTGAAGGACGCGGTGGTGCTGGCCCGTGAAGACGTGCCCGGGGACAAGCGGCTGGTGGCGTACGTGGTGACGTCGGAGTCCTCCGAGTCGCTGCGAGCCCACCTCAAGCAGCACCTGCCCGAGTACATGGTGCCGGCCGCCTTCGTGTCTCTGCCCGCCCTGCCCTTGACGGCCAACGGCAAGGTGGACCTCAAGGCCCTGCCGGCACCGGACGACTCCGGGGCCCAGGCCGACCGGTACGTGGCGCCGAGCAACCCGACGGAGCAGACGCTGGCGAACCTCTTCGCCCAGCTGCTGGGAGTCCGTCGCGTAGGCACGCGGGACAGCTTCTTCGAGCTGGGTGGCCACTCGCTGCTGGCCACGCGGCTGGCCGCGCGCATCCGCGCTGCCTTCGACGTGGAGCTGCCCCTGCGCACCCTCTTCGAGGCGCCCACCGTGGCCGCCCTCGCCGAGCGCCTCCAGGCCGCTACGTCGAACACCCGTGTGCCCGAGCTGACGAAGGCGCGCGGCGAAGGCCCCGTGCCGCTGTCCTTCGCGCAGCAGCGCCTGTGGTTCCTGGATCAGCTCCAGCCGGGCCAGGCGCTCTACAACATGCCCACGGCGCTGCGCCTGTCGGGCACGGTGGAGGCCGCCGCGTTCCAGCGCGCCTTCGACGAGCTGGTGCGCCGCCACGAGTCGCTGCGCACCACGTTCCACTCCGAGGGCGGCGAGCCGTTCCAGGTCATCCACCCGGCCCGTACCGGCCTGCTCCCGTTCGTGGACCTGAGCGCCCTGCCCCTCGAGCAGCGGCAGGCCGAAGCGGTGCGCATCGCCACCGACGATGCGCAGCGGCCGTTCGACCTGGCCGCGGGCCCGCTCGTGCGCGCCGCCATCCTCAAGCTGGACGCGGCCGAGCACGTGCTGCTGCTCAACATGCACCACAGCATCACGGACGGCTGGTCCATGGGCGTGCTGATGCGGGAGGTCGTCACCCTGTACGAGGCCTTCCGTCGTGGCCTGCCCTCGCCCCTGCCCGAGCTGCCGCTGCAGTACGCCGACTACTCCATCTGGCAGCGCAACTGGCTGCGGGGCGAGACGCTCGCGGCGCAGCTCGGCTGGTGGAAGTCGCAGCTCGGCGGCGCGCCGCACGCGCTGGAGCTGCCCACCGACAAGCCCCGTCCGGCGGTGCTGTCGCACCAGGGCGCCGACGTCCAGGTGCACCTGCCGGCCGCGCTCGCCGACAAGCTGGACGCGATGGCCCGGCGTGAGGGCGTCACGCCCTTCATGCTGCTGCTGGCCGCCTTCCAGACGGTGCTGCACCGGTACTCGGGGCAGGACGACGTGCTGGTGGGCTCGCCCATCGCTGGCCGGCGCCATGAGCAGACGGAGGGGCTCATCGGCTTCTTCGTCAACACGCTGGTGCTGCGCGCCCGGTTCGCTCCGGCGCTCACGTTCCGCCAACTGCTGGCGCAGGTGCGGGGCACCACCCTGGGCGCGTACGAGCACCAGGACATCCCGTTCGAGCGGCTCGTCGAGGAGCTGCAGCCCGCGCGAGATCTGGGCCGCACGCCCCTGTTCCAGGCCCTCTTCGTCCTGCAGAACACGCCCGAGTCGGGCATGTCCCTGCCGGAGCTGAAGCTGGAGACGGTGGAGGTGGACCTCACGCTGAGCCGGTTCGAGCTGGAGCTCGGCCTGTGGCGCGTGCCCGACGGCTACCGCGGCGGCCTCATCTTCAGCACGGACCTGTTCGAGCCCTCCACGGCCGAGCGCCTCATGGCCCACCTCCAGCTCCTGCTGGAAGGGGCCGTGGCTTCACCCGACGCCCCGCTGGACGCGCTGCCCCTGCAGACGGCGGAGGAGCGCCAGAAGACGCTGGTGGAGTGGAACAGCGCCACCGCCGACTTCCAGCGGGACGCCTGCTTCCACACGCTCTTCGAGCAGCAGGCACGCCGCACGCCAGACGCACCGGCCGTGCAGCTCGGCGACGTGGTGCTGTCGTACGCGCGGCTCGACGCGCGGGCCAACCAGCTCGCCTCGCACCTGCGCTCGCTGGGCGTCGGCCCCGAAGTCACGGTGGGCCTGTGCCTGGAGCGCACGCCGGACGCCATCATCGCCCTGCTGGCGGTGCTCAAGGCCGGTGGCGCCTTCGTGCCCATCGACCCGGCGGCTCCGGCGCAGCGCAAGTCCTTCGTCCTCCAGGACTGCGGCGCCGCCGTGCTGCTCACCGTCCAGCACCTGGCCGACGCCTGGAAGCCCGAGGTCCGTCACCTCGTGTGCCTCGACACCGAGGCATCGCGGCTGGCGGCCCTGCCCGAGACGGGCGGCCCGTCCTCCGCCACCGCGGACCACCTGGCGTACGTCATCTACACGTCGGGAAGCACGGGCACGCCCAAGGGCGTGATGGTGCGGCACCGCTCGGTGCTCCACCTGCACGCGGCCATGGCGCGCACGCTGTACGCCGACCGGCCCCAGGGCCTGCGGCTGAGCCTCAACGCCCCGCTGTACTTCGACGTGTCCATCGAGCAGCTCCTCCACCTGGCGGATGGGCACTGCCTGTGCCTGCTGCCGGAGGAGACGCGGAAGGACCCGGAGGCCATGGTGGCGTGGCTGCAGCACCAGCGGGTGGACGTGCTGGACTGCACGCCCGCGCAGCTGACGCTGCTGCTCCAGGCCGGGCTGCTGGAAGCCGCCCATGTCCCGCGCATGGTGGTGTGCGCGGGCGAGGCCATGGACCTGTCGCTCTGGAAGCGCCTGTCCCGCACGCAGCGCACGCGGACCATCAACGCCTACGGCCCGACGGAGAGCACGGTGTACGCCACGACGTGGCGCGTGCAGGACTCGGCCGTCGAGGTGCCCGTCATCGGCCAGCCGCTGCCCAACACCCAGGCCTACGTCCTGGATGAACGGCTGCAGCTCGCCCCGGTGGGCGTGCCCGGAGAGCTGTACCTGGGCGGAGAGGGCCTGGCCCGGGGCTACCTGGGCCGCCCTGCCCTCACCGCCGAGCGCTTCGTGCCCAACCCTTTCGGCACCGAGCCGGGCACGCGGCTGTACCGCACCGGAGACAAGGCGCGCTGGAGGCAGGACGGCACGCTGGAGTACCTGGGCCGGCTGGACTTCCAGGTGAAGGTGCGCGGCTTCCGCATCGAGCTGGGTGAAGTCGAGAACGCCCTGCGCGCGCACCCGGCCGTGAAGGACGCGGTGGTGCTGGCCCGTGAAGACGTGCCCGGGGACAAGCGACTGGTGGCGTACGTGGTGACGTCGGAGTCCTCCGAGTCGCTGCGCGCCCACCTCAAGCAGCACCTGCCCGAGTACATGGTGCCGGCCGCCTTCGTGTCTCTGCCCGCCCTGCCCCTGACGGCCAACGGCAAGGTGGACAGGAAGGCGCTGCCCGCGCCGCACGCGGTGGATGCACCCACGGCGGCCCAGGTGGCACCGAGGGACGCGCTGGAGCTGCTGCTGGCGCGCACCTGGGAGTCGGTGCTCGGCGTGAGCCCGGTGGGCGTGCGCACCAGCTTCTTCGAGCTGGGGGGGCACTCGCTGCTGGCCGTCCGCCTCATGGCGGCGGTGCGACAGGCCACCGGGCGTCAGCTCCCGCTGGCCGCGCTCTTCCAGGCGCCCACCGTGGAGCAGCTGGCCACGCTGCTGCGCCGCGAAGACTCGGGGGCGTACTCACCGCTGGTGCCCTTCGGCACGCAGGGCACGAGCAGCAACGCGCCGTTCTTCTGCGTCCACCCGGTGGGCGGCAGCGTCCTCGCGTACGCGGAGCTGGCCCGACTGCTCGGGCCGGACCAGCCCTTCTACGGCCTGCAGGCCCGGGGCCTGGATGGCGCCACCGCGCCACTGGGCACCGTGGAGGAAATGGCCGCCGAGTACGCGAAGGCCATTCGCACCGTGCAGCCGTCCGGGCCCTACTTCCTGGGCGGCTGGTCCCTCGGCGGCGTCATCGCCTACGAGCTGGCACGCCAGCTCCGCGCGAGCGGCGAAGAGGTGGCGCTGCTGGCCCTCATCGACTCCTACGTGCCGGCGGTGCTGGCCGGGGAGGCCGAGCCGGACCGGCTGCACCTGGCGCTCATGTTCGCTCGCGACCTGATGGGCGTGTCGCTGGCGGACCTGCCGCTGGACCTGGAGCAGCTCATGGGCCTGGAGCCGGACGCGGTGCTGGAGCAGCTGCTCCAGCAGGCGGCCAGCGCGGGCGCCCTGCCGCCGGGCACGAGCCCCGAGCAGGTGCGTGCGCTGTTCCGGGTGTTCGAGGCCAACCACCACGCCTCGCGGCACTACGTGGCCCCGGCCAGCCAGGAGCGCGTGGTGCTCTTCAAGGCGGCGGACGACGCGGAGGGCCTGCCGGAAGACGGCGGCTGGTCCGCGCTCGTCGGGGGAGCGCTGGAGCGGCACCTGCTGCCCGGCGACCACTACACCCTGCTGCGGCAGCCGGGAGTCCGCGAGCTCGCCGACCGCCTCCGCGAGGCCCTGAAGAAGTAACGCCAGGTCAGGCCCCAGCCCTTCGCCCGGGTGAGCAGTCCCCGGGCGAGGCCCTCCACCTGGCGAACGCCTGACGCGCCCCCGACCGGGAGCCCTGACAGCAAGCGACTGTCGGGGCTCCCCTCGCGCGCATCACATCCGCGTCCGCGAAGACACACCCTTCAAGGGGAGAGGGAATGTCATCCAGACCGTGGTTGCAGATCGCCATCACACGTGAGGGAAGCGCGCTGAGGGCCAAGGCCCAGGGCAGCGGCGGAGAGAACCCCGCGTCCCACATCCTTCCCGACCTCACCGTCGAGCAGCTCGAGGCGTTCGGTGAGCAGGTCCGCCAGGCGGCGGAGCGCGGCGAGGGGTTGGGAGACGCGATGTGGCAGGCCCAGCTCATCCACCAGGCTCTCTTCCAGGCGAACCTCGGGGCCGTGCATCAGCGGCAGCGCGGCGGCGAGGCCCCCCTGCCGGTCCTGCTGAGATTCAAGCTCGACACGGATCGCCTCCTCCAGGCCGTTCCCTGGGAAGCGCTCTGCGAGCCTGAGAGGACCTCGGAATTCCTGGGGAGCTCGACGGATGTGCACGTGGCGCGGGACGTCACCTCGAACGAGCGCTCCCAGTTCCGCGAGGTGAAGTCAGCCGTCCGCGTGCTGGCCGTGGCGCTTCCCGGGGGCGGAGCCGTCACCCGGCTGCGTGCCGCGCTCGAGAAACCCATCCAGGCTGGCGAGGTGGAGTTCGAGGCCCTCGTGGGCAACCAGGCGCGGCTTCGCTCCCTCATCGACCGTCTGGCGCTGGAGCCGACGCCTCACGTCATCCACTTCGTCGGACATGGGCGGGTCGGTGAATCCGGGCATCCCCAGCTCCAGGTGCTGGATGACGACGGCAACGAGACGTGGATCGGCGCGGAGACGCTGGCCCGGCTGCTCCGCAGGTTCTGCCGGAAGACGCTGCGCCTGGTCGTCCTGGATGCGTGCGAAGGGGCCCGGCCAGGGGCCCTCGCCAGCTCGGCGGAGGTGATTGCCCGGGAGGCGTCCGCCGCGGTCATCGCCTGGCTCTGGCCCGTGAGGGCGGACATCACCCAGTACTGTGCGGAGGCTTTCTACCGGTCGCTCACCCGCGAGTCCGCGCTCGAGGGCGACGTCGCCGTCAGCCTCAACGATGCCCGGATGACGATGCTCGCCCGGGGGAACAACACCGCCGAGGCCTTCTCCCCCGTGCTCTACCTGCGCGGAGACAGCTCCGTCCTGTTCGACTTCAGGAACCGGCGTGTCCTCAAGCCGCTGCCCCCGCTGCCCAATCCCTTCCGGGTCCGGGAGCCCTCCCCCGCCCTCGACAAGCTCCTGCGCAAGCCCTTCACGCTGGTGCTGGGCGACCGCTGGAGCAACGAGCGCGGCATGCTGGACGGCTTCCGCAAGCGGCTCCGACAGGCCCTCACCCAGAAGGTGGGCGAGGTTCCCGACAGCATCTCCATGAGCGCCCTCACGCAGTACTACGCGCAGCACTTCGAGGAGCACCGCCTGAACATCGAGTTCCAGCAGGTCTTCCGGAACACCGCTACCTCGGAACCGCTGGTCGACGAGCTGGCACGCCGTATGGCGCCCGGCGTCCACGTCACCCTCATGCGCTTTCCCCTGCTGGAGCTGGCCATCGCCGAGCATCAGCCCGACGTCACGGTCCACGTCATCACGCCCCCCGGGCGCGACGGCGGTCGCGTCACCCTGCTCCGGCGTGAGGGCGGAGCGCGAGAGTGGACGACGGTCGACCCAGACCCCCGGCTTACGTCCCTGAATCCGGAGAACGACATCATCGTGCTCCACCTCTTCTGCGGGTACCTGCCCTCGAGCATCTACATGCGGCCCCTGCTCACCGAGGATGACTACCTCCTGGGCGTCAGCGAGCTGGAGAGCATGCTGATCGGCGAGAGCGGCGACCAGTTCTCCCCGGACCTCGTCAACGAGCTGGTGGCCTGTCTGACGAGCCGGCCCGCCCTCATCCTGGGCATGTCGATGCTGACCTGGCATCACCGGATGCTGCTCTACCGCATCTTCGGCAAGGTGCCGCTGCCCACCGGCAGCCTGGTCATCCTGGAGCCCGGGGAGATGGAGCGCGAGCTGTGGGAGCGTGGGCGGAGCCTGCCCGCGCGCATGGGCGTGCAGGTGCTGGAGCTGGACGCCTCCGAGGTAGTGCTGCCCACCAGCCCCGATGCCCGGAGGGAGAGCGCATGAGCGCCGAGCCCCTCAATCCCTTCCGGGGCCCGCTGCCCTATCGCGCGGAGGACCGTGCGCGCTTCTTCTGTCGTGAGACGGTCGCCCGGCGGCTGATGAACAGCATCCTCGCGCATCCGTGCGTCACGCTCTTCGGCCCCTCGGGCTCGGGCAAGTCCTCGCTGATGCAGGCCGCCGTCATCCCCGAGCTCCAGAAGGAGCACGGCTTCCGCATCGTCTATGTCGACGCCTGGCTGAGCCGGGAGTCGCCGCTCCACCGGCTGGCGCGGACCATGTACGCGGACCTCGACCTCGGCGACGTGCCCGCGGACCGCTGCTCGGGGGAGCTGGTGGACGAGGCGCTCCAGCTGGCGGAGATGCGCTCGGATCGTCCCATCCTCATCTTCCTGGACCAGTTGGAACAGACGCTGCTCCCGGAGCGCCCGGCGGAGCTGGTGCGGGAGCTGCTGTGCAGCCTGGAGGCCATTGCCCGCAAGCCCATGCGGGGGCTGCAGCTCGTGCTGTCCCTGCGCGAGGACTACCTGGGGCGGCTGAGGGACCTGGCGCGCGGCCACCGCGCCTTGCTGGACCCGGGCTTCCGGCTGGGGCCGCTGACGGTGAAGGAGATGGCGAACATCGCCTGCAAGCTGGCGGCGGCGGGCCACCCTGGGCAGACCTGGTCTCCCGAGGAGATGAACCCGCTCATGCGCCAGATGCGGACGCCCGGCCAGAGCAGCTCGGACGACGCCGAGGTCCAGGCCGCCTTCGCGCAGATTGTGTGCCGGGCCCTGTGGGAGGCTCGCGGGAGCGGCGCCGCCCGGACGAACCAGGCGCCGGCGGCGGAGCCCATCCTCCACCAGTACCTGGACCAGACGCTGATGGCGCTGGGGCCGTCCCAGCCGCATGCCCGGAGGCTGCTGGAGGAGCACCTGGTGTCGCCCAGTGGCAGCCGGACCCTGCTGACGCAGGCCGAGGCCCATGAGGTGCTGCCCCCCGGCGAGGCCGATCAGGTGCTGAACCACCTGCAGGCCGCGGCCGTGCTGCGCTCCGAGTTCCACGAGGGGAGCCGCTACTTCGAGCTGGGCCACGACTGGCTGGCGAACAAGGTCTACGAGCTCAAGAGCGAGCGCCTGCAGCTCGAGGCGCAGATTCAACGGCACCGGCAAGAGCGCGTGCAGCGGACCCGGATGCTCCAGGCCGCGGTGGTGGCGGGCGGCATCGTGGTCATGATCTCCCTCCTGTGGTTCATGGCATGGCGGGCCCAGCGCGAAGCGACGAACCAGTCCCTGATGATGGGCGCCCAGCGGGCCATCCAGCGCGGCCAGCCTGCCGTGGCCATGAAGCTGCTCGCCAACGTCAAAGCCCCGGGCCAGGGGGCCGACTGGGCCACCCTGGCCCTGGAGGCCCTCGACTCCAACTTCCTGGAGGTGACGCTTCACGGGCCCGAGGGGCAGGCCATCAACACCGCGTCCTTCGACCCGGACGGCAACCGCATCGTCACGGCCTCGGACGACGGCATCCTCCGGATGTGGAACGCAAACGGCAATGAGGAGCCGACGGAGCTCGGCAGGCACGCCGCGCCCGTCACCTCCGCGGAGTTCAGCCGGGATGGGAAGTTCATCGTCAGCGCCTCCCAGGACGGAGAGGCACGGATCTGGCTCGTGGACAGGAGGGAGCAGCTTCGCGTGTTCCCACACCCGCGTGGGATGCCGGTCCGCTCGGCCACGTTCAGTCCGGACGGGAAGCACGTCGTCACCGTCGCGCAGGACGGGGTCGCGCGACGCTGGAGTGTGGATGCCCCTGAGCGCCTGCCGGAGGAGATGAACCGACCGGACGAGGTGAGGTTCAACTTCGCCGCATTCAGCGCGGACGGCAGCCGGCTCGTCACGACCTCCTGGAATGGAACCGCGTGGCTGTGGCGGGCCAAGGGGGGCACGTTCGAAAAAGAGGACGTGCTCCCGGGGCACGAGGGCCCGGTCACCTTCGCCGCGTTCAAGCAGGACGGAAGCCACCTGCTGACCGCCTCGCGGGACGGGACGGCCTGGCTGTGGCGCGCGGAGGGACGCGGGCAGCGCTTCCAGCAACTCAAGCGGCTCGAGGACCATGACGCGCCAGTCTCCGCGGGAGCCTTCAGCCCGGATGGGCAGTACCTCGTGACGGCCTCTCAGGATGGGACGGCGCGGGTGTGGAAGCAGGATGGGTCCGGCCCTCCCTTCGTGCTCCAGGGGCACACGGGCCCCGTCACCTCCGCGGCGTTCACCTGGCACCCCGAGCACCAGCGCCTGGTCACCGCCTCCCAGGACGGGACGGCGCGGGTGTGGAATGCCGACGATGCGAAGCAGCCGCTCTACGCCCGGCTGATGGAGCATGAGAGGCCCGTGGTCTCCGCCGCGGTCGACCCGAAGGGCACGCGCATCGTCACGGCCTCGCAGGATGGGATTGCGCGGGTCTGGGAGTCCGAAGGCACGCGGCCACCCGAGGACCTGGAGGACGGGCACACGCAGGCCCTCACCTCCGCGGCCTTCAGTCCGGATGGCAAGCGCATCGTCACGACGTCCTATGACCGGACCGCGGTCGTGTGGCGGTCCGGCCCGGACGGCTGGAAGCCGGGCCCGGTCTTCCGTCACGACAGTCCCGTCCTCTCCGCCGCGTTCGACCCGATGGACGGCCAGCGCATCGTCACGGCCTCGTCGGACGGAATCGCCCGGGTGTGGTCCACGGAGGATGCGAGCCGGCCGCTCGAGGTGCTGAAGGGGCACGAGCGGCACGTCACCTTCGTCGCGTTCAGCCCCGACGGCCGGTTCATCGCCACGGCCTCGCGGGATACCACCGTGCGCGTATGGAAGGCGGACGGCTCGGGCCCCGCGCTCGCCGTGCTGGAGCAGCACAAGGGCCCGGTCTCCTCCGTGGACTTCAGCCCGGATGGCCAGTCCCTCGTGACGGCCGCGCAGGATGGAACGGCGCGGGTGTGGGCGTGGCGGTCCGCCCCTTCAGAGGCTCGCCCCCTCCTTCATGAAGGCCCGGTCCTGTCCGCCCGGTTCAACGGGGATGGGAGCCTCATCGTGACCTCCTCCTGGGACGGCTCGGCGCGGGTGTGGCCCGTGGACGGAAGGGGCGTGCCCCGCGTGCTGAAGGGACATGAGGGCCCGGTGCGCTCGGCCGTGTTCACCCGGGACGGGCGCATCGTCACGGCCTCGTGGGACAAGACCGCGAGGGTGTGGACGCTTCCGAACCTCTCGACGCCCAGCGCCGGGGAGATCCTCGCGCAGCTCCAGGGGAGGAATCACGACTGCCTGTCCCCCTCGCTGCGCCGGCTCTACCTCGATGAAAGCGCTCGGAAGGCGGTGGCGGGCTACAAGGAGTGTGAGCACGACTACCGCCGCAAGCCCAGTCAGGCGGTGGCGCTGCGGAAGGACAGCCTCGCCGCCGGGTCCCCGAGCAGGATGTAGCCGCGAAGGTCGTTGCGGAGCATCCAGCGGTAGGCGTGTTCCCTGGGGTCGACCGGGTCCGGCGCTCCGTCCAGCTCGGCCTGCCTGCGGACGTGGGCATCCGCCGCCAGGTCATCGTTCGCGTCGCGGTAGACACGCATCAGCGTATCCAGCGCGACACCCGCGCGGCTGCCCTTGGACAGGACCTCCAGCACCGAAGCAATCCGCGAGGCGCGGCTCTGGAGGACGGCTTCCCCTTCGCTGAAGCTGAACATCCAGGCCAGGTCGCTGTGGCCGATGATGGCCAGCGGTCCCCGGGGATTGGACAGCGCGGCCTGGGGAAGCGCGGTGACGAAGGGGCGCGCGTCGGGACGGGGCAGGCACTGCAGCACGGCGTCGAGCGGACTCTCGTAGACCTTCTGCTGGGCGAGCTGCGCGAGCCAGGGGTGGAACATGCTCCGTGGGGGCGTGGCCGCGCTGAAGCACGCGAGCGAGAACCACATGCCGCCGGGAAGGAAGGGCGTGTCGCGAAGCTGCTCCCGCGCCAGCACCTGTCCGCCGCCCAGGTCGAGCGCCCCCTGGCGTGCCCGCTGCTCCTCCACCGACGCCTCCGCAGGCGTCGGCAGGCCGAGGCCGTGGGACACCGAGAGCATCACCCCCGCGCGGGCGGTGGCGGCCGCGCGCAGGAGCTGCTCCAGTCGGGCCTGCTCGTGGGAGAGCACCTGGAGGCGCAGGCCCGGTCGCTTGGGCATCCACCGCTGCTCCACGAGCTTCTGGCAGGGCTCCACGAGCAGCTCGCGGCCCCACCGGGTGGCGTTCGAGCCATCGTCCGCGGCGAAGAGCAGGACGTCAGGCGCCTCGCTCGCGGCGGTGTCCGTCTCGAAGGCCCGCACCTTGTTCGCGTAGGCGGTGTAGCCCTCGAGGTCCGGTTCGCCCGAAGGGCGCGAGATGTGGAGTCGGCCCACGTAGGCGCCGTGGGCCAGTACGTGCTGGAGCTCGATGGAGACCTGGTGCAGGTCGCCCAGGATGAGCAGGTACTTCGGTCGCTCCGCCTCGGGTTCGCTCTCGATGCGGTACTGAGTCTTCCTCCACTTCACTGCGCCCAGGGCGTCGAGGTTGGCGGGGGCGCGGTAGAGGCGCACCTCCGCGCCCTGCTCCCCTGCCCGGTGCTGGATGAGGGGGGCCACGGCCTGGCGCATGGCGTCTCCCTCGCGCCCTTCCGGGGCAATCACGCCCCAGCGCTGCGCCGGCAGGTCGTCCGGAAGGGCCTCCGGCGCTTCGAGCCACGGCACGTCCGCCCGGCCTGGGACGCGCTCGGGCTCGGGCGCGCGCCCGGCCGCTTCCGCGGGAAGTCCCTGCTCCAGGAATGGCCGCCGCCCGTCCGCGTGGGACAGGAGCAGGTGCAGCACCTCGGCCCGGCCGTGTTTCATGAGTGCCCCCCTCACCCGGGGAACCCATGGGAACGGACGGTTCGTTCCTCACCACCAGGTGAAGAGCACCTCGACGCCCAGGTCGGTCTCCTTGAAGAACTTGGGCGTCCCTCCTTGGACGTCCCCGCCCTGGAACTTGAGCAGGTACAGCGGCATCGCCAGCCGCAGGCCCACCTTCTCCATCAGGTCCACGCCAATGCGCGCCTCCAGCATGTTGAGGGCAATCTCGTCCGGCTCGGTGAGGTAGCCAGCGGAAGCTCCCAGGCCCAGCCGCAGCCGGACGAAGGGCCCCGCCTGCAGCAGCTTCACCCGCCCGGAGAAGCCATCCATGTCGGAGACCCAGTCGGCATAGGCCCCCGCGGAGACCCACCGCCACCGCGTCCGGTTCGCGGCGAGCTGGTCCATGTCCCGCACGCCCAGCCCGGACACCTCGGCGCCGAGCCGCAGCTCGCTGCGGTCATAGACGCCGTCCACCGGGCGGTTCTCGAAGGCGGCGACTGGCGCTTCCAGGCCCACGCCCAGGCCGCGCGGGCGGCTCAGGTGCAGGGTGACGGCATGTCGCGGGGGCGTGTACGTCAGCCAGTCGTCCAGGAACGCCGCGCCGGCCGGGCGCAGCGCCACCCTCAGCCCGCCCTTCTGCTGTGTGACGAGGTCATGGAACGCCCTGCCGATGCGCACGCGGGCCGGCATGAGGTCGTCCCGGCTCCCGGAGGCCCTGGCCGCCCCGAGGACGCCGTCGCTGTACTGATACCCCGCGTCACCGAGCACCGCGAGGAGGTCATCGACGTCCGCCTCCTTCAACTCGTCTCCTCTCGCCCGCTTCGTCAGGATGTCCATGGCCCGGCGGAGCTTCCCGAGCTGCTCTCCCGCTTCCACACCGTCACACGCCCCATCCGCCACGCACCGGAAGCCTCCGGAGGAGATGCCGAGCACGTCGCGGATCCGCTGCTCCCGGGTCAGCACCGGCTCATCCGGGACGCGGGGCACCAGCACCTCCACCGCGCGCGTGGACGAGAGCTGCGTGGACAGGAAGCCGATGGCGTCCCGCATGCCCCGGTAGAAGTCGTGCTGGCGGAAGCGCCGGTCGAAGAACCCCATCATCGCGAACTGGAACTCCGAGGGCAGCACGGAGCTGCGCCGCGGAATCTTGATGCGGCCGGAGAGGTTCGCGTCGTGCTCCAGCGTGTCGAGCACCACGCTGTCCTGCGCCGCGCGCAGCACCGTGCCCAGGTGCTGGAAGTACGTCTCCTCCAGCGGGCTGAGTGAGCCTGCCGGCTGCGCGGGCTCCTGGGTCCACTTCCAGTCGACGACGTCCTGGTCCAGGTACACGACGGGGAAGCGGGAGGGGTTGAAGGCCAGCTCCGAGCCTTCCGAGCCTCTCGGGCCTTCCACCCATCGCGCGCCCAGCCGCACCGCCAGGTCGAGCGGGTTGTTGTTGAGGAACCCGCCATCCACCAGCCGCAGGGCCTGGAGCGGTCCCCACTGCTGCTCCTCGAAGAACGACACCGACACGGGCACGGGCGGGAAGGCCAGCGGGAAGGCCCCGGACGCCTGGGGCGTGAGCAGCAGGCTCTTGAGGGAGACGGGCTGGCCCCCCTCTTCCCGCTCCGGCCGCTCGCCCAGCGCGGGGTAGTGAAGCCGCTCCTCCGGGTCCAGCGCGATGTACGGCGGGCTCACGTCGGGAGTTCCCACGACGGAGGGCATCCGCGCCGTGAGCTTCCCATCCTTCCCTGTCGACACCTGCACGACGAGCTTCTCGGTGACGCGCTTGAGCAGGGCCCTGGACTCGGGGCCGCCCCAGCCGAACGGGACGTCCCGCCCGCGCAGGTTCGTCACGGTGATGCCGAAGGCGAAGGAGCAGTCCTCGCGGAAGCGGGTCTCCGCCGCCTGCTTTTCAATCAGCGCGAGCGTCCGCTCCATGTGCGGCGCGCTGAAGAGGTGGTCGTCCCGGTCCCTGTCCTCCCAGGGCAGCAGCGCCTCCAGGTCCAGCTCCTGCACCCAGACGGTCCAGAACAGGCTCTGCTCGGGGGACCATTGCTCCTGCGCGAAGGCCGGGTCACACGACGCGAGTCCTCCCAGCAGCGCGTTCACCGCGCCCGCGGAGGCCCCGGTCCACACGCGGGGCGCCGGGTTGCCCAGGCCCGAGTCCCTGGCGTCCCGGCGCGCGACGCTCCAGAAGCGCACCAAGGTGGAGATGAACCCGGCCTGGTAGGCGCCCAGGCTGATGCCGCCGCTGACGACTACAGCCGGAGCGCTCTGCTCCGTCGCCGCGGCCAGCGCGCGGGCGGCGCCCGGGTCCTCGACGTTCTCCGGAGGGAACTCCGTGCCCATGTACACGCGGCGCGTGTCCTCGCCGGGAGTGCCGGCGTCGGGCGCGGAGCCGGCATCGGGCTCCTGGGCGGACACTGGCACCGCGAGGAAGAGGACGGCGACGGCACACACGACAAGGCAGGCTCGTGGCATCCACCCCAGCCTTGCCGGTTCGCGGGCACTTTGGGAAGGCGCGAGCCTCGCGCTCAGTATCTCCGGGAGGTCCGCACCGCCGTCCGGAAGCCACCGCGCGTGGTGAGCATGTAGTCCCCGTCGCAGACCGGACAGCTCCCTCCTTCGCGGTAGAGGTAGATGCGGTGTGCGTCACAGCGTCCCCGGCAGCGCTCAGGGGTGGTGTAGCTGTCATGATCGAGGAGGACCGCGGAGCCGGGCTCGACAAAGTCCGGCAGTGGCGCGGATAGGAACTCCTGCGCCTCGAGCCACCCCAGGTCGAAATAGAGCTGGACCCAGCCATGCTCCCGGTTGCGCACGGGGAGCACGTAGCGCATGGCGTCAGCCAGGGAGCAGGACCGCAGCTTCATGGTCCACTTCACGGCATCCGTCAGCGACGTCCCCCGATGCCGCGCCCACAGGTCGAAGCTCGGGGGCGACTCCACGGGCGCTAGGACTTCTGCAGCTCGCCGCGCACGACAGGCTCGTGCGAGGTCTTCTCCGGCGCCGAGGCGGGAGGAGCCACGTCGAACAGCGGCTCGCCGCCCTTCACCGTGTTGCGCAGGGGCGAAGCCACCGGCTCCTGGACGCGGGCGGCCACGGGCACCGGCTCCACCGAGGCCGCCTGGAACGCCTTCGCACGCTGGGCCGCCTGACGGCTGCGGCGCCACAGGAAGTAGCCGACCGCGATCAGCGCCAGCCCGCCCATGACCACGTACTGGCCTTCCTTGAACTTGCTGATGAGCATGTCCAGCTCACCGCCGAAGTGGAAGCCGAGCCAGACGAACACGGGCGCGGACAGCAGCGCGGCCAGGCCGTCCCAGAAGATGAAGCGCCAGTAGGACATGCCCACCGAGCCCGCGGTGAAGTACGTCACCGCGCGCACGCCCGGCATGAAGCGGGCAATGCAGACGATCTTCTCGCCGTGCTTGGTGAAGAGGCCTTCCACCTTGGTCCGTTTCTCGGGCGTGACGATGCGGGCGAAGAAGCCGCCCTTCGCGGAGTCACGGCCCAGCTTCCCGCCCAGCCGGCGGCCGGCGAGGAAGATGAGGCTGTCGCCCACGAGGATGCCGGCGAAGCCGACCACCATCATCACCGGCAGGCTCGCGGCGCCCTTGTGCGCCAGGAAGCCGCCCAGGATGAGCGAGATGTCCTCCGGCAGCGGTACACCGAGACCACAGGCCACCAGGATGCCGAACACAGTGGCGTACGCGATGAAGCCCTGCGCATCGCCGAGCATGTTGGTGAGGAGTTCTTGCACGCGTTGTCCCGTCCGTTCACTTCCGGAGGGCCTGCCCGGACACCGCCCGAGCCAGCCCTTCCAGCGCCCACGCATCAACCGGGCGCGAGTCATCAATACTCCGGACCAGGGTCTTCAATCCGAAGTACCCCTGCCGGCCGGCCGCTTCATAGGCCGCTTCCTGGGCCCCCGTGGCCCTCAGGGCCAGCGCCCGGCTCACCAGCGCCACCCCGTACTCCCCGACTGACGCCTCTCCCGCGCCCACCGTGCGGGCCTTGCGCAGTGCCTCCGCGCCGCCCGCCCACCTGCCCTCCAGCCGCCCTGCCAGCCGGGAGCTCAACACCCCCCGCGCCAGCTCCCGGACCACCGGCTCCATGTTGGGCGTGTGAGTGGTAGGCCCGACCACCACCACCCACCCACGCCCCGTCTCCACGAGCCGGATGCTGCCATCGGCGTCGAGCAGATTAACCACCACCTGCAGGGCCGGCTTGCCTTCTGGCAGGCCCAGAAGTCGTGCCGCGTGTTGGAGCGGCTCATCCAACACCAGCAGCCAGGCTTGTTGTTGCGCCCGGTACATCTCCAGCGTCTCCTCGCGAAGCGCGGCGATGGGCCACTCGGCCTCCACCCGGTCCAGCAGCGCCTCCAGCCCGTCGAGTCCATCCAGCCCGCGGGCACCGGGGCCCTCGGGCGCCCCATCGAGCAGCCGGGACAGGTAGGCCTCGATGGGCACGGGGTGCGTGTGGAAGAAGGCCTGGGCCTCGGCCAGGACGGCGGTGGGCTCCACCTCCAGGGCATCGCGCACGTAGGTGCGGGCCGGGTGGTAGAGGAAGAAGGGCACCGGGTGCTCGCGGTGCTTGATGCCGGCGTCGTACCCCGCGCGGTTCAGCAGGGCGAACAGGGTGAAGACGCGGAGATCGGCCCGGACCTCCAGGCCGCCTGGCGTGTACATGCTGGCGAACCAATCCTCCACCGGGGCCGCCGGCGCGGCAGGACGGCTGGAGCCCTGGGCGAAGACGGGCTCGGAGGCCCCGAGCAACAGGAGGGCAGCGAGGACGGGGGCGCGCATGACGCCCCCAACCTACCACGGCCTCCTCAGGCGGCCGGCGCCTTTCCGACGAGCGTGCGGAGCATGTCCCGGTTGTCCCGGGCCTTCTGGCCGAAGTGGGCGACGATGCCCATCAGCAGCTTCACGCAGGCCTGCGGCTTGGAGGCCAGCAGCTTCTGGAAGTCCGAGGCGCGAATCTCCAGGGCGGACACGTCGGTGACGGCGGTGGCGGTGCACAGCCGCTCGCCCTTCTGGACGAGGGCCAGCTCGCCCAGCGGCTCACCCGAGGTCACCTCGCCCAGGGCCACGTCGTCACCCGAGGCGCTCTTCGCGCTCAGCCGCACGGTGCCCTCGCCGACGATGAGGAGCGACTCGCCCGTCTTGCCCTCGGTGAAGAGCGCGGTGCCCTTGGGGAAGGCCCGGGGCACCGCCACGCCGGCGAAGATCTGGATGCCGGTATCGGTGAACCCCTTGAAGATCGGACACGCCTTGAGGGTGTTCGCGGGCACGAGAGCCATGATTCGGATCTCCTAACACGGGGCGCGAAGCGCCGCGAATCAGCGGCTGGCCCGGTGCTCCGCGGCGAGCTGCACGTAGTGCTGGGCCGACTGCCGGAGGAACGCCCGCTCCTCCTCGGTAATCGGCCGCTTCACCTTGCCCGGCGAGCCCACCACCAGCGAGCCCGGCGGCACCTTCGTCCCCGGGGTCAGCAGGGCCCCGGCGCCGATGATGCACTCGTCCCCCACCTCCACGCCGTCCATGAGGATGGCGCCCATGCCCACCAGCACCCGGTCGCCCACGGTGCAGCCATGGAGGATGACGTGGTGGCCCACGGTGACGTCGTCCCCCACGGAGGTGGAGTGCTTGTGCGTGGTGACGTGGACCAGGGAGAGGTCCTGGATGTTGGTGCGCTTGCCGATGCGGATGGGATTGACGTCCCCGCGCAGCACGGCGTTGTACCAGACGGAGGAGTCCTCCCCGAGCTCCACCTCGCCCACGACCTGGGCGGAGTCCTCGACGAAGCAGCTCGGGTGGACGCGGGGGGACACCCCGCGAAACGGCCTCAACGCCATGGCGGCACCTCCTGCTCGGACGACGCGGGACGGCGGAGGCTTGCGGCTACGCCTCCGCGACGACGTGGAACGGCGACGCGGCCGGAGCCAGGGGAAGCGGCTCCACCGTGGGCAGCGACAGGACGGAGAGCTGCTGCCCGTTGAGCTGGTTGGGCGTGGAGCGGTCCACCTTCACCTTCACGAGGGCGCCGGCGGGGGCGTCTCCGTCGAAGTTGACGGTGCGGTTCTCCGGCGTGCGGCCGAAGCGCTTGGTGGCGTCGTAGCGCGAGTGGCCCTCCACCAGCACCTCCACCTCCGTGCCCACCAGCGCCGCGGTGACCTCCGTGCTGATGCGCCGCTGCAGCTTCTGCAGGCGCTCCAGGCGGGCAATCTTCACCTCGTGCGGCACCGGGCCCCACTCGTTCTCCCGCAGGGCCGCGCCCGTCTTGGGGCGGGGGCTGAAGACGAAGGAGAACTGGTTGTCGTAGCGGACCTGCTCGGTCAGCTTCATCGTCAGCTCGAAGTCCTCCTCGGTCTCCCCGGGGAAGCCCACGATGATGTCGGTGGTGACGGCGATGCCCGGCCGCGCCTCGCGCAGCTTCGCCAGCCGCTCCAGGTACTGCACCACGGTGTAGTCGCGGCGCATCATCTTGAGGATGCGGTCGCTGCCGCACTGCACGGGCAGGTGGAAGTGCGGAGCAATCTTGGGCTGGGTGCGGAACGCGTCGATGAGCTCGTCCGACAGGTCATGCGGATGGCTGGTGGTGAAGCGCACGCGCTCGATGCCCGGCACCTCGGCGGTGCGCAGCAGCAGCTGGGCGAAGGAGATGCCGCCCGCGTACGAGTTCACGTTCTGCCCGATGAGCGTCACCTCGCGCACGCCCACCTTGGCCAGGTCGGCGACCTCCAGGAGGACCTCCGGGAAGGCGCGGCTGACCTCGCGGCCGCGGGTGTGGGGCACCACGCAGAAGGAGCAGACGTTGTCGCAGCCCTTCATCACCGTGACGAACTCGGTCACCTTGCCGCGAGACGTCTCCGGGTCCGCGCGCGGGAAGACGTACTCCTCCGAGTGGACGAAGGCCGTCTCCACCACCCGCTCGCGCTCCTGGCCCACGCGGCCGATGATGTCCGGCAGCTTGGCGATGTTGTCGGGGCCGAAGACGAAGTCCAGGTAGGGCACCTTCTTGAGGAGCCGGTCCTTCTCCTGCTGCGCCACACAGCCACCCACCCCGATGAGCGCGCCCCGGCTGGCCTTCACCGGCTTGTAGCGGCCCAGCGCGGACAGCATCTTGTCCTCGGCCTTCTCGCGGATGGCGCAGGTGTTGAGGATGATGAGGTCCGCGTTGTCGGGCACCGGCGTCGGCTCGTAGGACATCTTCGCCAGCACCTCGCTCATGCGGAGCGAGTCGTTGACGTTCATCTGGCAGCCGAAGGTGTGGATGAAGTAGCGCTTCATGGGAGAACCTTGAGGAAGTACGTGCCCTTATGCGATGCCCGGGCGCGGAATGCAACCCGACGGACGGCGGGGTTCATCCCCGACTGAGCAGCCGCGTCAGGCGGGTGTGGAGGTCCAGCAGCTCCGGCTCGCGGGAGCGCAGCAGGGCCAGGGCGTCCGCGCCGTAGCGACGGGCGAGGGCCTCGGTGGCGCGCTCCTGCTTCGTCAGCTCCTCGCGGATGCGGGTGCGCAGCTCGTCGGCCCGGGGGCCGGTGTCGCCTTCGAGTTGACGCAGCTTGTCCTGGAGGCGCCAGGCGGTGTGCCGCCGGCCGCTGAAGGCGCGCAGCATGGCGCCGCCCTGCTCCGCCGTCTTGGAGTCCAGCCCGGAAGCCACCAGGGCCTCGGTATGTGCGCGGCTGAGCGCGTCCGTCCCCTGCCCTGCCTCCGCGTGGGAGAGGTAGGCCTGCTGGTAGCGGACCAGGGCGTCGAGCAGGGGGCCGTCCACCGCGGGAAACGCCATGCGGAGGGTGCGGTCGTCGGCGGCGTCCATGTTCGAGCTGCGCTCGAGGTTCCGGACGTCCTGGTAGCCTGCGTCATCGAAGAGGGAGGGTGCCATGGGGAGCTCCTGGCGCTTGTAACAGCCTTCGGAGGCGCTGTTGTACCCTTCAGCGCATGGGAAAGCGCGCTTGGAAGGGATGTCCGGGTTTCATCGGGATGTCATGGCTCCTTGCAGTGGCTGCCTGTTCGGAGGGCGGGCCCTCGTCGCCGAGCGCCTTCGAGCTGCGGCGCCAGGCGCTGGCGCCCCTCTCACCCGTGAAGCTGAAGGCCCTCGCCTCAGGGGAGAGCGTCACCCAGGTGCTCGCCTTCGATGGCGGGGTGCTGGTGGGGGTGGACACGGCCACCACGGCGCTGGAGGTGTGGCGCTCGACGGGGACGGTGGGCTCCACGCTGCGAATCCACCTCGCCGTGCCCCAGGAGGACGGCAGTGTGTC
Organism: Pyxidicoccus xibeiensis; assembly: GCF_024198175.1. NCBI lineage: Bacteria > Pseudomonadati > Myxococcota > Myxococcia > Myxococcales > Myxococcaceae > Pyxidicoccus > Pyxidicoccus xibeiensis. Next base: position 200,080 of record NZ_JAJVKV010000009.1, read on the forward strand.
CCTGACACGCTTCAGGGACAGCGTGCTGTTCACGTCGGCGAACGAGCTGTGGTCCACGGATGGGACGGGCGTGGGGACGGTGCGGGTGAAGGCTGCGCTGCCGGATGCGTACTTCAAGCTCACGCCCCTGGGCTCCTCCTACGTGTTCATGCTGGCGGACTATGGATCGAAGGCCCTCTGGCAGACGGACGGCACCGAGCCGGGCACCCGCGCCGTCGAGGGGTTCCCGTCGGGCGTCAACGGCCTGGCGATCTCCCAGGGCAGGGCCTGGTTCAACGCTCCCACGGGAGTGATGGGCGTTGAGCCCCACATCACGGACGGCACGCCGGGTGGGACGCGAATCCTCAAGGACATCAACGAGGGCCCGCGCGAGTCGTTCGCCACGGACTTCGTCCCCATGGGCGGGCTGACGTATTTCCGTGCCACCGACAGAGCGGCTGGCTCCGAGCTGTGGAAGTCGGATGGGACGGCGGATGGCACCCAGCTCGTGGTGAACATGGGGCCTGGCGACACGGTTCCCATCTACCTGTTCCCCTGGAAGGGCCACGTGTACTTCTGGCCGCTGGGGATTGGCTGGGGGACGCGGCTCTACCGGTCGGATGGCACCGCGAACGGGACGGAGCTGGTGAGCTCGGCGGTGAGCTACGGACAGGGGGAGCGCGAGTTCGTCGGCTGGGGGGACTTCCTCTTCTTCGCCGCGACGGCCCCCTCGGGCGACGTCGAGCTGTGGCGCACGGATGGGACGTCGCAGGGGACGGTGCTGGTGGCGGATCTGAACCCGGGCAATGCGAGCTCGAATCCGGCGTCGCTGATGTTGATGTCGGAGATGGGCCCGCTGGTGTTCACGGCGACGACGCCGGAGACGGGCCGGGAGCTGTGGCGGCTGGACGGTCCGCTGGAGACGCCCACGCTCGCGTCGGATGTCGCCAGCGGGACTGCGTCCTCGTCACCCGCGAACCTGACGGTGGCGGGGACGGACCTCTACTTCACCGCGAACGACGGGACGAGCGGAGGGCTCTTCAAGCTGTCGGGGCTCCTCCCCGGCACGGAGGCGGACGCCGGCACCGACGCGGGGACGGAGCTGGACGCGGGCCTGCCGCCCGAGGACGGTGGAGTCGAGCTGGATGCCGGTGTTGAGGATGCGGGGATGGAGCTGGACGCAGGAGTGGACGCGGGCACGGAGCCGGACGCAGGTCCCTTGCCCTCTGATTCAGGAGTGGACGCGGGCACGGAGCAGGACGCAGGTCCCCTGCCCTCGGATGCCGGGACGACGGTGGATGCCGGCACGCCCGACGCGGGGACGACCCAGGATGCGGGCGTGGCGGATGCGGGAACGCAACAGCCTCCACCGGATGAGAGCGGCTGCAGCTGCCAGTCGACCTCCTCCTCCGTTCCGTGGGGCCTGGCCCTGATGGGACTTTTCTTCAGCGCCCGTCGTCGCGCGAGGACGCGATAGCTTCGAGAGTGCGCGTCACGGCAGGTTTGCCAGGTCATCCATGAAGAAGGCATCCAGCAGCGTCGGTGGTGGATCGGCGCTCAGATAGTTGAGTTGCCCGATGCGGAGGCCAGGCAGCGGCACCTGCGCGAGCGAAAGCGGAAACGGCCGGCAGCCCAGCACGTGTTCAACCTGTTGCCCCAGCCTGTCAGCCTGGGGCTTGTCTCCGCTCCCAGGGGCCAAGATGAGCGTGGGGCGAGAAGCGCGACGAGTGGGATACCAGAGCTGGGTCGTCACATAGACGATGTAGAGCGGGGTCAGGACACTGACGGCCACGGCCCATCGAGTGACGAGCCTGTTGCCGTCCGGCTGCGGCTCTACCTTGTAGATCTGGCTGCGAAGGCAGGCCGACACGAACGGCTGTGTCCCGCCGCCGACGGCATGCTCCGGAAACATTGCCGGAAGCGCTTCTACGAAGGCCCCCCATTCCTTCCATTCGAGTGCCCGCTCCCACGCGGCCACGAAGCACTGATGCTCAGGCGTGCGGTGGTGGGCTGGGATGGGCTCGCTCGCATCATCCTCCTCGGGTGGGAACCCTCGTGGGTAGAACTGCTCGGCACAGCGAATGAGCTCCTCTTGGGTCGGGCCGTTCATCGCTTTGAGCCTTCTGGGATATCAAAGTGCACGGTCTCAATCCCCGGTGTGCGGCACTCCGAGACCCGGGCACCGGCAATCTCCTCCTTGAGCATTCGCTCGTAGCGACGTTTGAAGTGGATGCAGTGCACGGCGATCATCTCTCCTGGGCGAGCGTCAGCCAGGATGGACTGGGCTGCATGATTCGCCAGCTCCGCCGAAATCCACTGAGCCTCCCCCAGGGAGATATCCCCCTGAGGGCCATTGCGGAGCGGCAAGCCCACTTCGAATCTACAGACGTCGGTAGCGCCTGAGTCACCTTCGGTGATGCGAGCGCTGATGCAGACAGCTCTCCAGCCATCAGGCTGCGCTCTACTGTCGACCTCGACAACCGTCTTGAACCGGAAGTGCTCTGGAGAGATTCGTCCTGCGACGGTGCTGCGTCCATGGGCACACCCCACCAGCCCGAAGCCGGTCCACAGGAGCGCCGTAAGCCCTACGCGATACAGCCACCGGGAACCCGTCGACTCCACTCGGACAATAGTCCGCGTCACGCCGGCACGAGCTGATCCGCGATGCGCGCCAGGTCGGACACGGAGGTGACGACCACGGCCTGGTGGCAGTGCTTCTCGTAGGTCAGCATCTCGCTGTCCCCGATGCCCCAGTTCCCACGCTCCTCGGGGCAGATCCACAAGAGGCGCTTCGCCTTGCGGCGCAGGTCCTTCAGCGCCCACGCGTTGTTCGCGTTGTAGTTGTTCCGCCCGTCGCCAATCACCATCACCGTGGTGCGGCGCGTGATGCTCCCCAGGTGGTCGCGGGTGAAGTCCGCCAGCGCGCGCCCATAGTTCGAGTTCGCGCTCAGCGACACCGTCTTGCCCGCGGTGGCCATGTCGATGGCCTCGTCCACGTCCAGGTCCTTGAAGTACTGCGTGACCTCGCCGATGTCGGACACGAAGACGAACGAGCGCACGCGCACGAACAGCGACTGCAGCGTGTGCATGAACAGCATCATCATCCGGGACGCGTTCCGCACCGAGTCGGACACGTCGCACAGCACCACCAGCTCCGGCCGCTCGGGACGTCGACGCTTGAACTGCGGCACCATGGGCACCCCACCCCACGGCATGTTCCTCCGGAGCGTGCGCCGCACGTTCAACGCCCCCCGCCGGTACGAGCGCTGCTTGCGGATCAGCCGGCTGCGCAGCTTCTCCGCCAGCGTCCGGACCGCCGCCTCCATCTGGTCCACCTCGGCCTGCGTCAGCAGGTGCAGCGGCTTGTCCTGCACCGTGTCCGTCCGCCGCCGGATGCGCGCCTCGGCCTGTCGCTTCACCTCCTGGCGCGCGGCGTCCTCAATCTTCCGCATCGCCGCCGCCACATGCCGCGAGACGATCTCCACCCCTTCCGGAGCCAGCCCCCGCGCCCGCAGCTCGTCCTCCAGCGACTTCATGTCCGAGCGCGCCTTCTCCATCCCCGCCGCCGCCAGCATGCGCCGTGAGAAGAACCCCGCCTGCAGCGGGCTCTCCAGCTGGGACAAGTCCAGCTGCAGCGACGCCATCCGGAAGATCTGCGCCAGCCGCGCCCGGTCCCCCTCCAGGATGGCCTGGGCCAGCGGCGACATCTCCGGCAGCAGCTGGTTCATCTGGATGATGACCATCTTCAGCAGGTCGCCCTCCAGGTAGCCCTCCTCCTTGAGCTGGTCCGCCAGCGACTTGTCGATGGCCTCGAACGTCCGCGCCGCCCCCGAGAAGTAGAAGTCGAAGGCCCGGTTGAACGTGTCCACGTCCAGCTCGCGCTTCACCAGCGTGGTGCGGAGCACGGAGCGGAACAGCCCCCGGTCCTTCAGGCCCACCTCGGTCGTGGCGCGCAGGGCATCCTGGACCTCGGACGTACTGACACGCACACCGTTCTGGCGCAGCACTTCGGCGAACTCGACGATGCGGGCATCCACCCGACCATCATGTCCGCGCAGCCGTCCGGCGCAACCGGGATTCCTCCCCTCCTCCCTCGAACGGCCGCCCCGTCACTGCACGCACTGTTATCTATGATTCACTTCAAGTGAAAAGCCGGACTATCGTGAAATCGCGCCACTCCGGCGCCACTTCGACACGACAACGTGGAGTCTCGACCTATGCAGCTGCGCAAGACGTGGATTGCCCCCCTCCTTGGACTGTTCCTGGTGCTGGGCACGGCGGACGCCCAGGCAAGCTCCTGGTGCAACACCCGCAACAGGTGCAAGTGGTTCGCGAAGAAGTTCACCGCGAACGCGACGGTGGGGTGCATCGGCTTCGGGCTGCCCCTGTGTGCCAGCCACTCCGGCCACTGTGACGGAACGAGCGTCTCCTGTAGCTGGCGGAGCTGTCTGTGGGGCGGAGCGCAGTCCTCGGCCTCCAACGGCTGGGGCGGCTGCTCGGCCACCGGCTACCGCACCGGCCAGGGCGTCTACGGCGAGGTGGACCCCGGGGCGACGGCCGAGGCGGACGCCTCCGGCTCGCACTCGGTGCAGACGCGCGCCGAGTTCGACGATGCCCGCCGCACCGTCACCCTCATCCTGGACAAGGGCACGATGACGTCCTCGGCGGACGCCATGGAGAGCCGCATCGACCTGTTCATCTTCCGTGAGGACGTGGTGGAGGGCCAGCAGGTGGAGGACCCGGTGCGCACCGAGCAGAACACGCTGTGGCGCGCCTCCATCGTCCTCAGCAACGGCGTGCTCCGGGTGAGCGGCTTCGACCCGCGCCAGTTCACCGTGACGCGTGACGAGAAGGGCATCACCACCGTCTCGTTCGCCAACCTGCGGACGCTGGTCCCCATGTCCATCAGCGACGCGGACTTCGGCAACCTCGTCGTGCAGACGCTCGTGGACGGCAACACGGCGAAGTAGCCCGTGCGCCCAGGGTCCGGAGCCGCGAGCTACGCCGCTCCGGGCCCCCGCTCGAAGGACATGACAGCCTCCACGTGGTGCGTCTGGGGGAACATGTCCACCACCTGCAGGGCCACGGGCTTGTAGCCCGCCTCCACCAGCCCCGCGGCGTCGCGAGCCAGCGAGGCCGGGTCGCACGCCACGTACACCACGCGGCGCACGCCCAGGGCGGTCATCCACTTCGCCAGCCCCGGCGCTCCGGCGCGCGGTGGGTCCGCCAGGCACACGTCGAACTTCCGCCCCTCGGCCACCAGCCCGTCGCAGGCCTTCCGGGCATCGCCCTGGATGAAGCGGACGTTCCCCACCCCACCCTCGCGAGCACTGCGCTGGGCCAGCTCCACTCCAACGGGCGAGGACTCCACCCCCAGCACCGACGCGGACACGGCCGCCAGGGGGAACGTGAAGTTTCCATTCCCCGAGTACAGCTCCAGCACGGAGTCCGTCTCGCGAGCCCCCAGCTCGTACACCGCCGCCGTCACCAATCCCACGTTGGCCTCCGCGTGCGCCTGGGCGAACGCATCCGGCCGCAGGTACAGCGGCACCTCCGGCCGCAGCGGAGAGAACGAGCGCAGCGCCGGCTTCCCCAGCAGCCGCGGCGAGCCCTCCTTGGGCACCAGCACCGCGCCCTCCAGGCGCAGCGCCCGCACCGCGCCCTCCGCCGCCTCCACGTGCCGCGCCGTCACCGGGCCGGTGAGGTTCACCGCGAAGGCCGCCTTGTCCCCTTCCGCCAGGAGCAGCACCTCCTCCGTGTCCTTCGCCAGCGGCTTGAGCAGCGGCGCCAGCTTCCCGGGCAGCCCGGTCAGCACGGGCGTGAGCGCCCCGCAGGCCGAGACGGGGATGCGCTCATGGCTCCGCCGGCCGAAGTAGCCCAGCGTCCCCTTGCCCGTCGGGTGCAGCACCGCGCGCCGCCGGTAGCCCCAGTCCCGGGGCGCCACCAGCAGCGGGCGCACCGTGAAGGACTCCCGGGACAGGTGCCCCAGGTGCTCCAGGGTGGAGAGGACAATCTCCTGCTTCGCCGTGCGCTGGGCGGGCTCGGCCAGCCCCAGCCAGTCGCACCCTCCGCACTCGCTCGAGTAGACACACGGCTCCGCGCGCCGGTCCGGCCCCGGCGTCACCACCTGCCGCAGCAGCCCGCGCAGCACGCGGCCCTGGGCTTCCAGGTGGACGCGCACGGTGTCCCCCGGGAAGGCGCCCGGGATGAACACAGTGCGCCCCTGCCAGGAGGCCACGCCCTCGCCCAACTGGCCCAGGCGCTCGATCGTCAACTCAACGGGAAGCTCAGGTAGCGGCAACATTCAGGGGCTCGTCAGGCGGCGCGCCCCGGCTGGGCCACCGTCGTCACTTGCGGTTGTTCGAGGCGGGGATGTCCGAGGGGAGCTCCGCGCGCAGGCGCTCCACGAACTCCCCGATGCGCGTCCGCTTGTCGTCATCAACGTCCACGAACTCCAGCGCCATCCCCGGGGACTCGGAGCCGGGCGTGCCCATGGCGTGGGTGCGGGTGACGCGGCCCTTCAGCTCCACGGGGAAGTGCGCGCCCGGCAGCGTCACCAGCAGTCGCACCACGGTGTCCACCGGCAGCGGCTTGTCGGTGTTGATGTACAGCCCGCCCCGCGACAGGTTGACGGCCCAGTCCGTCACGAACCCGGTCACGCTGCTGTAGGCCACCGGCAGCTCGTACTCCACCCGGGGCGCGCGGTTCGGCTTCTCCGGAGTCTCGGCCATTTGGTAGGGGTCCCCCGCGGGCCACCGACGGCACCCGCGGGGAGGCACCCTAGCCGTGTGCGCTCAGAATTTCATCTCGCGCACGTCCGGAGCCACCTTCAGCGTCGGCTCCGTCAGCTTCCGGACCTGCTCCACCGTCACGCCAGGGGCCACCTCGCGCAGCACCAGCCCCTCGGGCGTCACGTCGATGAACGCGTGGTCCGAGACGATGTGGTGCACGCACTTCAGGCCCGTCAGCGGCAGCGAGCACTTCTTGAGGATCTTCGGCTGGCCTTCCTTGTTGGCGTGCTCCATGGCCACGTAGATGCGCTTGGCGCCCACCGCCAGGTCCATGGCGCCGCCCATCCCCTTGACCATCTTCCCGGGGATCATCCAGTTGGCCAGGTCGCCCTCTTCGCTGACCTCCATGGCGCCCAGCACGGCCATGTCGATGTGGCCGCCGCGGATCATCCCGAAGGACAGCGCGGAGTCGAAGAACGCCGCGCCCTTCACCGTCGTCACCGTCTCCTTGCCCGCGTTGATGAGGTCCGGGTCCTCCTTGCCCTCATACGGGTACGGGCCGATGCCCAGCAGGCCGTTCTCCGACTGGAGCACCACCTCCACGCCGGGGGGGATGTAGTTGGGGACCAGCGTGGGGATGCCGATGCCCAGGTTGACGTAGAAGCCGTCCTTCAGCTCCTGGGCGATGCGCATCGCGATCTGTTCACGAGTCAGTGGCATGGGCTCCTCACGCCTGCTTGCGGACGGTGCGCCGCTCGATCCACTTCTTGAGGTTCTTCGCCTGGATGATCCGGTGCACGAAGATGCTCGGGATGTGCACCTGATCCGGATCCAGCTCTCCCGGCTCCACGATGTGCTCCGCCTCGACGATGGTCGTCTTCGCGGCCATGCACATCATCGGGGAGAAGTTGCGCGCCGTCTTGTTGAACACCAGGTTGCCCCAGGTGTCCGCCTTCCAGGCGTGGATGATGGCGAAGTCCGCCTTCAGCGGCGTCTCCAGCACATGGAGGCGGCCGTCGATCATCCGCGTCTCCTTGCCCTCGGCCACCTGCGTCCCGGCGCCCGTGGGGGTGAAGAAGCCGCCGATGCCGCAGCCGCCGGCGCGGATGCGCTCGGCCAGGGTGCCCTGCGGGTTCAGCTCCACCTCCAGCTCGCCGGAGAGGTACTGCCGCTCGAACTCCTTGTTCTCTCCCACGTAGCTGGACACCATCTTCTTGACCTGCTTGTTCTGGAGCAGGATGCCCAGCCCGAGCTCGGTGGTGCCGCAGTTGTTGGAGATGATGGTGAGGTTCTTCACGCCCTTCTTGTGAAGCGCCTCGATGAGATTCTCAGGGTTGCCGCACAGGCCGAAGCCGCCGCTCATGAGCGTGCAGCCGTCCGGGATGTCGGCGACCGCCTCGTCCGCGTTCGCGTAGACCTTGTTCATCCGCCCTCCCGCATGATGTGCAACGGGGTGAAGGCCTGGCTGCGGCCCCCACCCCGTGCCCCTCCCTTTCGGGAGAGGATGATTACCGCTCGACCATCAGCGCGATGCCCTCGCCGCCGCCGATGCACAGCGACGCGACGCCGCGCTTCTTGCCCAGGTCCTTCATCGTGTGCAGCAGCGTCACCAGCACGCGCGCGCCCGAGGCGCCAATCGGGTGGCCCAGCACCACCGCGCCGCCGCGCACGTTCACCTTCGACGGATCCAGCCCGAGGAGGCGGTTGTTGGCCACCGACACCACCGCGAAGGCCTCGTTGATCTCCCAGAGGTCCACGTCGCTCACCGACTGCCCGTTCTTCTTCAGCAGCGCGTTGATGGCGTCCGCCGGGGCAATGGTGAACTCCACCGGCTTGCGCGCCGCCTGGGCGTAGCCGTTGATGCGGCCGAGGATGGTGCGGCCCTCCGCCTTCGCGCGCTCCGCGCTCATCAGCACCAGCGCCGCGGCGCCGTCGTTGATGGAGGACGCGTTGGCGGCCGTCACGGTGCCGTCCTTCTTGAAGACCGGCTTGAGGCCCGGAATCTTTTCCGGCTTCGCGTTGCGCGGACCCTCGTCCTCGACGACGGTGATGATGTCCTCCGGCTTCTTGCCGGGGATGTGCACCGGGGTGATCTCCGCGGCGAACAGGCCCTCCTTCTGGGCCTGGATGGCGCGGCGCGTGGACTCCAGCGCGAACTCGTCCTGCTGTGCGCGGCTGATGCCCTGCGACGTGGAGCACTCCTCCGCGCAGAGGCCCATGTGGACGTTGCCGTACACGTCCCAGAGGCCGTCGTGGATCATCGCGTCCTTGAACTCCACGTTCCCCATGCGGGCACCGTTGCGCATGGTATGGCTGAGGTAGGGCGCGTTGCTCATGGACTCCATGCCGCCGGCGACGATGATGTCCGCGTCACCCAGGGCAATGGACTGCGCAGCGGCGATGACGGCCTTGAGTCCGGAGCCACAGACCTTGTTGAGCGTGGTGGCGGGGACGGACTCGGGGATGCCGGCGAAGATGCTCGCCTGGCGGGCGGGCGCCTGGCCCACGCCGGCCTGCAGCACGCAGCCCATCAGCACCTCCTGCACGGTCTCCGGCTTGACGCCCGCACGCTCCAGCGCCGCCTTGATCGCCACTGCGCCCAGCTGCGGGGCCGTCAGCTTGGAGAGCGCGCCCTGGAAGGAGCCGATGGGGGTACGGGCCGCGCCCACGATGACGACTTCACGAGCCATGAAAACTGCCTCCCTTTAGGAGATGTCCGGATGAGCTTCGATAACAGCGGCGAGGGCCCTTATCACCGGGCACTCCCCGGAGTTCAAGCGTCCTCGCTCGCCGCCCGGACGGGAGCGTCCACTGGTCGCGACGCGCTGCGCCAGGCGCTCCAACCCACTGGATTCATGAGGGATTCGAGCCGGGAATGGCGCCAGGGGCCCGCCCGACCGGTCGGACGCCTGGGCCCCCACAGAGGCTCAGGGCCGCGGGCGCCACGTCACCAGCGCGGAGTCGGTACCTCCGGTGGTGACGACCTGACCCTCCGGATGCCATGAGACCGAGGAGACCGAGTCGTCATGGTAGCCGACGACCGAGCTCCGAAGGCCGTTGGCCAGACTCCAGGCGAAGACCTGTCCGCCTTCCCCGCCTCCCAGGATGCGCTGGCCATCCGGGCTCCACCTGAGCGTGTACGGCTCGAACCCGCCGCTCACCCCCTGGAGGAGCTCGCCGGTGGAGACGTCGTGGATGGACAGGCCCGGCTGGGCGCCAACGGCGATCCGCGTTCCATCCGGACTGAGTGCCGAGGCTCGCGACCGCGTGGGCAGCCCGGCGTTCACGACGCTTTCCGTCCCCGTCTGGCTGTCCCAGATGAACCAGCTCCCGTCGAGCCTGCCAACCACGAGGTACCGGCTGTCCGGAGTCCAGCCCAGTGAGCGTACGGAGTCTGTTCGCTCCAGCTCGAAGCGGGCCAGCCTCGCCCCTGTCGCCACGTCGATGACCTGGACCGAGAAGAAGTAGGTCACGCTCGAGCCGCCATGGGTCGCAACCCTGCTTCCATCCGGGCTCAGGGCAAGGTCGTACACCCCGTAGTAGTAGGACTCGTTTGCCGTCACATGCCTGAGGCGCCGTACCTCCGTGCCGTCCGCCGCGCGCCAGATGTAGATCGCTCCCCATTCGCCTCCACTGGCCACCAGCGTGCCGGTGCCATCCCACGCCACCGACGCACTGAGCTTCTGGCGAGGGTCCTCCAGCGTGCGCAGCGGCACGCCATCCCGGTCCCAGAGGCGGACGACTCCCTCGGCGGCGCCACGAGACGCCAGCCGGTCTCCCGCGGGGCTCCAGGCCACCGCGCTCACGGTGCCGAAGTGGTGGATCAGCTCGCGCCTGACGACGGTGTGGGCCGCCTCGTCCACCGTGAGCAGGGTGAGCGAGATGGGACTGGAGTCCGCGACGACCAGTGCCGGCCGCGACGGGTGGAAGCGCAGTGCATCGTAGGCCTGTGATTCTTGCCAGGGCGCGGACCTGTCGGTTGCGTCCGCCACGATGGCACCGGTGGCGGCCTCCAGCACGTACAGGGTCCGGGCCGCGCCTCCCACGCCCAGCCACCGCCCATCCCGGCTCCAGTCCAGGGTCGTGGTCTTGCCCCAGGCGCCGCGCAAGGTCGTCTCGAGCTCATGGGTCGCCGTCACATGCACGCGCACCTCACCCTGCGCGCCCAGGGCATAGCGCTGACCGTCCGGGCTCCACGTGAAGCTGGCCACGTCGGGCCACTGCGCTTGCGGCCCCTCGACACCGGGCGCGTGGAGCTCCACTCGGCCCTCCGCGCCCTGGAGCGCGATGCGGCTTCCGTCCGGACTCCACATCAGCCGCCGCATCTCCCTCACGCTCGCAACCAGGGGAGCCCCCTCCTGGGCTCCGCTGTTCGCGTTCCAGAACCACACCCTCTGGCGGTCTTCCGCCAGGGTGGCGAGCCTGCTTCCGTCCGGGCTCCATGCCAGGGCGATGACGCGATGAGGAAGGGTCGACCACTGACGGACGACCTTCCCTGTCGTGGCGTCGATGAGGACGAGCTCTCCATCCGAGCGACCCGCGGCCAGCAGGTGTCCAGAGGGGCTCCAGGCCACCGAGGTGTAGCGCTTCGTCTCGGGGCGGAGCAGTTGCACCGTGTGCCCGCTCTCCGCATCCCAGAGGCGCACCGGGCCGCCCGGCTGGCTCACTCCGTCGACGGGCCCGTCGATGGCGGCCAGCCGGGTCCCATCCGGGCTCCAGACCGGCGCCTGCGGGTCGACTCCCCCCGTGCGCTGCCACTCGACGACGGACTCCGGCTCTGGAGCGAAGCGCGCCGCACAGGCCGCGTCCGCGTCGAGGGTGAGCACATGCGGTTCATCACCCTCCGCGCAGCGGTACCACCCGACGAAGCGCCAGCCCGCCTCGGCCGTGGCGGTCAACGTCACCTGGGTGCCCACCGGGAAGCGACCGACGCATGAGGTGTCTCCCGGACAGGAGACTCGCTCCGGTGCGCTCGTCACCTGCCCACGGCCATGCGTCTCGATGGACACGGCACGCGTGTCCTCCGCCTGCTCGACGGTGTAGGCCACCGGCTCGGACCACGCGCCGGTGGGGCCAGAGGTCTTCACCGCCCGGCAGCGCGCCTGGAAGCTGCCCTCGCGGGTGAAGGTCCGCGTCACCTCGGCCGTCACCCCGCTGTCGACCGGCTCCGAGTCGGTGACCTCTCCGCTCCCATCTCCCCAGTCGAACGAGTAGCGCAGCCGCTCACCCCGAGGGTCCTCGGCGGTGCAGCGGAAGCGCATCGGCTCGCCCACCGTGCCGCGCACGAGCTCGGCTTCGAGGCGCGCCTGGCCTGGGTTCTCCTCGGGGGGCGGGTCGTTCTTGGAACAGGCTGCGAGCACCCCCAGCACCAGCACCAGGAACACGAAACGAGGCTTCATGGGATTACTCCGCGCGCCCCCGGCCCTGGCACGTCTGTCCTTGGGTGAGTAGTTCCGCGAACGGGATGAAGTCAACCGGGGGCGCTGCGGCGGTGCCCGGCTTCAGTGGCGTGAGTGCCACGTCACCAGCGAGGAGTCGGTGCCACCGGTGGTGAGCGCCATGCCATCCGGGCGCCAGGAGACCGAGGAGACCACGCCATCATGGAAGCCGATGACCGAGCGGGTCATGGCGCGGTCCAGGTCCCACGTGAAGACCAGTCCGCTCATTCCGCCCTCGGCGATGCGCCGACCATCGGGGCTCCAGGAGAGCGCGAGGGCATCGACGCCACTGCTCGACTCCAGGACCACCGCTCCGGTGGAGAGGTCACGGATGGACAGGCCGGACTCCAGTCCCAGGGCGATCCGCGTCCCGTCCGGGCTGAGGGCCGAGGCCTTCGACGCTATGGACAACCCAGGGTCCACGAAACGCAGCTCGCCGGTCTGGCTGTCCCAGATGCTCCAGCTCGCGCCGATGTAGGTGGCGACGAGGTAGCGGCCATCCGGAGTCCAGCTCAGCGAGCGCATGGATTCATCCGCCTCGGTGAACTGGAACAACTGCTGGCCCGTCGCCACGTCCCAGACCCTGACCAGCCCACCCCGGACCGTCGGCTGAGCCGCTCTCGCCACGCCCGCCACCCGCCCTCCATCCGGACTCAGCGCGACGAGGCTGACCTCCCTCATCAGGGGGTGCTGCCCTGCGTAGTGTTCCAGCGGCTCGCGCACCAGCGTGCCGTCCTCCGCGCGCCAGATGCAGATGCGGCTGTCCGTGCCACCGCTCGCGAGCCGGGTGCCCGTGCGGTCCCACGACAAGGACTTGATGGCATTGTTGCCATGCCCCGACAGCGTGCGCAGCGCCCCGCCGTCCCGACTCCACAGGCGGATCAACCCCTCGGCGCCGCCGGAAGCGAGCATGGCTCCCGTGGGGCTCCAGGCCACCTCGCCCACGTCCCTGTCGTGCGCCAGCAGCTCGCGCACGCTCACCGCCCCCGCCGCCGCGTCCACCGTGAGGACGCTGACCCGGGCGGGCAGGTCATCCACCATGGCGAGCTCCGGCTTCGACGGATGGAACCGCAGCCCGTCGAAGCTCTTCTGGGCCCCGGGAGGCGACGGCTCGCTGTACGACGCCACCAGGACGCTGGCGGCCACGTCCATCACCATCACCAGCCGCGTCGTGTTGCCCAGGGCGATCCAGCGCCCGTCCCGGCTCCAGTCCAGCGATGCGGTGGTGCTCCACGCCCCGCGCAGGCTCTTCTCGGGCTGGTGGGTGGCCGTCACGTACACCCGCACCTCGTCATGGAGGCCCAGGGCGTAGCGCTGGCCGTCAGGGCTCCAGGTGAAGCTGGCGACGTCGACCCACAGCGCCTCGAGCCCCTTCGTGCCGAGCGCGTGGATCTCCACCCACTGCGAGGTGGCGGAGATGGCCGCGCCCGCCTCGAGCGCGAGCCGGCTCCCATCCGGGCTCCACGCCAGCCGCCGCACCTTGTCCAGGGCCTCCAGGGGCGCACCATCCGGCATCCCGCTGTCGGCAAACCAGATTCGCACGAGCTTGCCCGCGTCATCCGCGCTGGCGAGCCGGCTCCCATCCGGGCTCCACGCCAGGGCCCGGACGTCGCCGGCCAGGGCCATCCACTGCCGGACGATGGCGCCCGTCGTGGCGTCGATGAGCACGATGCTCCCATTCGAGCGGCCGGCGGCCAGCACGGAGCTGGAGGGGTGCCAGGCCACCGACGTGAAGCTCTCCGGCCGGGCGCTGAGCAGCCTCACCACACGCCCGCTCTCCGCATCCCAGATGCGCAGCAGCGCGTTGGACAGAGCCAGGCCGCCGTCGATGGCGGCCAGCCGCGTTCCATCCGCGCTCCACACCGGGGACTTCGGCAGGCGGGCTCCCGTCCGCTGCCACTCCACGGAGGCATCCACCGCCGGAGCGAAGCGCGCGGTGCACGCCACGTCCCGGTCGAGCGTGAGCAGGGTCGCCTCCAGCCCCTCCTCACATCCCAACCACCCGACGAAGCGCCAGCCCTCCTCGGGCCTGGGGCGAAGGCTGAGCAGGGTGCCTGCCGGGAAGACCTTGACGCACGAGCCGTCCGGCGAGCAGTCGAGCCCCAGAGGGGTGCTCGTCACCCTTCCCTGGCCGAACACCCGCACCGCGACGGAGTGCTCGCGGTCGTCGGGAACGGTCCCCTGAACGGTGTAGCCCACCGGCTCGGACCACTCGCCGGCGAGGCCGATGTCCTTCAATGCGCGGCAGCGGGCCTGGAAGCTGCCCTCGCGGGTGAAGGTCCGCGTCACCTCCGCCGTCACCCCGCTGTCGACGGACTCGGAGTCGGTCTCCTCCCCGCTCCCGTCTCCCCAGTCGAACGAGTACATGAGGCGCCCGCCCTGCGGATCCTCGGCGGTGCAGCGGAAGCGCAGCGGCTCGCCTACGGCACCGCGGTCGGCCACCGCCTCGATGCGGGCCTTGCCGGGGGTGCGCGGATCAGGCGGGTTGCCCCCGCCGCTGTCGGAGCAGGCGGAGACGAGGCCCAGCGCGAGCGCCAGGGCAAGGAAGGGACGGGAGCGCCCGGAGCGGGCGGAGGGCAGGCACAGACGACGAGAGTTCATGGTTCGTTCCGCGCGCCCGGCCCCCGTGCACGCGGAGCGGTGAGTAGTCGCCTCCCCGCGTGAAGTCAAAGGGATGTGGCCATGCGACAAGCAATCGCAGGTCCCAAGGAACGGCAACGGCCGGGCCCCCTCTCGGGAACCCGGCCGTCTCGCCGTACTGGCGCGTGCCGCTGAAGGACTACTTCTTCAGCTTGCTCGCCATCACGTCGCCGAGGCGCGCCTTCGAGCCTTCCGCCTGCTTGCGGAGGTACTCGCGGTAGTCCTCGCCCTCGCCGATCAGCGCCTTCATCGACAGCGCCACCTTCCGGTCCGGGGTGTTGATGTCGATGATCTTCACCTCGACATCCTGAGCCTCCTGCACCACGTCACGCGGGTTCTCGACACGCTCCTCCTTCAGCTCGGAGACGTGGACGAGGCCCTCGATGCCCGGCTCGATCTCCACGAACGCGCCGAAGTCGGTGACCTTGGTGACCTTGCCCTTCACGCGGCTGCCCACAGGCAGGCGCTCGGACAGCGTCTCCCAGGGGTCCGGCTGGAGCTGCTTGATGCCCAGGCTGAAGCGCTCGTTCTCGACGTCGATGTTGAGCACCACCGCCTCGACCTCGTCGCCCTTCTTGAACATCTCGCCCGGGTGCTTGATGCGCTGGGTCCACGAGATGTCGGACACGTGCACCAGGCCGTCCACGCCCTCCTCGACGCCGACGAACACGCCGAAGTCGGTGACGTTGCGGATCTGACCCTTGATGACGGAGCCGATCGGGTACTTGTCCTCGAGCAGCGTCCAGGGGTTCTGCTCGATCTGCTTCATGCCGAGCGCGATGCGCTTGGCCTTCGGATCGATGTCCAGGACGACGGCCTCCACCTCCTGGCCGACCTCCAGGATCTTGGACGGGTGCTTGAGGCGCTTGGTCCAGGACATCTCGGACACGTGCACCAGACCCTCGACGCCCTGCTCGATCTCGATGAACGCGCCGTAGTCCGTGATGCTGACGACCTTGCCCTTGACGCGCGTACCGACCGGGTACTTCTCGTCGGCGCGGTGCCACGGGTCCTCCTGGATCTGCTTCAGGCCCAGGCTGACGCGCTCCTGCGTCGGGTCGAACTTGAGGACGACGACACGAACCTCGTCACCCACGTTGAACATCTCGCTGGGGTGACCGATGCGGCCCCAGGACATGTCCGTGATGTGGAGGAGGCCGTCGATGCCGCCGAGGTCGATGAAGGCGCCGTAGTCCGTGAGGTTCTTGACCACGCCCTTGAGGACCGCACCCTCCTTCAGGTTCTTGAGGGTCTCCTTCTTCATCTCCTCGCGCTGCTTCTCGAGGAGCACGCGACGAGAAAGCACGATGTTGCCGCGCTTCTTGTTGAACTTGATGACCTTGAACTCGAATTCCTTCGAGATGTACTGGTCCAGGTTCCGCACGGGGCGGATGTCGACCTGGCTGCCAGGGAGGAACGCCTTCACGCCGATGTCGACGGACAGGCCTCCCTTGACGCGACCGACGATGGTGCCCTTGACGATCTCGTCGCGCTCACAGGCGGCGCTGATCTCGTCCCAGATGCGCATCTTGTCGGCCTTCTCCTTGGAGAGGACGACCATGCCGGTGTCGTTCTCGCGGCTCTCCAGGAGGACCTCGACGGGGTCACCGGCCTTGACCGAGACCTCTCCGCGAGGGTTGGTGAACTCGGAGATCGGGACCTGTCCCTCGGACTTGTAGCCGATGTCGACAATCGCGAAGTCCTTCGTCACCTGGACCACGGTGCCCTTGACGATCTCCCCTTCCTTGAGGATTCCGTCGCCACCGCGCTCCTTGAGAGAGGCCTCGAACATTGCCGCGAAGCTCTCGTCGCCCGCGTCCTCCCCGATCTGCTGGTTCAGGTTCTGCTGCATGAAGTGGAAGTCCTTTGAAACGGTACAGCTGCCCCCTGTGGTTGGGCATAGCGGCCTGCGGGGCGCAACGGGCCGTTACGTTCGTCCTCCTGATTGAGGACCTGGATGCTGAGTGGAAGCGGCGCACCCTAGACGCCGGTTATTCCGGTAGTCAAGCGAGCACGTACCCCACTGTGGATCGGTGGATGCCGTACACCGGGACTGTCAAGAGCCGGCGCTGGCGTCCGCCAGGTAGGACAACAAGCGGACGGACGCGAATCCCGGCCAGTTGGGTCCCGCACCTACTTATGAACGGCTGCCCACCCTCGCAGCCCTCCCGCCCCCCGGCGTTATCTGGACCGTGCTGGCAAGGCCGGTCAGCGGGCAGGGAAAATCCAACCTGATGCGACAATTTCCCGGGGGCTTCGTTCACAGGGTGGGTTGAGGCCCGCGAGTCCAGTGACCGGCGTATGTCACGGGGGAGGTGCGCCCGGGGGGGTGGACTGTTCCCGAACGTCGGCGGCCGCGGGCCTCATCCTTCCCTTCCCCGCTCTCGCGGCCCCCCTCCCATGTGGGATGCGCTCCTGCCTATGCTCGGGCCCCTTCCGTCCGAGCCAGGAACCTCCGTGTCCGTCCTTCTCTCACCTGCCCTTCGCACCCACCTCGGCAAGCGTGCCGGCGTCACCGCCGGCCTGCTCGGCGTGCTGTGCATCTTCGCGGAGTTCTGCTTCCTCTTCCCGCACCTGCTGGTGACGAACGACGCGCGGGGCTTCTACGCCGACAACATCGGCATCTTCCGGGCGCTGCTGCAGGGCTCCATCGTCGCCACCTTCGCGCTGGGCATGCTGAGTGTCCTCACGCTGCGCTCCAAGGTGCACGGCGGCCTGGCCATGGCGCTGGCGCTGGTGGCGCTGCTGATGGGCGGGGCGGAGGCGGAGCCCCTCACCCAGCAGGCGCGGAGCTTCAGCGCGGGGCTGGACTACTTCATCCTGGAGCTGCTGGTGCTGGGGCTGCTCTTCATCCCCATGGAGCGGCTGTGGTCGCAGCGCGAGCAGCCCATCTTCCGGGTGGGCTGGCAGACGGACCTCAAGCACCTCTTCGTGAGCCACATGGGGGTGCAGCTCATCTCCTTCGCCACGCTGATTCCCGCGCAGGTGTTCTTCGCGTGGGCGGTGAAGCTGGACTTCCAGGCCACGGTGGCCGCGCAGCCGCTCTGGCTCCAGTTCTTCGAAATCCTCTTCGTGGTGGACCTGGTGAGCTACTGGGTGCACCGGGCCTTCCACCACTTCCCATGGATGTGGAAGTTCCACGCCATCCACCACTCCAGCCTGCACATGGACTGGCTGGCCAGCTCGCGCTCGCACCTGGTGGACGTGCTGGTGAACCGGACGCTGGGCTTCGTGCCGGTGTTCATCCTCGGCTTCGCGCCGGCGGCCATCTACGCGTACCTGGTCTTCGTGTCCTTCCACGCGGTGTACATCCACGCCAACGTGAATCACCGGTGGCCGGGGCTGCGCTGGGTCTTCGCCACGCCCGAGTTCCACCACTGGCACCACACGTCCGACGAGGAGGGCATCGACAAGAACTTCGCCGTCTTCCTCTCCTTTTTCGACTGGGTGTTCGGCACGGCGCACCTGCCCGCGCACTGGCCCACGAGCTACGGCACCACGAAGTTCCAGCCGCCGGAGACGTACCTGGGCCAGCTCGCGTACCCCTTCCAGAAGCACGAGGAAGGCACGCCCTACGGGTAGCGCGCCGCGGGCGTCAGCGCCCCGGCCCCAGGGTCCGCGCCTGCTGGCGGGCCTGCTCCACGCTCGGGACGATGATGACGCCCGTCACCCGCCCCTCGACGCGCTGGGGTGGATGCATCACTTCCTTCACGTCATGGGGCTCCGGCTCGATGCCCGCGAGGGCCACGGTCCCCACCTCCACGCCAGTGGTCGTCACCGAGCCGACGTGTCCACTGACGCGGCCGGCCGGCGTGCCCCGCAGCGGCTCCAGGACCTCGAAGATGACCGTGCCCGGGTCCAACGCCGTCTGCAGGCCCGGGAGGATGTCGACGACACGCACGATGGCGACCTGCCGCGAGCGCTGGATGTAGAAGGCGTGGTCGGCCTTGGGGCCATCGCCGAACGTGGACATGAGCCGGCCGTTCTGGCGGACGAGCCTCCCGTGCTCGTACTCCTTCGTCACCAGCACCCGGCCGTCCTCGAACCACTCGGTCCACAGGCCATGGAAGGTGTTCCCCTCCATGGGGCCCGCCGCCTTCCGCGTCCCGTTCGGGTGGTAGGTGGTCCACGTGCCCGAGGGCTTCCCGTCGGTGTACCCGCCCCGGCGTTGCAGCCTTCCCTGGCCGTCCAGCTCGGCGAAGGGGCCATGGGAGACGCGCTTCCCCGAGGCCTCCACGCGCTCGCACCTGCGCCAGGTGTAGCCGTCGAACTGCTGCTCGGAATGAAGCAGGGCGCCCTTGGGGCAGGCGGGATGGGGCTCGCCCGCCCAGGCCGTCAGGGCGGGCAGGCAGCACAGGAGGAGGAGCGAGCGCGGGAGACGCATGGGACGGCGCCCCGTGCTCAGCCCAGCAGCTTGAAGCTCTCGCGGGCAATCACCATCCGCTGCACCTCGCTGGTGCCCTCGTAGATGGTCTGCACGCGGGCGTCGCGGAAGTACCGCTCCACGGGGAACTCGTCGATGTAGCCGTAGCCACCGTGGAGCTGCACGGCCTTGTCCGCCACCGCGTTGCTCATCTCGCTGGCGAACAGCTTCGCCATGGAGGCCTCGCGGGAGAACGGCTGGCCCTTCTCCTTCATGGTGGCCGCGCGCAGCGTCAGCAGCTCCGCCGCGTCCAGCCGCGTGCGCATGTCCGCCAGCATGAAGCGCGGGGCCTGGAACTCGGCCACCGCCTGGCCGAAGGCCTTGCGGTCCTTCACGTAGGACACCGCGGCCTCCAGCGCCGCGCGCCCCACGCCGCACGCCTGCGACGCAATGCCGATGCGCCCGCCGTCCAGGGCAATCATCGCCAGCCGGAAGCCCTGCCCTTCCGTGCCCAGGAGGTTCTCCGCCGGAATCTCGCAGTCCTCGAACGTGAGCGACACCGTGTTCGAGGCGCGCAGCCCCATCTTGTCCTCGTGCTTGCCGATGATGAGGCCCTTCGTGCCGCCCTCCACGATGAAGCAGGACAGGCCCTTGTTGCCCGTGGGGGACGTGCGCGCCCACACCACCATGACGCCCGCGTAGGCGCCGGAGGTGATCCACTGCTTGCTGCCGTTGAGGACGTACTTGTCGCCCTTCTTCACGGCGGAGGTGAGCATGGCGCCCGGGTCGGAGCCCGCGTGCGGCTCGGACAGGGCGAAGGAGCCGGCGATGGCCTCACCAGCGGCCAGCCGCGTCACGTGCTTCTCGCGCTGGGCCTCGGTGCCGTACGCGTGGATCAGCTCCGCGCACATGTTCGTCACGGCCATGGTGACGGAGGTGGACGCGTCCGCCGCCGCCATCTCCATCATCGCCAGCGCGTAGGAGACGACGCCCGCCTCGGAGCCGCCGTACTTCGCCGGGATGTTCACCCCGAGCAGCCCCAGCTCGCCCATCTCCTTGTACAGCTCCGTGGGGAAGCGCTCCTCGCGGTCCAGCGTGCGGGCCATCGGGGCCACGCGCTCGCGCGCGAACTTGCGGGCGGTGTCGCGGATCAGCGTCTGGGTCTCGGTCAGCTCGAGGTTCACGGCGGTCTTCCTACTCGATGGCCTTGAGGTTGAACGGGTACTCGATGGGGTGGTCCGCGCCGTCCGGAGGCTTGGGGAACGTCATGGACGACAGCACCGCCACCACGCAGTCGTGCAGGTTCGGGTCCTTCAGCGTGCTGGACTTCTTCACGACCTTCGCGCTCTTCACCAGCCCGTTGGAGTCGATGGTGAAGGTCGTCAGCAGCCGGCCCTCCACCTTCTTGTCCTTCTCCGCCATGTGGTCCTCGTAGCACTCCTGGATGCGACCCTGGTTGTGCGTGACGACCTGGCGGATGGAGTCCGGCGTGAAGGGCAGGCGCTCGACATCCGGCCCGTCGCTCTTCGCGGGGGCCGGAGTCTGGGCCTGGGCGGGCTTCCCGCCCGAGGGCTTCTTCGCCGGCGCGCCCTGCGCGAGCGCGACGGCGGAGGCAAGAACGACCACGGAGAGAAGTGCCCGCTTCATGTCGCCTACTCCTTGAGGACGTTGGCCGAGATGACGATGCGCTGGATCTCGCTCGTCCCCTCGTAGATCTCGGTGATGCGCGCGTCACGCACGTGGCGCTCCGCGTCCATCTCCTTGCTGTAGCCCATGCCGCCGTGCACCTGCAGGGCCTTGTTCGCCACGCGGCTGGCCATCTCGCTGGCGTACAGCTTGGCCATGGCGCTCTCCTGGCTGTGGCGCACGCCCTTGTCCTTCATCAGCGCGGCGCGCATCACCAGCAGCCGGGCCGCGTCGATCTCCGTGGCCATGTCGGCGATCATGAACTGGATGGCCTGGTGCTCGCGTATGGGCTTGCCGAAGGACTTGCGCTCGCCGGAGTAGCGCACCGCCTCCTCGTACGCCGCGCGGGCGATGCCGAGCGCCTGGGACGCGATGCCGATGCGGCCGCCGTCCAGCGTGCTCATGGCGACCTTGAAGCCGTCGCCCTCCTTGCCGAGCATGTACTTGGCCGGCACGCGCATGTCCTCGAAGAACATGGAGCAGGACCAGGCGGCGCTGATGCCCATCTTCTTGTCGGGCTCGGCGCGGATGAAGCCGGGGGTGTTGGTGGGGACGAGGAAGGCGGTGATGCCCTTGTTGCCCTTCTCCTTGTCCGTCATCGTGAAGAGGACGATGGCGTCCGCCTTCGGCCCGTTGGTGATCCAGTTCTTGGAGCCGTTGATGACGTACTCGTCACCACGGCGCACCGCGACGGTCTTCTGGGCGGCGGCGTCGCTGCCGGCCTCGGGCTCGGTGAGGCCGAAGCAGCCCAGCTTGTCGCCACGGGCGAAGGGCGTGAGGAACTGCTCCTTCTGGGCCTCGGTGCCGAACTTCATCACCGGGTCGCAGTAGAGCGAGTTGTTCACGCTCATGATGACGCCGGTGGAGGCACAGCCGCGGCTGATCTCCTCCATGGCGATGGCGTAACAGACGTTGTCCAGGCCGGCGCCGCCGTACTGCTCGGGAACGGCGACACCCAGCAGGGAGAGCTCCGCGAGCTTCTTCACCGCGTCCGTCGGCCACGCGTGGGTTTCATCCCACTTGCGGGCGTTGGGGATCAGCTCCTTGGCGGCGAACTCGCGGGTCATCCGCTGGATCTCGCGCTGGACGTCGGTCAGCTCGAAGTTCATGAGGCTCCTCAGCGGGAGGAAAAGAGAGAAAGGCCTACATAGTATGGGGGCTTCCCCTCGGGAACAGCGAAGAGGATGTGCCCGACTGCAAGCGCGGGTTGGCGGTCCGATTAGAGGACGACTGCCTGCCTGACTCCCCGGAATCCAAGGGTGAGCCAAAGAACATGTTGAGGGGCACGGTGACGTCGAAGGTGACGTCCGTCCGGGCGCCCTCCCCCGTCCCCGTCCAGGTCCGCCGCAGCACCAGGGACAGGGTCCACGGCACGGTGTGCCGGTGGCGCTCGATGAGGTCGTACGTCAGCCCCACGCCGGCCATCCCACCCGACCCGTCCTCGCCCCACAGGCCCGCTCCCTCGGCGAGTACACCCAGCCGGAGGGTGTCGGGAAACGCGTACACCCGGGCCCCGGCGAGCAGCCGGAAGACGGAGGGCTTCAGGCGGAGCTGGGGCTCCAGGAACGGGGACACGATGAGCGTGGGCCCGGGCACGTCCAGCGGAGGCAGGGCCCACGGGTGGACGGGCCAGGACAGGAGCCAGCGCTCGCGCGAATCCGGGCCCCACTCGTAGCGCAGGTCCGGGACGAGCGGCTCCAGGAAGCAGCCCGTGTAGAGGCACAGCGTGCGCTTCCAGGAGACGAGGGGCGAAGCGCGCCCGGCTTCGTCCGCGCCTTCCGAGGCCCGGGCCGGCGTCGCGGCCAGGAGGTACGTCAGCAGTCCTCCGGCCGCGAGCGCGCGCCGCACTTCACTTGCCGGTGAAGGAGGCGGTGCGCTTCTCCAGGAAGGCCTTCATGCCCTCGCGCTGGTCCTCGGAGCCGAACAGCTCGCCGAACGTCTTGCGCTCCAGCTCGTTGGCGACCTTCAGCTCCAGGTCCGCGCCGGCCTCGATGACGCGCTTCGCCTTGGCGATGGCGAGCGGGCTGTTCTTCATCAGCTTCTCGGCCACGGCGCGGCAGTGGGCCATCAGCGCGTCCGCGGGGAGGACCTCGAGGACGAGGCCGATCTCCTTCGCCTTGGCCGCGTCGATGCGCTCACCGGTGAAGACGAGCTCCTTGGCGCGGGCCCGGCCCACCGCGCGCGTGAGGCGCTGGGTGCCGCCGAAGCCTGGGATGACGCCCAGGCCCACCTCGGGCAGGCCCAATTTGGCCTTCTCGGACGCGTAGATGAAGTCGCAGGCCAGGGCCAGCTCGCACCCGCCGCCCAGCGCGAAGCCGTTGACGGCCGCGATGGTGGGGACGGGCAGCGCCTCCAGCATGGCGAAGACGCGGTGGCCGAGCGCGCCGAACTCCTGCGCCTGGGCCTCGGGCAGCGCCGCCATCTCGGCGATGTCCGCGCCGGCGACGAAGGCCTTCTCCCCGCCACCGGTGACGATGAGGACGCGCACGTCCGTGCCGATGGTGTGGAGCGCGGCCTCCATCTCCTGCAGCGTCTTGGTGTTGAGCGCGTTGAGCGCCTTGGGGCGGTCGACGTAGAGAGTCGCTACCGCGCCGTCCTTCTCCAGCCGGATGTTCTCGTAGGCCATGTGCGAGGCTCCTCGTGTCCTAGTACTTGTAGAAGCCGCGGCCGCTCTTCTTGCCGTACCAGCCGGCGTCCACGTACTGGCGCAGCAGCGGGCTGGGGCGGTACTTCGAGTCACCCAGGCCCTTGTGCAGCACCTCGGCGATGTAGAGCACGGTGTCCAGGCCGATGAAGTCCGCGAGCTGCAGCGGGCCCATGGGCTGGTTGGTGCCCAGCTTCATCGCGGTGTCGATGTCCTCCACCGTGCCCAGGCCCTCCATCAGCGCGAAGCAGGCCTCGTTGAGCATGGGGATGAGGATGCGGTTGACGATGAAGCCCGGGTAGTCCTTGGAGACCACCGTCGTCTTGCCCATCTTCTCGGCCAGGGCGCGCGTGGTGGCGTACGTCTCGTCGGACGTGGCCGCGCCGCGGATGAGCTCCACCAGTTGCATCACCGGCACCGGGTTCATGAAGTGCATGCCGATGACGGACTCGGGGCGCTTCGTGGACGCGGCGATGCGGGTAATCGGGATGGACGAGGTGTTGGTGGCGAGGATGCCGCCGGGGCGCACCACGCTGTCCAGGTCCTGGAAGATGCGGCGCTTGAGATCCTCGTTCTCCGTCACGGCCTCGACGGCGAAGTCGACGTCCTTCGCTTCCTTCACGTCGGTGAGCGTGGCGAGGTTGGCCTCGGCGGCGGCGCGCTTCGCCTCGTCGAGCTTGCCCTTCTCCACCAGCTTCTTCAGGCCGCCGCGGATGCGGTCGGCGCCCTTGGCGAGCCCCTCCTTGGACACGTCCGCCAGCGTGACGCGCAGGCCCGCCTGGAGCGCCACCTGCGCGATGCCCGCGCCCATCTGCCCTGCCCCGACGACGACGATATGCTCCGTTGCCATGGTGTTCGCGAACCCCTCGGTCGGAATGTGAACCAACGACGTGCGGGCGCCCATAGCCCACGCGTCCGGGACGGTCAACGACCGGCGGGAGGCAACTGGAGCTGGCGGACGATGTAGCGCTCTTCTCCCACCACCAGCGACTCGTCCAGGCGCAGGCGATTGTCTCGCCCCTCCTGCTTCACGAAGAGGCGCGCGCGCCAGGTGCCCTCGGGCAGGTCCACCTTGAACGTCACTTCTGGAGGCGGCCCCGACGCGAAGAAGCGCTCCTCGCGCTTGAGGACATTCCCGTCCTCGGCCAGCACCTGGAGGTCCAGGGCTTGGGTGGTGCTCCACCCCGCCCCGGTGAGCTGGAAGGTCAGCTCGCGCTCGGGCGTGCCCGACGACTGCCAGAGCCACAGGCCCAGGAGCACCAGCAGCAGCAGCGGCAGGCGCTTCGCCATCGGGTGCGAGCGCCAGCTCCGGCGCGCGGGAGCGGGCGGCGGCGAGGGCTCGGAGGGCTCTGGGGAAGGAGGCGTGTCCGCCACCGCTACTCCTTCTTCGTCCGCTTGGAGCCCGAGCCGGGGCGCCGCGCGTTGAGCTCGGAGATGACGACGCGGGGCGAGCCGGCCTTCTTCTCCTTCGGCTCGGGGGCCGGAGCGTCGTCGGGCTCGGAGGCCTTCTCCGCCTTGTCCTGGGGGACGAGGCGGATCTGCGCCTTGATCTCCACCGTCATGCCGGACATCAGCTTGAGGAACTCGTCGCGCAGCTTCTCCGACTGGAGGAAGCGGCGGAGCTCGTCGGTGATGACGCGGGTGACCTCGTCCTTGGTCTTCTCCGCCTGGCCGAGGATGAAGCCCAGGGCCTCCTTGGGGAGCTTGAGCTGCCCCGCGAGGTTGCGGATGCCCTCCTCCGTCATGAAGAGGGCGCCCAGGCCGGCCACGGCCATGCGGCGGACGAACTCCGGGACGAATCCGGCCGGGCCACCGGCGCGGCCCTGCCCCTGCCGGTCGTCATCGTCGATCAGCGGGTCGTGCGGGTAGTCGTCGTTGCCGACCGGGGGCATGGGTGTCTCCTCTGGGAGTTATCGGGCCTGCACCACCGGCAACGGCATGCTCTTCATGCTCTGCGTGGACACGCGTCCCGCCACGTTGCGCGCCATCTCCAGGAAGGCCTTGGCCTCCAGGCTGTCCTTCGCGCCCACCACCACCGGCACGCCCGAGTCTCCGGACACGCGCACCTTGAGATCCAGGGGAATCTCCCCGAGGAATGGGATCCCGAACATCTCCGCCGCCTTGCGACCGCCGCCGTGGTTGAAGATGGGGGTGACGTGCGAGCAGTTCGGGCAGATGAACTGGCTCATGTTCTCCACGATGCCCAGCACGGGGATGTGGACCTTGTCGAACATCTGCTTGGCGCGGACCACGTCGGCCAGGGCCACGTCCTGCGGCGTCGTCACCAGCACGGCGCCCGCGGCGCGCACGGACTGGGACAGCGTCAGGGCCACGTCACCGGTGCCGGGCGGCAGGTCCAGGATGAGGTAGTCCAGCTCGCCCCAGTTCACGTCGCGCACCAGCTGCATCAGCGCGCCGTGGAGCATGGGGCCGCGCCAGATGAGGGCCTGGTCCGCCTCCACGAGGAAGCCGATGGACATCACCTTGATGCCGTGGGCGACGAGCGGATCCAGCGACTTGCCATCCGGGCTGACGGGCTTCTTGTCTCCCAGGCCCGTCATGAGCGGGACGGAGGGGCCATAGAAGTCCGCGTCGAGCAGGCCCACCTTGGAGCCGTGCTGGGCCAGGGCGGTGGCGAGGTTGACGGCCACGGTGCTCTTGCCCACGCCGCCCTTGCCGGCGCCGACGAGGACGATGTTCTTCACCTTGGGGAGCAGGCCGCCACCGGGCATGCCACCACCGGCGGCGCGCACCTGGGCGCCCCACTCGATGTCGAAGGACTTCAGGCCGGGGACGGCCTTGAGCGCGGCCTCGGCGTCGGCCTGGATCTTCCCCTTCATGGGACAGGCCGGCGTGGTCAGCTCGATCTTCAGCTTCGCGGTGTCGCCGCTGACGCGGACGTCCTTCACCATCCCCGCCTTCACGAGGTCCACGTGGAGCTCGGGGTCGATCACCTTCGACATCGCAGCGAGGACGTCGGCCTCGGAAACGCTCATCGGAACACCTGAAACCTTTTGGAAAACGGGCGGTTGGGGGCCGCCACCGGGCGCGGAATCTGACAGCCCACGGGGGGCTGTCAACGTCGTTTAACGCGGCTGTACTGAGGACGCACCCTCTCGGCGGGCTGATCGGCAGGGGCTGACGGCCCGGCTGAAGGGAGTCATCAGCATGGCTGGACGGCCCGGCGGACGGGCGCCCGCTGGGGTCAGTCGCCCTCGGGATTCTCGGAGAGCTGCCGCTGGGCTTCGCGGAGGAGCTTCATGCCCTGGTCGAGGTCCAGTCCGTAGAGGGCCCGGAGTTCTTTCACGGTGGCGATCTCACCGCCTCCCTCTTCGAGCATGGCCTCGGCGACCTCGACAGGAGGCAGCCCCGCGGACTTCAGCTGCTGGAAGTGGCCCTGCTCCACCAGCCCGAGGAAGTCGGCGAGTCGCTCGGCCTCGGGGCGCGGCGGCGGAGGTGGAAGCTCGCTGGCACGTTGCCCATCCACCCAGTAGTCCTTGATGGCCTCCGGGTAGCCCAGCTCCGTCGAGACCTCCTGGAGCTCGCGCCACCAGGTGTCGGGCAGCCGGCGCTTCTGGATCTGCTCATAGAACTCGCCGGTCCATGCGACGGCATCCAGCAGGAACTCCAGGTACTGCTCCGTGAGCCGGCCCATGAGCTCCGCACGGGTGTACAGCGCTCCTTTCATGGAGAAGGCGGCTTCGGGGAGCTCGGAGATCAACCTGGCCAGGCCCCCCGAGGGCTGGCGTGCCCTCCAGGTGCGGTAGCGCAGCAGGAGGTTCGCGAAGATCATTCCTCGACTCCCGCCAGCAGGAAGACGGGATCGCCGTCATGCCCCGCAAGCATCAGGAGATGGGCTCCTTCGAGGAACTCCTCCAGTTCCAGCAGCCGTCCGCCCAACTCCGAAGCCAGTCCGTCACCGTTGAGCACTCGCCCCTGCACACGTCGATAGTGACGAAGCCCGCTACTCAAGACCTCGGGGCTCCGAATGGTGAGGCCCACGAAGCCTTCGCGCCGAAGTGCTTTGCGAACAAGCTCCTCCAGGCTTCCCGACCATTCAAAGGGAGCACTGGCGCTATAGCTGATCCGGTAGGTCTTGCTTCCGGTCGGCTCGAACACCAGCAGCCGCGCCCCCTCTGACACCGTTGATGCGGCGCGCGCGAGTTGCTCTACGACCTGCCAGCCAGGAACAGGGCTTTCCGCGAGAAGCTGCCACTCTTCCAGTGCAATCTCGCCCATGAAGCAGCCTCACTCCTCCGGCGGCGTGTGAGTCGGGTTCGGGAATGAGGCTACTCGAGGGCGGCGACGCGGTACTCGCCGTCTTCCAGGACCAGGACCACGGCGCGGTCCTCGCCCAGGGAGAACAGGGCCTCGCCCGCTCCGACGCGGACGTGGGTGTTGAGGGCGAGGCGGGCCCGGCGCAGGCGCTCCTTGGCCAGGGGCTCCCGCTCGAAGTCCTCACGCAGGCGCTCGGGGGTGTAGCGAGCGCGCAGCGGGGCTGCGAGCTGGGTCCACGCGGCCTTCCAGTCACGGGCCTCCACGGTGTCCAGGAAGCGCGAGAGCGCGGCGCGGGGGACGTCCGCGGGCCGGGCCTCGACGACGCGCCAGCCCTGGTCGGTGCGTGCGAGGGTGACCGAGGGAGCACGGGCCTCCAGGATGGCCGTTCCCGCTCGCACCGCGGCGGCCCGCTCGCGACGGACGGTCTCATCCGAGTAGCGCTCCAGGAAGCCGACCTCTCCCTCGGGCCCTCCGTTGGTGAGGGCGTAGGCGTCCTGGAGGCGGCCTTCGTCCAGGGCCCGAGCATAGGCCTCGGCGACGGACACGGGCTCACGCGGCGTGGTGGCGCAAGCGGGGGCCAGCAGGCAGAGGCTGAGGAGTGCGGTGCGCTTCATGACGGGCGCACGGTAGCACCTTCAGCGCTGTCCTCTTCAGAGTGAACTGAAGGGGGCATCGGCGTGAATGGAAGGTTTTCGAATAGCTATCTCCACTCACCGTTTCTTCCTGGGGCTGAGCTTCCGGGGCACTTCGACAGGAAGTTCCTCCTTCCGCTCCGGAACCGGGCATCCCGGCCCCTCGAAGGACACCTTTCCCGCGTTCAACCTGGGCGTTCCTGGTGGACACGCATAGGCCACGAAGGGATTTTTCATGCTTCGCCACGAGACTGCGTGCCACATCGCAACCGCCTCTCCAAGGACGGCGCGCGCTTCCTTGCGCCACGTCCGTGAGGGCGTGCTCGGAAGCTCTACCCCCACGAAGGAGCCACCCGACGATGAACCCGTGGCGGCGCCGAAGAATACGGCCACCTGAGACTCGCGGTGCCCATCCTGGGCCTGCAGCGCCACCCTCCGCGTCCAGGAGACCTCCACCCCATGAATGGGGGGCGTAGACATTCCCGTGCTCCCTGTCTCCACGCCCGGCCACCGCCGCTCGATACAGACGCGAAGCGCTTGTTCCATCCACTCGGGGTCGGCACACACCTCGGCGACATGGAGGCCGCGCCTCAGCCCTCCCCTGGCAACGAGGGTTGACAGGCTCCTGCGTCGATACCAATCGAGAACAGCCCCCGAGAAGCAGCCAATGACGAGCTCGGTGAACCAGAAGGGGCGGGCGTCCGCTACGACCAGGTCGACATCGGTTGCCCCATTCGGGAGGGGGGTCGAGATGACGAAGAACGAAAAGTCCCCACTCTTCCGCCCAGGCAGGCCGAGCTGGCGTGTGAGCTCCTGCATCTCGACGTCCCGGGATACGACGAAGAACTCGGGATACTCGCTCAGCAGCGCGCCATCCCTGGAGTACACGTCCCTGTCCGCGCCACAGACGAGGCGTGGCCATCTCCCCCTCATCCGACGAATGAACCGCCGAAGAACCCACTGGAGATCTTCCTTGATGACAAAGTCGTAATCGACGCCAGACATGTCTCAGCACCCCGTCTCTCTTCCATCCCGGCCTGGCAGACCCATTGGAGTAACGGCGCCTGACAGCAGGCCCTTTGGAGGCGGCGGAGGGCCGAAGCAGCGCACTTGAGGATGCGAAAATGTCCCTTGTCGGCTTCTCCTTTGCCAGTGAGCTCCGTGGACCCTCGGATGGGCTGCGACCTGCCCCTGCGGCGCTGCTGGCGCGCCTGCGGCCTCATCACGACATCGACCTGACTGCGGGGGAGATCCGCTCCGACGTTGCGCGGACACGAGCTTTAAGAGAGCCGGCGTACGAAGTCACGGGCCTCTGCCGGCTGGCGACTACCGACGAACTCGCAGCCGCATTTCCGGGCGCCGCCTTCCTGGACCCACTCCCTCCGTGCCCTTTTCGCGGAGAGCATCTGGGATGGCTGCTGTGGGTCGTCCCGGATATCCCCGACGAATCCAGCCTCCTGGGCATGCGGCTCGCGGAGTTGTCCCTGGGACGAAGCGTCGACCTGCGAAACGGGCGGTTCTTCGACGCCATGGTTGAATCCGAGCTTCCACTCGCCGATGTGGTGAACAAGTGGGGATTCGGTGACGGGGACCTCCTCCTCGGCGACCGGGACCATGAGGCGTACGTCTCCAGAAGACTGGAGGAAGCACTCCGGCACGCGGGTGTCCATGCGCGCGTGACGTCGCCCAGTACGTTCATGACGGGCCACAACGCGTTCCGCATCCCTGATGCGGATGAGCAGACGATTCGCCGGCTCCAGGGCCGAACCGTGGAGCTGTGGGCGCGTCACCCGCTGCTGATCCGCCCGGGGCCCTTCTTCGAGACGTAGCCTCGCCGACACCTCGTCACTCCGCGGAGTACTCGGCCTGGTCCGCATGGTATCCACCCCGAAGCGTTCGAGGCAGTCGTCCACGGTCATCGCCGCACCTGCTTCACCCTCTTCTCGAAGTACTCCTTCTCGTGGCTCTCCGACTCGAAGGTGGCGGGCGCGTCCGGGTAGAGCGCGCGCAGCCCTGTCTTCGCGGCCTGGACGACGTTGAGGCAGGCGTGGCCGAGGGAGTTCAGCAAGAAGGCACCCCCGGGCACGTAATGGCACTGGCCGACCAGGGACACGGTGGTTGCCCACTGTTCGCAGGCCGCGCGAACCTCGTACGGGGGCGCGACCAGCGTGGCGAGGGCGTCCCGGTCACACGCCTTGGCCCGGTAGTTCAGCGCGTAATACGCAACCTCCTCGTCGCCATCGCTGGACAGCTTCTTCATGAACCCCATGACCGCCGGGCTCCTGGGCTTCATGTAGAGGGCGAACGCCAGCACCCTGCGCTGCGTGCTGGATGCGCGCTGAATCCGCGCCGCCAGGACCGCTGTGTCGAAGCGACGCGCCAGCACTCGTGCCAGGTCCCAGTCCGAGGCCTCGCATTTCGTGGGGTCACCCGCGCAAGCCAGGACTTCATCCAGCTTCATCCCCTCGAGAGGCGGCTGAGCGGGAACCTCCGCCATCAGCACTACGAGCAGCAGCGCCAGCATGGTTGTTTCACTCCCCCACAAGCGTACAGCCCACGGTCATCGCCATGTCCCCCAGAAGCACTTGAGCCGCAGGGACAGGGCGGAGGCACCCATGAGCCAATTGATAGCATCCAGCCCCCGGTGCGGCTGAGGGTTCTCAGATTGCCGCGAGCGGCGCACGGGTCCCCAGTTCATGGCGACGCCCAGGTATTGACCATCCAGCATCGTCGCCGTCTCTTCCCACGGCGCGTCCTCGAGCTCGAAGAGCCCCGCCGCCCGCAGTGACTCCATGAGCGACTCCAGCGACTTCCTCGACATCGAAAACCGCCGCTGGTCGTGGCGACCCCGGCGTCGGACCAGCTCGCCCCGGTCTCCCTGCACCCGGGCGATGAGGTAGCGGGAGTCGGGGGCGTCCGCCAGGTGCCAGTCCACGACACACAGGCCCTGCGAATCTCCCAGGAGGCGCCTCGCGGCCAGGGCGGTGCGGCCCATCGGGTCCGCCCCGGGCTCCAGCCACTCAAGCCGCCGGAGGACGAACGACGCCTCGCCCTTCCCGTTCGCGATCTCCGCCGAGTACTTGAAGACCCGCCCCTCCAACTGGCAGGTGAACAGCTCGGCTCCTCCATTCAGCCCCACCCCGAGGGCCTCGATCAGCACGGCGAGAATGCGTGCAAGGCGCAGGGGCGCATCCGGCACGGCGTACTCCCGCCGGCCCTCGGAGCATTCGAAGGACAGCGTCTCGGCGGAGACCATACGCCCAGCGCACAAGCCGTCACGCCCCGTGACGAGGAGCAGGGCCGGCAGCACCTCCAGCGCGTTGAAATCACTCGCCTGAAGCCGGGTGACCACCTGCTCGAGCGCTTCGAACACCCCGTCCCGTTGCGGCTGGACGGGGGGCGGCAGCGGTGTGAATGGAGCATCCTCGACGAGCCTCTGGGAGACAATCCGCCCATCGCGGCACGCATGGCACGGACCGGGCCTGTCACCATCGACGCCGCACTGGATGCAGAAGTAACGATCAGCCACGTGCGTCACCTCAGTGCTTCCTTGCTTCGCGGCCTCAAGGCTGGGGCCGGAGCAGCCACTCCTCCACCCTCGCCACCAGGTCCGCGAGATTGCGCGTCTCATGGGTCCGAAGTGGATGCGCCCAGTCCTGTCCCTGGAGCAGCACTGCGCGGAACCGTCCTGCAGGATCCCCATCCGGATACCACCCGGCGTCGAGGAGGAAGTCGCGCCGCACTTCACGTAGCTGCAGGAGATCCTCGATCAGATAGTAGCCCCAGGCAGGGGCGTTCTCGGCCAACCCCACCGGATCCAACTGCATGAGTTCATGGTGCTCGACCATCCAGCCTCCGGGAATCCGCAGGGGCTGACGCAGCGGCTCGCCCGTTCCCCGGAGCCACTGCTTCAGCCCGGCACGAAGGGCTGGCTCCAGGGGCGCCTCCCACCCCAGCGGGGCGACCTCATGGTCCGCGATGACGTCGATCCACTCACGGAACCGGCCCCGCAACGGCTCGGGCACCAGGGCCATCACCTCGTCGATGTTCTCCAGCGTCACGTAGCTGAGGAGCACCATCCTCCCGAAGCGCTCGTCCTCGCGACACCGCTCGACCGCCCGGAGCACGCCGCTCCGCTCGGCCTCCGAGAGCTTCACCATTCACTGCCTCCCGACTTCATGACGAGCGGAGGGTCGCACCAGCAGTGCAGGACCGAATCCAGGAAGCACCTGCGCCCCAGGGCCATGTCACCCACCTCTAGGCCCCCGGCCGCGTGGGGTCGGCGAGCCCGTGCAGCCGCCTGTACGCCGTGGGCACCAGATAGTTCAGTGCGTGCCAGGTAAAGGCAGACAATTGCGCTCGCACCAGGCACACTTCTCGTGTTGGGCCTTGTACAGGGCCAGCTTCGTCGCTCTCGTGTTGTACCCAACCAGCATCGCCGAAAGGGCCTTCGACGGCGCCCCGTGCGTGTTGAACACCTGGACCGCGTCCTTCAGGCGCCCCGGCGTCGCTCTCTTCAGGCCCCTGGGTTCGTCTCCTCGCGAAATACGAATCATGGGGTGCCTCCCCCGCCCTCGTTGCTCGCTTCTATGTCCGCGAAGGCCTTTCTTCCTTCGGTGGTCCCGAGCAGTTGGATGAATTCCCTACGTACCGTGCTGCGCAGCTCCCTCAGTTCCTTCTTCTGCGCTGAAGTCGGAGCCGGATGCACCGAGAGGACCTGGAGCCGCCGCAGCTTCTCTCCGAGCGGATTGGGCGTGACGCCTTCAAGCCCGAACCAGGTCCTGTAGAGCTCCCCTCCGGTCATGATTCGTGGGTCAGGCTGGTGCCCGGCGTCCTGGATGCCGGGACGGAACTGCCCGCCGCCGCGCGCCCAGCCGCCTTGGACGATGTCGCCGGTCTGCTCGTCGACGGTGAGCCGGATGACCTCGTGCGGAGCCAGCGTCGAGAGCACGACGGGCGAGTGCGTCGTCGCGACGAATTGAAGGCGGGGGAACACCCGTCGCAGGGCGGGAATGAAGCGCGCCTGCCAGGTCGGGTGCAGATAGAGGTCGATCTCGTCAACCAGCACGAGCCCCTCCATTTCGGTCGTGGTGGACTCTGCGCTCGATTCGAGCAGCACATGGCCAATGAGGTCCGCGATCCACGCAAAGGTTGATTGGTACCCATGGGAGAGTGCTACTCCCGCGATTGCCACCGGATCCTGCCCCTTGGCCATCACCTGGTAGAAGCGGTCGCTCTCGATGAGCGCGGTGCTCGACCGGGCTCCGCCCTGCCCGCGCAGCTCGAGACGTGCGAGGCCGGGAAAGAGGTCATCCCCTCCGAGCTTGACGGCTTGATTCAACATCCGGCTGAAGCGCCGGGAGGTCTCCCCGAGCCTGCGTCCCTCCCTCCGGTCCTTCTCTAGGAAGTGATTCGCGAAGCCGGTGGAGGCAAGCCGCTGCTGCCGGAACAGAGGCTCCAGCCGTTCGATGGATGGGCGAGCCAGAGCGGGAATCTCATTCGCATCAGGCAGCGCCCGCGAGATGCCGTAGCCCGCCACGAACCAGAGCGGCGTGTTCAGGGACCGGGCCTCCGCGAGGGGGTCCGCGCGCAGCTTCTTCTGCTTGTCGTAGAAGGCGGCTGCTTCAAGCGAGGTCGCGCCTGCATCAAGGCGCACGAGGGACTGGAGCATCAGCTCCGCCGGCTTGTGCTCGCTCGCGGACGGCATGTGCGGGTGGATCGTCTTGCCGCCCTTGCGCGACTGGGGGCCGAACGCGAACGCCGCGTCAATGAGCATGGGCGCTTCGTAGCGCCGATCACGCAGATGCTTCACCGCCGACCCCGCGAGACCGCTGACCTCCCTGAAGCCCGCCGCCGCCAGCGCTATCGCCTGGAGCAGCGTTGTCTTTGCCGTCCCGTTCTCGCCAATCATCACCGTCCACATGCGCGGCGCACCGCGATGCGTGAAGTCGAGTTCAAAGGCCGCAAGCCGCTTCAGATGCTCGACCTTGAGGTGGCGGATATACATGGGCGCAAGCTCACACGCGGGGGGAGCGTGCCGCAAGGGACTTGCCCATCCTCTTCATGACGGCTCGCTACGCGCCCATTACCCGCCGCCCTCGGGTTCCTTCAGCTCCGCCAGGAGCCCGCTCAGCCACGTCCTCCAGGCCACCGGCACGTCGAATTCCTCCGTGCCCAGGCCGCCTCCCAGGCTCCACGACACGGGGCACAGCGCATACACCTGTGCCCGCGCCGTGCTCATCAGCAGCTTCAAGAGATTGAACCGCTGCACCGGCGCACCGAAGGTCTTGAGCTCGAAGTGCTCCGCGGACACCTTCGCCAGCCCCAGCGCGTGGCGGCACGCCTCCTCGAAGCCGCCCAGCCGGTCCACCAGGCCCAGGTCCTTCGCGCGCATCCCCGAGTACACCCGGCCCTCCGCCAGCGCGTGGATCTCCTCCGTCGTCCGCCCCCGCGCCTTCGCCACGTGCCCCAGGAAGGCCTGGTACATCTCCTCGATGTCCGCCTCCAGCGAGGCCCGCTCGTGCGGCGTGAAGCCCCGCGAGTTCGAGAACACGCCCGCGTTCTCCCCTCTCGCAATCAGCTTCCGGTGCACCCCCACCCGCTCCAGCAGCACCGACGCCTCGAACTTGCCCGCGAACACGCCAATCGAGCCCACCACCGCATGCGGCGTCGACCAGATCTCCTTCGCCCCCACCGCCACCATGTAGCCGG
Source organism: Pyxidicoccus xibeiensis (assembly GCF_024198175.1). NCBI lineage: Bacteria > Pseudomonadati > Myxococcota > Myxococcia > Myxococcales > Myxococcaceae > Pyxidicoccus > Pyxidicoccus xibeiensis. The sequence continues at coordinate 235,182 of NZ_JAJVKV010000009.1, forward strand.
CGCTGGCGCACACCTGGTCCATGAACGCGATGACCGGCTTCTTGCGCGCCACCCGCTGCACCACCTCGAGGATCTGCTCCGACGCCAGCGCCACGCCTCCCGGGCTGCTGATGTGGAGCACCACCGCCTTCGAGCGCCTGTCCCTGCCCGCCGCGCGCAGGGCCTTCACCACCGTCTCCGACGTCGCGAACCTCCCGGCACCCCCGCCCCGTCCCTGGGTGATGAGGCCGGAGATGGGAATCATCGCCAGCCTCGGCCGCCGCCGCAGCGGCCTCCAGCGGACCGGCGGGAAGGGCAGCGTCTCCAGGTACGTGGACATCGGCTCCAGCTCCGTCTCCTCCTCGCCCTCCTCCGCCTTCACCAGCCCCAGGTGCACCGGCAGGTCCGTCTCGCTGACCAGCGCATCCGCCAGCCCTGCGTCCACCGCCCGCTTCGCGCTGTAGGGCCCCTGGTCGATGAGCGCCTTCACCTCCTCCGGCGTCTTGCGCCGTCCCCGCGCCACCGCGTCCACCAGGTCCGCGTACCGCTCGTCCAGGAAGGTCTCCACCGTCTTGGCCTGGATGTCGGACACGGCCTTGTGCGTCCACAGCTCCGGCGCCGTCTTGTAGTCACCCCGCCGCACGAAGTGGGCATGGATGCCCACCCGGCTCAGCGCATCCCCGAGGGCCGACGCCTCGGCCACGTAGCCCGTCAGCTCCACCCGCCCCATGGGGGCCAGCAGCACCTCGTCCGCCGCGCACATGACCGGGTACGCGTCCGTCCCCACGCTCACCGCCCAGGTCACCACCCGCTTGCCCGCCGCCCGGAACTCCGCCAGCACCGCCAGCAGCGCGTCCCGCCGGGCCGCCGTCACCTCCAGGTCCTCCAGCTCCAGCAGGATGCCCTTCACCCGGGCGTCCTTCGCCAGCAGCCTCAAGGACTCCCGGAAGCGCTCCAGCGACGTCACGGCGGCCGGCTCCGGACGGCTGCTGCCCCCGAGCTGGAACCGGGGCTGGCGCTGCTCCCGGTACGGCGGGTTCCCCGTCAGCCGGAAGCGCACGTAGGCGGGCCGGTGGCGCGCCCCGAGCAGCCGGAAGGGCGCCCCCAGCAGGGTGCGCAGGAGGATGAGGAGGTTGACGAGGGCGATGAAGGGCAGGCGCAGCATGGCGTCCAGTCCTGGAAGGAAATGTGGGTCTCCGGGCCGTACTGGAGGCCTCTTCCGGGTGCAAGCCTTGTTCTTCCGGTGCGTTGGCTCGTGTTAGCCTCCGCGCCCATGCGCTACGTCCTCCCCCGGCTCGTTCTCGTTCTCGCCCTGACCTCGGGCGGTGCCGCGCTGGCCCAGCCCCGGAAGCAGGTGCAGGAGTTCCAGGCCCCGCGTGAGATGACTCCCGAAGAGCGGGAGGAAGCCAAGCAGCGCGCCATGGGCAACAACCTCAACTCCTATGGCAAGGACATCCAGGTGAAGCAGAAGCCCTTCCCGTGGATGGCCGTGGGCCTCGCCGGCCTCGTGTTCCTCGGGACGGTGCCCTTCGCCATCCGCGCCTACCGGAACACCACCAAGGACATCTCCGGCGCCAACACCGTCGGCGCCCACCGCGAAGACGACGAGGCGGCCTGAGCCTCCCCGGGTCCCCGGGCATTGACCGTCAGCGCGGGCGGACCTCGACGGCGCCACCCGCATCCACGCTGACGTGCACGGGAAGGAAGCGCTCGACGACGCGGGCGTGCGTGGTGAGGTGGTCGGTGATGCGCGCCGCCGTGAAGCGCGTGGTGCCGGGCGTGGCCGGGCCCAGGCGTCCCGCGGCCAGCAGCGCGGCGGGCAGCAGGATCTGATCGGCGAGGTGCTCATCGAGCGCGCCCCCGGTCTCCATGAAGGCCGCCAGGGCCTCGCCGGCCTCGCGTCCCACCTCCTCCGCCGGACGGCCCCGCTCACCCAGGGCGGTGAAGCCGGCGATGGTGTGCTCGAACTGGGCGAGCACGAATGTCACCGTGCCCACCGAGCGGGTGACGGACAGCGGCCGGTTCTCCGCCTCGGCCAGGATGCCCCGCTCGCGCAGGGCGGCCACGGCGGCGCGGGACTGGCGCTCGGCGATGCCGAAGGGCAGCCCGCCGACGAAGGACGACACGCGCACCTCGCGCAGCATGCCCCGGGCGGGCAGCTCCACCAGCAGCGGAGGCTCCTGCGGCGCGCCCACGTCGGCGACGAGCTCCCCCGCGCCCTCCGGGTAGAAGCCCGCGTGCGGCATGGTGAGCTGCACGGGCAGGCCATACGCGCGGGCCACCGGCTGCCAGACGTTGGCGACGTAGTGGAAGCTGGGGCTGTGCGGCAGGTGCGTGCCGCCGCGCAGGGTGAGCCGCCCGCCACCGGCCAGGGCCAGCGGGTAGACGAGGCACTGGAAGAGCAGCGGCGTGCTGCCGGCGGTGCCCACCTCCACGAGGTAGTCCCCGGCCTTCACGGTGCCCGGCTTGAAGGAGAGCTCGGACGCACCCACGGTGGCGCCCTCGCTGGAGCCGCCCCCCAGGGCTTCGGCGCCGCGCACGCAGGCCAGGTGCTGGGGGCGCAGCCCGGGTGGATCCCTCCGCTCGCGCAGGCGGGTGATGTGGAAGGGACGGCCGGTGATGAGCGACAGCGACAGCGCCGAGCGGAGGATCTGCCCTCCCCCCTCACCCTCACTTCCATCGAGCCGCACAGGCCCGCTGTCGGGCCCCTCCGTGCCGGTCATGTCCCTCCCCATCCCTCGCGTTACGTCGTGGCAGGTGCAGCGTAACAGGTACCCCCGGGAATCTGCCCGGGGGCGCGGGCGCGGTGTCGCGCCCGGAACGTCCGGGCGCTACTCGTCCGCGGAGGGCAGCACGCCCACCTTGATGGCGCTGGGGTGCGCCGCCGAGTGGTACACGCGATGGAACGCCCGCGTGAAGTGCTCCTCCTTCGCCTCGAAGATGTTGGGGACGTAGGTCTGCGGGTTGCGGTCGATGAACGGGAACCAGCTCGACTGGACCTGGATCATCACCCTGTGACCGCGCTGGAACGTGTGGAACACGTCGTTGATGACGAAGCGCACCTTCGTCACCTCACCGGCCTTGAAGGGCTTGGGCTCGCTGTAGCTGTCGCGGAAGCGGCCGCGGAACGGCTCACCGCGCACCAGCGTCTGCTGGCCGCCCCGGTTCCGCTTCCCTGCCTCCTCGTCCGCCTTCGTCCACCCGCGCGTCTTGCCGGGGTTCACGTCCACCAGCTTCACCACCCAGTCCGCGTCGGTGCCGGTGGTGGACACCCACAGCTCCGCCTCCAGCGGGCCCGCCAGCGTCAGGTCGCGCTCCAGCGGCTCCGTCTCGAACACCAGCACGTCCGGCCGGCGCGACGCGAAGCGCTGGTCCTCCGTCATGTAGTTCCGGCTCCAGCCCGCATTCAGCTCCTGCGTGTACGGCACCGGCCGGGCCGGGTCGCTCACGTACTCGGCGAAGGACACCGCCGCATCCTTGGGGGCCTGGCGCGACAGGCCGCCCTTCGGGTGGAAGTACAGCCGCGTCTCCTTCAGGCCCTTGGGCGGCCACGTGTCGAAGCGCCGCCAGCGGTTGGCGCCCGTCTCGAACACCAGCGCCTCCGGCAGCTCCGCCTTCTCCCCGCCCTTGAGGTGGTGCTTGAAGAAGCTCAGCGACAGGTCCTGGTACGTCTCGCTCGTCTTGAAGCCGAACTGCGCGTCCCCCAGCTCGGAGCCCTCGGTGCTGTCCCAGCCGCCGTGCGGCCAGGGGCCCATGATGAGGGTGTTGGAGATGCCCGGGTTCTGCTTCTCGATGGAGGCGTACGTGCGCAGCGGCCCGTACAGGTCCTCCGTGTCGTACCAGCCGCCCACCGTCAGCACCGCCGCCTTGATGTTCTTCAGGTGCGGCAGGATGTTCCGCGCCTGCCAGAAGCTGTCGTAGTTGGGGTGCGCGGCGACTTCGTTCCAGAAGCCCACCTCCCCCTTGAAGTGCGTCTCGTTCGCGTTGCGCAGCGGGCCCAGGTCCAGGAAGAACTCGTACCCGTCCGGGGTGCCGTGCTCGAAGGGCTTCCACTCCTCGTTGTCGGTGGGCAGGGGGCGGGGCTTGCCGAACGCCGCGAAGAAGTTGAACGTCAGCGCCAGGTTGAACGCGCCGTGCCGGTGCATGTCGTCCCAGAACCAGTCGGCGATGGGGGCCTGCGGCGACACCGCCTTGAGCGCGGGGTGCGAGTCGATGGCGCCCGCCGACGTGTAGAAGCCGGGGTAGGAGATGCCCCACTGCCCCACGCGGCCGTTGTGGTTCGCCACGCGCTTGAGCAGCCAGTCGATGGTGTCGTACGTGTCGGTGCTCTCGTCGATGTCCTTCGGCCCGGCCTTCTTCGGGTTGTGCGGGCGGACGTTGACGAACTCGCCCTCGGACATGTGGCGGCCGCGCACGTCCTGGAAGGCGAAGATGAAGCCCTCCTTCTCGAAGGCCTCGGTGGGCCCGAGCTCGGGCGGGTACCGGTCCACGCCATACGGCGCGACGGTGTAGGGCGTGCGCACCAGCAGGATGGGGTAGCGCTTGCCCGGCGAGGCGTCGGCGGGGACGTACACGGAGGTGAACAGCCGCGTGCCGTCCCGCATGGGGATGCGGTACTCGAACTTGGTGAACTGCGTGCGGATGCGCTCCGTCCGCGCTTCGGACCGGCCGTACGGGAGCTTCGGGGGGGTGGCCTGGGCCCAGCTGGGACTGGAGAGGGAGAACAGCAGGAGTGCCGCGAGGCTGCGGGACACGGAGTGCATGCACGCTCCTGGAGGAGAGGGCGACATTCTGGGAGAAGACGGGCGGTGCTGGAAGGCATTGCGCCGCGGCGCCCCCAACGCGGGCCGCGCACCTTTGTTCCCTGAATCCGCGCAACGGCCGCTACGCCGCGCCGCGTGAAGCGCCCTATTGCCGCTCTGGCGCTTCCGGAGGGGGCTGCGTCACGGGCTCGCGGAGCGCCTCCAGCTCGCGCTGGGCCACCTGGAGCTGGGTGGACAGCTCCCGCACGCGGAGCTCCTGTCGCCGCACGGCATCGCGGGCGAAGAACAGCTCCACGTACAGGGACACCCGGGCCCGGAGCAGCTCCGACACCAGGGGCTTGCGCTGGTAGTCCACCGAGCCCCGGGCATACGCCTTGAGCATCTCCGGGTCATCGCCATCCGAGGCCGTGAGCAGGAGCACCGGGGTGCGCCGGGTGCGCTCCCGCTCACGCAGCAGCGCGAGGACGTCGAGGCCGCTCATGTCCCCCAGGCGCAGGTCCAGGAGGATGGCGGCGAAGTCGTCGGTGAGGACCTTGCGGAGGGCCTCCTGCCCGGACGAGGCGCGCACCAGCCGGTGCCCCATGGGCGCGAGGATGCACTCCAGCGCGAAGAGGTTCGACGGAAGGTCGTCGACCAGCAGGAGGCTCGCCTCCCCCGGAGCGGAGGCGGCACTGGGGGTCGCGGAGGAAGCTGGGGTGCGGGGCTCGGACACTGGGGCAAGGATGGCTGCTCCCGGGCCACATCCCGCGGATCATCCGCGGGCTTTCCGGGTGCTCTGACGGGAAGGAAACACTCCGTCATTCCGAGCCCCGATGCCAGCGTCCGGTGCTCGCACCAGCCGTCTCAGCCCCGCCCCTCCCCGCCTTCCTCCGGGCCTCCGTCCAGGCCGTACTTGCGCAGCTTGTCGTGCAGCGTGGCGCGGCCGATGCCCAGCCGGCGCGAGGCCTCGCTGCGGTTGCCCCCGGCGATGCGCAGGGCGTCCAGGATGAGGCCACGCTCGTACGCCTCCACGCGCTCCTTGAGGCCCGCGCCTTCCGGAGCCTCGCCGCCCGCCGCCCCCGCCGGGGAGACGACGGCCGTTGGAGCGCCGCCCTCCGGGTCCGGTGCCGGCAGCAGCCCCAGGTCCAGCTCGCCTTCGCTGGAGAGGGCCACCAGGCTCTCCAGGGTGTTCTCCAGCTCGCGCACGTTGCCGGGCCAGGGCAGCGCGCGGAGCTTCTCGAAGAAGCCCGGAGGCACCTTGAGCGGCCCCGTGTGGAAGCGGTCGCTGAAGCGGTCCAGGAACATGCGCGCCAGCACCGGGATGTCCTCGGGACGCTCGCGCAGCGGCGGCACTCGCAGCTGCACCACGTTGAGGCGGTAGTAGAGGTCCTCGCGGAACGTCCCCTCCGCGGCCCGGCGGCGCAAGTCCCGGTGCGTGGCGGCGAGGATGCGCACGTCCACCTTCACGGGCCGGTCCTCGCCCACCGGCCGCACCTCGCCCTCCTGCAGCACGCGCAGCAGCTTGGCCTGGAGCGGCGGGGCCAGCTCGCCCACCTCGTCCAGCAGCAGCGTGCCGCCGTCCGCCTCGCGGAACAGGCCCTGGCGCACGCGGTGCGCGCCGGTGAAGGCCCCCTTCGAGTGGCCGAACAGCTCCGCCTCCGCCAGCTCCTCGGTGAGCGCCGCGCAGTTGAAGCGCAGGTAGGGCCCGGCGGCGCGGGGCGACGCGCGGACCAGCGCCTCCGCCACCCGCTCCTTGCCGGTGCCGCTCTCCCCGGTGATGAGCACCGTCACGTCCCGCGAGCCCGCGCGCTGGACGAGCTGCGCCAGCCGGCGCATGGGCTCCGAGGCAAAGACGAGCGAGCGGGACAGGTTGAGCTCGCCGGCCAGCCGCTCGTTCTCATCGCGCAGCCGCACCGCCTCCAGCGCGCGGGAGACGACGGCCAGCAGCTCGTCCACGTCGAATGGCTTGCGGAAGTAGTCGTACGCCCCCGCCTTCATCGCCTCCACCGCGAAGCGCTCGGAGCCGTGCGCGGTGACGACGATGATGCGCGGGGCCCCGGGCTGGCCCTGCACCCGCTTCACCAGCTCCAGCCCGTCCAGGCGCGGCATGCGCAGGTCGGTGATGACCAGCTCGTAGGGCTTCGTGGCCAGCTTCTGCAGCGCGACCTCGCCGTCCTCCGCCACGTCCACCGTCACGCCCGGCAGGCTGCGCAGCGTCTCGCGCAGCGTGAAGCGCACGCCCGCGTCGTCGTCCACCACCAGCACGTTGCCGGGCTGCGGTGCCTCCGCGTCCCCTGCCCTAGCCATGGGCCACCTCGCGCCCGTGCACGGGGCCCAGCGTGTCCGCGGGCAGCTCGCGCGGCAGCAGCAGCTCCGCCACGCAGCCGCGGGAAGGTGCGTTCGCCAGCGTCAGCTCGCCCCCGTGCTGGCGCGCCAGCGCGCGCGCCACCGTCAGCCCCAGCCCGGAGCCCTTCGCCTTGGTGGTGACGCCCGCCTCGAAGACGCGCCCGGCCACCTCCGGCGGCAGCCCGGAGCCCTCGTCGCGGACGAACACCCGGACCTCCCCCGTGGAGGTGGACTCCAGCGCCAGTGTCACCAGGCCACCGCGAGGGCTGGCCTCGATGGCGTTGTGGAGCAGGTTCATCAGCACCTGCTTCACCTTGCGCGGGTCACACCTCGCGTGGATGGAGCTCTCTGCCTCCCGCGCGAGCCGGACGCCGCGCTCATGGGCCAGCCCCTCGTGCAGCACGAGCGCCTCGTCGCACAGCGCCGTCAGGTCCACCTCGCTGACCGACAGGGGGACGAGCGGCCGGGAGAAGTTGAGGAACTCCTCCAGGATGCCCTGCATGCGCACCACCTCGCTGGACAGCACCTCCAGCCGCTCGGTGGGCTGCGCGCGGCCGGCCTCCCGCACCATGAGCTGGGTGAGCCCCTTCACGGTGGCCAGCGGGTTCTTCAGCTCGTGGGCAATCTCCGCGGACATGGACTCCAGCACGCGCGAGTAGGTGCGGTGCGTGGCCAGCAGCTCGTCCCGCTGCGCGAGCGCCTCCCGCAGCATGTCGTCGAAGGTGTTGCGTATGCCGATGCCCATCACGTTGGACAGGATGATGAGCAGCGCCATCGTCACCGCCACCGCGATGAGCAGCCCCTGGGCCGGAGTCCCCATGAAGGGCAGGGGCAGGTGCGGCAACCAGCCCAGGAGCTGGAGCATGGCCATGACCGTGAGCGCCAGGAGCTCCGTGGCCATCACCCACAGCTGGTGCTTCCAGGGAAGGACGGTGGCGCCCATGTATGCGAGCGGGAGGACCACCGGCAGCAGCGGACTGGCGAGCCCTCCCGTCCCCACCACCAGGCACTGCTGGAACAGCACGCCTACGAAGATGTTGAAGGGCACGGTGCGCTTCGTCAGCCCCTCGCGGTTGTAGCGGCGCAGCTCGTAGTAGAAGAACGTGAGGGCGCACACCGTCACCGTCCCCATCCAGGCCAGCCGCCAGGGCGCCGGGTCCAACAGCGCCGTTCCCGTCAGCACCAGCAGCAGCTTCGGCCCCGCGAACGCGCGCACCCGCACGATGATGCCGAAGATGCGCCCCAGGTGCTTGGCCTGGATGTCCTTGAAGCTGCGCTGCGTCCGCGAGTCCATCCGCACGTCCCCTTCCGCTCACGCCTCCGGGCTCATGGTATGCCGGCCCGGCCGCCCTCGATGACCCGAAGCGCGGGCCGGCGCACGCGCTTCTTGGTTTCCTCACCCCTGGCACCCTGCCCGCCCGCGCCGCGAGCCCCACCGGCCTTGCGGCCAGGCTCCCGCGGCACGACCTTGGTGGCCCGCCGGGGTGCGGCGCGGGTGCCCGCCGACTTGCTGCCCCTGCGCGCAGAGCCGCTTCGCGAGCGTGGCGCCGCCTTGGATGCGGCGCGCGGGGCGCTCGGGAACGGCAGACAGAAGAACAGGTACATGTCGAGCAGCATGGGGGCTTCTTCCCCTTCCTCGGGTGCGCACGGGATGTGACGCACGACTCGCTGAGCAATGGTGATGCCATCGGCGCGGACCGCCGCCGGGCCTCTCCCTCCTTCAGGGATGAAGCCGTGCGCAAGGTGCCACGCCCTCCCTCGGACGAGCCCGTGAAGAAGGATGAAGAAGCCGTGACGAAAGCCCTGCTCCCCTCTGAAGAAGGCCTCATGGCCGCGGCGTGCGCAGCTTCCCAGGGGAGGGGTGGCGGCCTGGCGGGTGCGACGGCCGCCAGCGGGGAGCAGCCGGGGCTCCGCCGGCCTTCCGGCAGGGGGTGCCGGATTTCCGGCGGGGGTATCGCACGGGCTTCCGGCACCCGGACGCGGGGTGCCGCCTGGGAGGTGAACGGCATGGACCTTGCCATGGCGCTCCATGTCTCCGCGGGACCTGCCGCGGCAAAAGGGGAAAGTCCATGCGACGTGCGGTCGTGCTGTTCGGGGTCCTGGTGGGAGTGCTCGGCGCCCTGCTCGGGTTCCGCATCCTGAAGGACCGCCGGGCGGCGGAGGGGCCGCCGGGCGGCTCGGGCGTGGTGGAGGGCACGGTGGTGGACGTGCGCGCCCGGCTCAATGCGCGGGTGATGGCGCGGCACGTGGAGGAAGGCGCCCGGGTGGACAAGGGCGCGCTGCTCGTCACCCTGGACTGCACGGAGCCGGAGGCGAACCTCGCGGAGACGGAGGCGCGGCTGGCCATGGCCCGAGCCCAGGCGGACGCCGCGAAGGCCGCGGCCCTGGCGGCGGGGCGCAGCAGCGAGGCCGTGACGTCGCAGGCCGCGGGCAGCCAGGCGCAGATTGCCTCGCTGGCGGATCAGCAGGGCCTCGCGAAGCGCCAGGCGGAGCGCCTGCGGCAGATGGGCGGAGCGACCACGGAGGCGGCGCTGGACCAGGCGCAGGCGCAGGCCGCGTCGCTGGAGCAGCAGCTCGAGGCCGCCCGCCATGCCAGCACCGCCGCCACGCGGCAGGCCCGCGCCGCCACCGAGCAGGTGCGCTCCAGCGAGCAGCAGGCGGAGGCCGCCGTGCGCGCCATCGAGGCGGCCGAGGCCATGCTGCGCCGCGCCCGCGTGTCCGTGGCGGAGTGCGAGCTGCGCGCCCCCATGGCCGGCTCGGTGGAGACGCTGGCGCTGGAGCCGGGCGAGCTGGCCCTGCCGGGCGCGGTGGTGGCGCGGCTGGTGGACACGCGCCGGCCCAAGGCGACCTTCTACCTGCCCAATGCGGAGCTGGCCGCCGCGCACCCCGGGCAGCCGGCCACGGTGCGCGCGGACGCGTACCCCGACCGCACCTTCGCCGCCCGAGTCGTCACCGTCGCCCGCGAGGCCGCCTTCACGCCCCGCAACGTGCAGACGCGCAGCGACAGGGACAGGCTCGTCTACCCCATTGAGGTGCACATCGAAGCGCCGGACGGGCTGCTGCTGCCGGGCATGCCGGTGGACATCTCCCTGGGCGCCCCGGAGGGGGCGGCGGTGGCGGAGCAGCGGCCATGAGCGCGGCGCCCCCGGAGGACACCGGAGCGGACGTGGCGCTGGAGGACGTGCGCCGGAGCTTCGGCGCCACGCGGGCCCTGAAGGGCGTGTCGCTGGCGGTGGGCCGGGGCGAGGTGTACGGCCTGGTGGGCCCGGACGGCGCGGGCAAGACGACGGCCATCCGCCTCATGGCGGGACTGCTGCGCCCGGACGGAGGCCAGGTGCGGATGCTGGGGGAGAATCCGGCCAACCCGCGCTCCACGGTGCGCGAGGGCCTGGGCCTGGTGCCCCAGCGGAACACGCTCTACGGCGACCTGAGCGTGGATGAGAACCTCCACTTCTTCTCGCGCCTGTTCGGCCTGTCGCGCGAGGACTTCACGCAGCGGCGGGAGCGGCTGCTGGACATCACCCGGCTGGGGCGCTTCACGGAGCGGCGGGCGGATGCGCTCTCCGGCGGCATGTACAAGAAGCTGGCGCTGGCGTGCGCGCTGCTGCACCGGCCGCGCGTGCTGCTGCTGGACGAGCCCACCAACGGCGTGGACCCGGTGAGCCGCCGCGAGCTGTGGGAGCTGCTGTACACGCTGGTCCATGACGGCATGACGCTGGTGGTTTCCACCCCGTACATGGACGAGGCCGCGCGCTGCCACCGCGTGGGGCTGCTCTACGCGGGCGAGCTCATCGCGGAGGGCGACCCGCGCGCCCTGGCCCGCGAGCACGGCGCGGCGGCCTCCAACTTCGAGGCGGTGTTCCTGGCCCTCGTGGAGAAGCGCACCGGCGGGAGGGCCGCATGAGCACCGCCATCGAGGTGGAGCACCTGACGCGGCGCTTCGGCGCCTTCACCGCGGTGAACGACGTGAGCTTCACCGTGGGGGCCGGGGAGATCTTCGGCTACCTGGGCGCGAATGGCGCCGGCAAGTCCACCACCATCCGCATGCTGTGCGGGCTGCTGAAGCCCACGGGAGGCCACGCACGGGTGGCGGGCCATGACGTGGGCTCCGAGCCGGAGCGCGTGAAGGCCGGCATCGGCTACATGTCCCAGAAATTCTCCCTGTACCTGGACCTGACCGTCCGGGCGAACCTGGAGTTCTTCGCCTCGGCGTACGGCGCGCATGGCCTGGAGCTGGAGCGCCGCATCGGCGAGATGCTGGAGCGCATGCAGCTCACCTCCATCCAGGACGAGGTGACGGGCGCGCTGCCCGGAGGCATGCAGCAGCGCGTGGCGCTGGCCAGCGCGGTGCTGCACCGGCCGCGCATCGTCTTCCTGGACGAGCCCACCGCGGGCGTGGACCCGGTGCAGCGCCGCTCCTTCTGGGCGCTCATCCGCGAGCTGGCGGCGGGAGGCACCACCGTCTTCGTCACCACGCACTACATGGACGAGGCGGAGTACTGCGCGCGCATCGGCATCATGGTGGACGGGCGGCTGGTGGCGCTGGACACCCCCGACGGGCTGAAGCGCACGCACGCGCCCGGCCGGGTGCTGGAGGTGCGCGGCCCCCACCTGGCACCGGCGCTGGACGCGCTGCGCGGCGAGCCGGGGGTGCTGGACGTGAGCCGGTTCGGCTCGGGCGCCACGGTGCGGGTGGACCCGGAGCGGCTGCCCGTGGACGTGCTGGCCCGCTGGCTGAAGGCGCGCGGCGTGGACCCACTGGAGACGGAGGAGTCCGCGCCCACGCTGGACGACGTCTTCCTGGCGCTCACCGCCGGGGCGCAGCGAGGGGAGGACTGACGCGCCATGGCTTCTTCACACGCGGGTCGCACGCTGGGACGCATCCTCGCCATGGCGGGCAAGGAGGTGCTGCACATCCGCCGGGACATCCGGACGCTCTACCTGGCGCTGGCCATGCCGGTGCTGCTGCTGGTGCTGTTCGGCTTCGGCATCAGCTTCGACGTGGACCACCTGGGCCTGGCCGTGGTGGACCAGGACCGGACGGAGCAGTCGCGGGAGCTGGTGCGCCACGTGACGGCCTCCGAGGAGTTCATCCAGGAGTGGGAGGGCACCTCCCCGGAGGAGGCCCAGCGGGAGCTGCGCCGGGGACGCGCCATCGCCGTGCTGGTGGTGCCCCGGGGCTTCGCCGAGGACGTGGCGCGCGGCGGAGCCCGGGTGCAGCTGCTGGTGGACGGCTCGGATGGGAATACGGCCACGCAGGCGCTGGCCAAGGCCCAGGCGCTGGTGGACGCGGCGGGACGGAAGCTCGCGGGCGGTGAGGTGCGGGCGCCGCCGCTGGAGGTGAGCCTGCGCACGCTGTTCAACCCGGAGGGGCGCTCGGCGCTGTTCCTGGTGCCGGGGCTGGCGGCGTACCTGCTGGCCATCGTCGCGGTGCTCATCACCGCCCTGACTGTCGCGCGCGAGTGGGAGCGCGGCTCCATGGAGCAGCTCTTCGCCACGCCGGTAGGACGGCTGGAGATTGTCGTCGGCAAGCTGCTGCCGTACCTGGGCATCGGCCTGCTCCAGGTGCTCCTGGTGCTGACGGTGGGCGCGTGGGTCTTCGCCGTGCCGGTGCGGGGCAGCCTGGTGGCGCTGGGGCTGGGAGCGCTGCTGTTCCTGGTGGGCATGCTGGGCCAGGGGCTGCTCATCTCCGTGGTGACGCGCAACCAGGTGGTGGCCACGCAGGTGGCGACGATGACGTCCGTGCTGCCGTCCATGCTGCTGTCGGGCTTCATCTTCCCGTTGGAGAACCTGCCCCTGCCGCTGCGGGTCATCAGCACGCTGATTCCCGCGCGCTACTTCGTGGCCACGCTGCGCGGGGTGCTGCTGCGGGGCAACGGCCTGGACGTGCTGTGGCCGCAGCTGGTGGCGCTGACGCTGTTCGCGGCCTTGATGCTGACGGTGGCCACGCGCCGCTTCCAGCGGCGGCTGGACTGAAGGGAGGGCCGGGAGCATGCATCCGCTGATGGTGCAGTACCGCGCGGTGGTGGTGAAGGAGGTGCGCCAGACGGCGCGCGACAAGCGCGTGATGGCGCTGCTCACCCTGGTGCCGCTCATCCAGCTCTTCGTGCTGGGCTTCGCGGTGAACTTCGACGTGCGCCACGTGCCCACGGCGGTGGTGGACCGGGACAACTCGGTGGAGAGCCGAGAGCATGCGCGCACGCTGCTGGCCGGCGACACGCTGGACCTGAAGGCGGAGCTGCGCGACGAGCGCGCCGCGGAGGCGCTGGTGGAACAGGGCCAGGCCTCCGTCGCGCTGGTCTTCCCCCCGGACTTCGAGGAGGACGTGCTGCGGGGCAGCGGCGCGCGGGTGCAGGCGCTGGTGGATGGCTCCGACCCGGTGCGCTCGGGCGTGGCGGCGGACGCGGTGGCGCGGCACGCGGCGCAGCGGGCCCTGCAGTCCCTCCAGGCCCAGGCCGGCGCCCGGGGCGAGACGCCGCCCCGCCCGCCGGTGGAGCTGGTGCCTCGCGTCCTCTACAACCCGGAGCTGTCCACGTCGGTGTACGTGGTGCCGGGCATCGCGGCGATGCTGCTGCTCATCGTCACCACCATCATCATGGCCATGGGCCTGGCCCGCGAGCGGGAGAGCGGCACGCTGGAGCAGCTCCAGGTGACGCCGCTGCGGCCCGGGGTGCTGATGGCGGGCAAGGTGACGCCCTTCGTGCTGGTGGGGCTGGTGGACGTGGGGCTGGCGCTGAGCGTGGGCGCGTGGGTGTTCGGCGTGCCGCTGCGCGGGAGCCTGGCGCTGGTGGCGCTGGCCACCCTGCTCTACGTGCTGTCCACGCTGGGCGTGGGGCTGCTCATCGCCACCATGAGCCGCACCCAGCAGCAGGCCTTCGTCGGAGGCTTCCTCTTCCTGCTGCCGGCGGTGCTGCTGTCGGGCGTGATGACGCCGGTGCGGGCCATGCCGGACTGGCTGGCCTGGGTCACCTGGCTCAACCCGGTCCGCTACTACGTGGAGGTGCTGCGCGGCGTGCTGCTCAAGAGCGCGGGCCTGATGGACTTGTGGCCCCAGTTGGCGCTGCTCGCGCTCTTCGGGTTCATGGTGATGTCGGTGGCCGCGCACCGCTTCCGGAAGACCACGGCCTGAGCGCCGTCGTGCCTCAGGCGTGGAGGCTCTCGTGGCGGGCGAGCATCTCCACGAACTGGGCGATGCGCCGGGCCCGCGTCTCCGCCTTCTTCGCGGTGTGGACCCGCCACAGGATGGCGTAGCGGTTGGCCGAGTTCAGCGTGGCGAAGTACGCGGCCGCGCGCGGGTTGGCATCCAGGGCCGCCTTGAGGTCGTCGGGGACGACCACCTTGCTCGGCGAGTCGTAGGCCGCATCCCAGCGCCCGTCCTGCTTCGCGCTCTCCACCACCGCGAGCCCCGGCGGCTGCATCTTCCCCGCGGCGATGAGCGCCGCCACCTTGTCGCGGTTGATCTTGGACCAGACGCTCCGGGCGCCGCGCGGCGTGAACTTCTGGAGCCACCACGCGTCGTCGAAGCTGCCCTTCTGCCCGTCGATCCACCCCCACGCCAGCGCCACGTCGAGCGCCTCAGGGTAGGTGACCGACGCGATGCCCGTCCCCTTCTTGCCCAGCTTCAGCCACACCCCTCGAGACGACGCGTGGTGCTTGGCGAGCCAGGTCTCCCAGGCCTTGGGACTCTCGAACGGCAGGATGGGGAGCTCGACGGCGGGCGCCTTCGCCACGGCGTTCTTCGCGGGGGCCTTCTTCACCACGGTCTTCTTCGCAGGGCTCATATCGATGGACCCGGAGCCTACTGCGGCGCGGGCTCGGCCGTCGTGGTTCCCGAACCCCCGCCCAGCTTCTGCTTCAGCGCCTCGAACCCCTTCCCGCCCACTTCCTTCGCGGCCTCGAGGCCCTTCCCGCCCGCCTGCTTCGCCACCTCCAGCGTGTCCCCTGCCCCGCGCGCCACGGTGTCCGCGGAGAGGCCACCCACGCCCTGCCGCACCCGGTCCATCCAGGCGATGGGCGCGTAGACCTGCTTCGCCCGCTCCGGGCCCAGCACGGTGGCGAGGAGCTTCTCCGGCCCGCCGGCCCGGGCGATGAGCGCCTGCCCCAGGATGACGGCGGCGCGGGCCTGCAGGAAGATGGGCAGCTCGTCACCGTGCTTGCGCATCTCCTCGGCGCTGGCCCTCACCTCCTGCTGCTCCTTCGCGTCGAGGTACGGGCTGGCGGCCAGCTTGTCGAGGTACTTCGCGGACTCCTCGTAGCGCTCGCGGCGGAAGTGGATGAAGGCCCAGCCCCACCACGTCAGCTCGTTCTCGATGCCCAGCTTCTCCAGCGACTGGAGGCCGCGCTCGATGTCGTCCTCCGCGGGCCGCTGGCGCTTGAGCGCCATGCGGTTCCAAGCGCGCAGGAAGTAGCCGCCCGCGAGCAGCGTCTCGCGGGACTGTGCGGGCGTGGTGCCCTTGTACCCGGGGAAGTCCTCCAGCGGCAGGGTCTCCGCCTCGGCGAGGAACGCGTTCAGCTCCTCCTCGGCGGCGTAGTGGTACTTCGCCTCGCAGAACCCCAGGCCCCGGCTGGCGCGCATGCCCACGCGCAGTGTGGGTGGCCACGAGGGCGTGGGCGTGGCGCGCGACAGCTCGTAGAACACCAGGTCGGTGGCCGGCACCCGGTTGCCCCGGTCCGCGTTGTCCAGGACGAGCCAGACGAGCGAGAGGAAGGCGTGCTCCTGCCCGGCGTCGTACCCCGGGAGGGGTGACGCCGTGCCAGGCATCCAGTGCTCCCACAGCAGTGGGAACTCGTCCTCGTCGCGCTTCTCCAGCGTCTTCTTCGCCTTGTAGAAGGCGACGCCCAGGTCCAGGTACGTCCTGGCCATCCGCCGTGCCTCCTCGTCGGTGACGGCCTTCTCCGGCAGGGCCTGCGTCTCGGCCACGGCCTTCCACAGGGTGGCGATCTCCTCGGGCGCGTTCGGCTGGCCCTGGGCGCGGACCGTCAGCTTGAGGGCGCGGTAGGGCACCAGCGCGTAGGAGTCGCGAAGCTTCTTGTCCATCTCCGCGCGCTCCTCGGCGGCCCGTTCGGCGTCCGACTTGCGGCAGCCCGCCAGCACGGAGAGGAGCACGAGGGAGAGCGCGGCGACGCGGGTGCGAGGTCTCCGCGACACAGGGGACATCCCGGAGGGCGCACGGGAGACAGGAACGTGATGAAGCATCTGGCCGGGACGCTACCACGAGGCCCCTCCCCGCTCCTCGCCGGGCCAGGAGACTCACGGGGGCGGCGTGCCTTCCCGAAGCAGGAGGACCGTCGGGAGGCGGCCCGCTCCGCGACGGTGGCGCGAGGCGCCCGGCCTCCGCAGCCGCGCGAGTCCGTCACCGTGCACACCCTTGAGAGGGTCCTACGCCGTAGGAGGTGGTGGATGACGCACGCTGAATTCCTGTCCCGGGTCGCCGAGCGCGCGGGACTGGCGGACGCCGAGGACGCGGCACGGACGGTCCGGGCCGTGCTGGAGGTGGTCGGCGAGCGGCTCGGCAGACGGGAGCTCCAGGCCCTTGCCGAGGACCTGCCCACTCCGTTGGGGGCCCTGCTCAGGGACGGGACGCACGGCCAGGACTTCGACCTCGCGGAGCTTTACGCCCGGGTGGCGCGCCGAGAGCACGTCCGGCCGGGCTTCGCGGTGGAGCACACCGGCATCGTCTGCCAGGTGCTGGCAGAGGCCCTGTCCGACGGCGCCCTGCACCAGCTCCGGGAAGCCCTGCCCGAGCCGCTCGCCGCCCTCTTCATGCCCCGTGCGCACCGGGAGCGGTTCGAGTACGTCCACCTGGATCCGGTCCACCACCACACACTCGCCGAGGGCCAGCCGGGAAGTCAGCACCCGGTGTCACGAGCCCGGGCCGAGCGGGCACATACGCACTCGGTGGCGCGGTCCGACGAACCGCACGCGGACACCCGGCTGTCCAGCGCCTCGGGGCTCACGCAGGAGCGGGAGCGCGAGACGCTGGCAACCGCACATCCCGGCGCCCGGCTCACGCAGGGCGAAGACGACGGCTAGCCGCCCCCACGTCCCACGCTGGCCCTGCTTGCTCCGCCGGGCCGGCAGCATGCCCCCGGGGCCCAGGCATTCCGGCCTCACTGTGCCCAACATGAAAGAGGACGGGGGCAATACCTTCACGCCCCCGGGGAGAAGGGACTTGGTCGGAGTGTCGTCAGAAACCGGCTCGTACGTGAACGGCGGCCATGACGAATCGCCCGGTCAGCCGGACGGTCGGCTGTGCTCTTCGCTCGTCGAGCTCCAGCAGACCATCAGCGGCAGGCGCCGGATGGACGCCCTGCGGCGCACGGCCCTGCTCGACACGCCGGCCGAGGAGTCGTTCGACCGGCTGACCCGGCTCACGACGCGCTGTCTCCACGTCCCGGTGGCCCTGGTGACGCTGGTGGACCGGGACAGGCAGTTCTTCAAGAGCTGCGTGGGCCTGCCCACTCCCTGGGGTGACGCCCGGCAGACGCCCCTCACGTACTCCTTCTGCGTCCATGTGGTGGCCACCGGGAAGCCGCTCATCATCGAGGATGCGCGCCAGCACCCGGTACTGAAGACGAACCTCGCGGTGGACCAACTCGGCGTGGTGGCCTACGCCGGCTTCCCGCTGAAGACGGCCACTGGAGATCTGCTGGGCACCCTGTGCGCCATCGACCGGCAGCCTCGGAAGTGGGCGGAAGACGACCTGGCCATCCTGGAGGACCTGGCGGCCTCGGTGATGACGGAGATCGAGCTGCGCGCCAATCGCGACCTGGAAGTCCAGGCCCGGGCGCTGGCAGCCGCGCGGGCCGAGGCGGAGGCCGCGCGCCAGCGCTTCGCCCTCCTGGCGGAGCTCAGCGGTGCGCTCGCCGAGCAGACCGACATCTCCCGGGCCATCACCCTGGCCGTGCGCCTCTCGGTGCCACTGGTCGCGGACGGGTGCTGCCTCGACCTGCTCCAGGCGGACGGAAGGCTGCAGCGCGAGGCGGTGGCCCACCTGGACGCGCACGAGGAGCAGCGCCTGTGGAGCCAGTCCGAGCCCTCCGGCATCCTCGGCTCCGGACCGGAGGGCGCGGCGGTGACGGGACATCTCCGCCTCAATGACCCGACGGGGTCCTCCATCCGGCTGCCGCTGCTGGGCCGGGGCAAGGTGCTGGGAGCCATCGGCTTCACCACGGTGTCGCCGCGCCGCTTCGGGGACACCGAGGTGGAGCTCGCGCGGGACGTGGCCCGGCGGCTCTCGCTGGCCATCGACAACGCCCGGATGCACCAGGACCTGGTGGAGGCCATCCGCGCCAGGGACCGGTTCCTCTCCGTCGCCTCGCACGAGCTGCGCACGCCATTGACGACGCTGCGCCTCCAGTCCCAGAGCCTGCACCGCAGCACGCTCGGCAACCCCGAGTGCGTCAACCCGCAGCTCAAGTCCAAGGTGGAGGTCATTGCCCGGCAGGTGGAGCGGCTGGGGCACCTGGTGGACGAGCTGCTGGACATCGCCCGCGTGCGAGAGGGACGCCTGGCCTTCCACCCGGAGGACCTGGACCTGTCGGAGGTGGTGCGCGACGTGGCGGTGCGCTTCCGTGAGGAGCTGACACGCAGCGGCAGCACCCTGGTGATGCGCTGCGAGGGCAGCGTCCGCGGCCAGTGGGACCGGCTGAGGCTGGAGCAGGTCGTCACCAACCTCCTGTCCAACGCCATCAAGTACGGGCAGGGCCGGCCCATCACCCTGTTGGTGACCCAGGACGAGCACACCGCGAAGCTCATCGTCCGGGACGAGGGCATCGGCATCGCGGAGCAGGACCAGGCGCGCATCTTCGAGCGATTCGAGCGCGCCGTGTCCGAGAAGCACTACGGCGGCCTGGGTCTGGGGCTGTGGATCGTCCGGGAGATCCTCGGCGGCATGGGCGGCACCATCTCCGTGTACAGCCAGCCGGGGATGGGCTCCACGTTCACCGTGGAGCTGTCCAGGCCCGACGCGCCAGAGGCAGGACCCGTCCTGCATTGATGACAGGGTTGCGCGAAGCGCCGTGCATGACCGGACTGCACGGCGCAGCGCCCATTGAAGGACTACGGAGCGAGGAACCACCCGGAGACGACGTTGGTCTCGCAGAGAGCGGCGTAGTCAGGCCCCCGGATGATGATGTACCGCTGATAGTAGCCTTCGAGGCCGGGGTAGTTGCCGACCTGGTAGGAGAACGTGAGCTGGTCGTAGGAATCCGAGCCGTTCGCGTCCACCACGCCATTCCTCGTTCCATACAGGTAGGCCCGCGAGCCCGCGGGGAAGGGACCTGTCGTCACGAACCCGAAGGTCGCCGTGCCACCACTGGGGACGGTGTCGCTGGAGAGCCACGCCGAGCACGAGCAGCCCACTCCATTGTCGACGGCGCCATCGCAGTTGTTGTCCACCGTGTCGCACAGCTCGGCGGCTCCAGGCCTCACGCTGGCGTTGCTGTCGTTGCAGTCGTCGGACGTGTAGGAGTACCCCGGCGGCGGCGTGCATCCGAAGGGAGCGGGGCTGATGGTGAACCTATCCCCGTAGCCATCCCTGTCATTGTCCTGGGAGAAGGCCCGAGGCAGCGTGGGGTTGGCATCGTTGCAGTCGTCAGAGCTGGACACGTAGCCGGCCGGTGCTGAACACGCCAGGGTGCTGACCGCGGCATCACCGCGCCCGTCCCCATCTGCATCCCGGTACCAGGTGCTGAGGGGCACTCCCTCGTCGACGGAGCCGTTGCAGTTGTCATCCACGTTGTTGCACACCTCGGTGGCACCGGGCTTCACGCTGGCGTTGGTGTCGTTGCAGTCGTTGGAGTTGGACACGTAGCCTGACGGCTGCCCGCAGGCCTGGGTGCTCACCGCTGCATCGCCGTGCCCATCCCCATCCGCGTCACGGTACCAGTTGGACGAGGCCGAGCCGTCATCCGTCTGGCCATTGCAGTCGTTGTCCAGGCCATCGCAGACCTCCGTGGCACCGGGGTTGACCGAGGGGTCGAAGTCATCGCAGTCCAGGCCATTCTCCACGTACTCGGGGGATGGAGCCTCGCAAGCCTCCTCGGCGGGAAGCAGGTCGGCGCCATAGCCGTCGCCCTCGAGGTCGTAGAAGTAGATGTTGAGCAACTGCGTCTGCGTCTTCGTGAGCCGGTGGGTCAGCGTGCCGTCGCCCAGCTGCCCCGAGGAGTTCTGACCCCAGGCCCAGAAGGGGCAGCCGGGGCGCAGCGCCAGGGCATGGAAGAGTCCTCCGGAGAGCGCCTGCGCATCACTCACGCCGAGCACCCACACAGGGAGGGTGCGCTGGGTCGTCGACCCGTCGCCGAGCTGGCCTACGTTGTTCTGTCCCCAGCTCCAGGCCGCCCCGGTGGAGTCGATGGCCAGCGAGAAGTTGCCGCCCACCGCGATGGCGCTCACCTCCCCCGTCAGGCCCACCGCCACGGGCGCGTGCGCCGAGGTGGTCGTCCCGTTGCCAAGCTGGCCATTGGCGTTGTGGCCCCACGCCACCACGCTCTTGTTGGAGAGCAACGCCAGGGAGTGGTTGCCTCCGGCGGCAATGGCGGTGGCGCCGTGCGCCAGGCTCACCAGGTACGGCGAGAGCTGGTGGATGCTCGACGACGCGCTCCCATTGCCGATCTGTCCATTGTTGTTGTAGCCCCACGTCCACACGCGGCCATCCGCCCCCAGCGCCATCGAGTGATACCACCCCGCCGAAACGGCGGCGATGCTGACCGGGAGGCTGAGGCGGACCGGCGTCAGCCGGGAGCTCGTCGTTCCATCGCCGAGCTGGCCATAGGCGTTCTGTCCCCACGAGTAGACGCTGCCATCCGCGGCAATGGCCAGCGAGTGGGCCAGGCCTCCAGCAATGGCCACGGCGCCTCCCGGAACGGACACGGACACGGGGCTCAGACGGTGGGTCTTTGTTCCATCACCCAGCTGGCCCGCGTTGTTCTGGCCCCAGGCCCAGATTGTGCCATCCACCCCGAGCGCGAGTGAGTGGTTCTCTCCCGCGGCGATCGCCTGGATGGCGGGAAGGCCCGTCACGCGGACCGGGACGTTGCTGAGGGTCTGCGTCCCGTTTCCGAGCTGCCCACTCGAGTTATGACCCCACGCCCACACCGAGCCGTCCGTGCGCAGGGCCAGCGAGTGGGAGCTACCGGCGGAGATGGCCTTCGTCACGGTGCTGCTGGTGACGAGCGCGGCGGACAGGGCCCCTTCGCCGTTCGCCTCGGCGCGCGCCGCTTCCCCCGTGCGTGCCGGGAGCCCGCTCTCGAGCATGGCTCCTTCAGGGCCACTTCCCCCACAACCCGTCACCCCCAGGCCCCAGAGCACCGCACACACAATCCACGTCGCCTTCGACGACTGCTTCCGCATTGCACACTCCCATGCCTCGAAGAAATCGCGGCGCACCCTATATGCCCTTCACCGTCCGTGAGAACGGTTTTCAATGAGTCTTGCAGGCATACTTCAGGTGCAACCGACTTACATCACGGCGCACGGCGCCCAGGGGAAGCCATGAATCGCGTGAAGAGAGGTCTGGCCATCGTCGCAGTCCTGTCCGGCGGAGCGAGCCGGGCCCAGGAGTTCCGCGAGGACTTCAACACGATGACGATCCAGAACGGCGTGGAGTTCAGCGGGATGATCAGCTGCGGCGCCAACCCCAATGGCCCCGACCCGGAAGACGTCTCGATGTCCGTGCCCGGCTCGGACACCTGGAACTTCTTCTCCAGCAGCGTCTACCCGCTGACGTGGCGGGGGACCGGGGCAACGCAGGCGTGGGCGGTGGGCAACGGCGTGCTCTACACCCATGCGCGGCGCGGCCCCTCGGATGATGGCCATGCCTTCATCAGCCGGCGCACGTTCGACAAGAGCCGCTATCTCACGGCGACGGTGAAGATGGCGCCCGACCACTGCCAGGACACGGAGCAGGGGTGCTTCATGGGCGTGACGCTGATTGCCTCCGAGACCGACTACCGGGAGATTGCCTTCGACTCCACGGGAGAGCTCGATGCCCTGGGCCGTCAGCTCTACGCGGTGGGGCGCTGGGCCCCCTGCGACTACCAGCTCTTCCGCGACGCCAACGGCAACGTCATGAAGGTCCCCGGAGGCGTCCTGTACGACCTGCGGCTGGACTACCTCGGGCCCGAGGGCGGTGGCTGGCGCTACTTCGTGAACGGGGTGGAGATGCGGATGCCGAACGTCGGCGGCGTGCCTCGCTACGGTGAGCCGGGAGACTTCCTCAACGCCAGCCTCAAGTCCGACCCGCATATCGGCTTCTACTGGGCCGCGAAGCAGCTCGGGAAGTACTTCGAGGGCCGAATGGACGACCTGGTCGTCCATGAGCTGGTGAAGGTGCAGCCCTTCGCGGCGTCCGCGCAGAGCAGCTACGCCGGCACGCCGCCCTCGAGCGCCATCGACGGCAACACGGGCACCCAGTGGAACGCGGGAGCGGGAGCGTCACGGTGGCTCGAGCTGGACCTCGGCAGCCCCACCGTCGTGAAGAAGCTCCGCCTGCTCACCTCGCAATCTCCCGCCGGGCAGACGACGCACCGGGTCTATGTCGGCAACATCCCGGCCCCGACGGCGCTCGTGTCGACGCTGGAGGGCGTGACTTCCGACAGCGTGTGGCTGGAGGTCGACCTGCTGGGCCGCGGCATCTCCGGGCGGTACATCCGCATCGAGACCGTCACCAGCCCGGGCTGGGTCGCCTGGCGTGAGCTCGAGGTCTATCGCTAGCCGCTTTTTGTGTTCAGCCCCGAGCGCCTGCCACGCCGTAGCCGCTCGGGGCCCCGATGGTGCTGCACTCCGACGCGTTGTCGACGAAGTCCACCACCTGGACCGAGTAGCTGCTCGCAGGGATGCCCGACAGATCAATCGGCATGTAGCAGTACGACTCCGAGCCGACGCGCGACTCCGCCACCGGCCTGCCCTCGCAGCGCTCGCCGACGTAGACGTAGACGGAGTCGTTGACCTCGGAGGTGACCTCCAGGAGCGGCCCCTCCGGCGAGTACTCGCTGGACACCCACTTCAGCACCGGCCGGGGCGGCGCGTGGAAGTCCACGCGGAACCTGTCCTTCCCGACGCGGACGTTGTTGCCCTCCCGTCCCTCGCTGACCCGCCCGTCCTCATCCGCGACCGCGATGAGGTGGTAGGTCGCATCCGCGACCTCCGGCCTGGCCACCAGCATGCTCACGTCCTCGCAACCACCCGCCCGCACGAAGAGCGGAAGGGTCGTGGCCACCGGCTTGTCGAACGACTCGAAGCTGTCGCTGTGGGAGAAATAGAAGGACACCTCGGCGCTGCCAGCGGTGTCGCCCCGGTTGCAGAGCAGCGCCCGCAGCGGCCCTCTCGCCCTCGGTGACAGCTCGGCGGGGCCCTCCACGGTGGCGAACTCGAAGTCCGGCCGGCCCGGGATGAGCTCCTCAGTCTCTGAAGCGCCGGGCGCTTCCGGAGGGGGCGCTTCAGCACAACCCACGAGGGCGCCTGCGAGCGCACCCAGCAACCACCGACCCTGCTTCATGGGAGGACTGCCTTCCGAGGTGAGGAACTCCCGGCCGCGCCCCGTGTCCTTCTCCCCTCCCGCCCCGCGGACCTGACAGCGGTCTGGACGCGGAGCCGGCGTGTGTATTCACCCCTCCTCCGTGAAGGTGAAGGTCAGGCCCGCTCACCCTCGTAGGAGACGCGGAACCCACGGTGGGTGACGGTGAGGCGGGGCTTGCCGATCCAGCCGCAGTGCTTGCAGACGCCGTTCGGCCCGGCGGCGGACACGCGCACCGGCAGGTCCGCCGCACACACGGGGCACCCCTCGGGGATCATGAAGTCACGCTGAGTGGTCTGCACTTCGGTCATGTACTTGAGTTAACGCGGCTTGGACGCCGCGCAACCCGCCGCGGCCCGGAGTGTCCACCGCGCGCCTGCGAGACCGCGCAGCCCGGCCGGCTACTCTCCAACCGGCCGGGTACGGAACCGCTCAGCGCGCGGGCGCGGCGTGGGCGGGCAGGGACTCCCGGGTGGCCGCGGCCGGGGACGTCGTGTGCGCACGGAACAGCGGAGCGAATGCGGCGCGGTGGGTCCATGCGAGGTAGAGCCCCATCGCGATGAGGGCAATCGGCATGGGGTACGCAGGAGCGAGCACGAAGTGGAACCCGGCGATGACCACGACGATGGGCGCCAGCAGGATGAGCGCCAGCGGGACGAACCGGTTCGACAGCAGCGCGATGCCGGCGGCGATCTCGATGACCTTGATGATGGGCATCACGAAGCCGCTCGCCATCAGCCCCATGAAGAACGTCTGGGCCGCCTGGCCTTCGGGGGGAGGCATGGGCGGCAGGAAGTTGAAGAAGTAGTTGAGGCCGAAGACGAAGAAGATCAGCCCCATCACGACTCGAGCGACGTGGGGGGCAAACCTGGTCAGGAAGGACATGTGAACGCTCCGGTGAAAGTCACACGGCCAACCTAACGGCGTGCCTCAGGCAGCACTAGAGCGTCCGCGGACAACGCATTATTGTCCCTGGAGCAATGGACCTGAACCGCATCGCCACCTTCATCCGCGTCGTCGAGGCCGGCACCTTCACGGCCGCGGCGACGCGCCTCAAGCTCCCCACCTCCTCCGTGAGCCGCAGCGTCGCGAAGCTCGAAGAGGAGCTCGGCATCGTGCTGCTGGAGCGCACCACGCGGCGCGTCTCCCTCACCGAGTCCGGGCGAGCCTACTACGAGCGGGCCCGCGAGGCCGTCGCCGGGCTCGACGAGGCGACGCTGCTGGCGGGCGAGGCCGCGAAGGACCCCAGCGGCGTCGTGCACCTCGCGGCGCCGCCGGAGCTGACGGGCAAGCTCGCCACCGTGCTCGGCGGCTTCGTGCGCAGCCACCCGAAGATTCACGTGGACATCATCACCACGGCGCGAGGCGCGGAGCTGCTGGGGGGCGAGGTCGACCTGGCCATCGTCTCCGGTCCGCTCGAGGACTCGTCGCTCATCGTCCGCAAGCTGGGCATGAGCGTGAACCGGCTGTTCGCGTCGACCGCCTACCTGGAGCAGCGCGGACACCCGCGCTCGGTCTCCGACCTGGCGCGCCACGACGCGGTGCTGTACCGGGGAAGCGCCGGTCAGGCGATATGGGAGCTCACCGGCCCGCGAGGCCCGGAGACGGTCAAGGTCAAGGGCGCGCTGAGCGGCGACAGCCACCAGTTCATCTTCGATGCCATCGCCGGAGGCCATGGCATCGGCCTGCTGCCCGAGCAGTATCTCTCGCGCCTGTACACCTGCGCCGCGTCGCTGGTGAACGTCCTCCCGAAGGTCTCCGCCATCGGGGCCGTGCAGTCCCTCGTGTACCCGTCCCGGCACCTGCCCAAGCGCGTGACGCTGCTGCGCGACTTCCTGGCGCAGCAGCTGCTGTCGTGTCAGCGGGCCGGGGAGATGTGACGCTCAGGCCGCCTCGAGCAGCCGCAGGAAGGCGCGGGCCGCGTCCTTGTCCTTGATGCCGGTGATGCCCTCGTCGAGCTGGAGCTCCGTCTGCACGATGCCGGGCACGCGCGTCTGGCCGAAGCCGTTGGCCACCCAGACCTTGTCCTCGCGGGCGATGCGGTCTCGCTTCTGGCTCAGCGCGCCCGGGTCGCCCCGGAGGAAGACGTGGAACATGTTCGTCTGCACGGGGCGCGGCAGCACGGTGAGGCGGGTGTCCGCCGCGAGCAGCTCCGTCACGGCCTTCGTCCGCTTCACGTACTCCGGGATGCGGGCCAGCACCTCGTCCAGCCGCATGGCCGCGGACGCCACGTATGGGTACAGCTGGAACACGTTGCCACCGTGCCGGTGCCGCCAGGTGCGCGCGGTGCGGATGAAGTCCTTCCCGCCCACCACCATGGCCCCGCCGAGCGCGCCCACCATCTTGTAGAAGGACACGTAGACGGAGTCGAAGCCCTTGCAGATGTCCGCGTACGAGCGGCCGTAGAAGGGCTGGCACTCCCACAGTCGGGCTCCGTCCATGTGCAGCTTCACGCCCTTCTCGCGGCAGGTGCGCTTGAGGTCTTCGAGCTGTTCCCACGTCTGGAGCTGGCCCCCCAGCCACCGCACCGGCAGCTCCACGCTGACGGAGCCCAGGGGCTCGCGCGCCTCGGCCACGTCGCTGGCCAGCACCGGCCGCGTCCACGGGGAGATGGTGACGTCGCTCAGCCCGTGGAGGATGCGGTGCGCGTCGTTCTCGTGCAGCACGTGGTGCGAGGAGGGGTGCAACCCCACCGTGCGGTGTCCGCCCGCGTCCGCGTACATCCGCAGGACGATGAGCTGGCCCATGGTGCCGGTGGGCATGAAGCAGCCGTCCTCGAAGCCGAGCAGGCCCGCGATGCGCTTCTCGAAGGACTGGACGAGGTCGCCATTCCCGTAGATGTCCCCCGACATTCCCTGGCGCTGCATCCACTGGCCGATGCGGACCAGCTCACCGCCCGCGTCGGCGGGGGAGCCCGGCGCCAGCGCGGCGCGGCACTCGCGGCGCAGCTGCTCGTACTGCGCACGGGTGGGCTGGCCCGCGGCTGGAGGGGGCGCGGGGGTGGCGGCCACCGCCGTGCCTCGCAGGAGCGTGGAGCCTGACAACAATCCCGTGAGGGCGAGGAACTCTCCCCGGCTGAGCTGGCGTGGATTCATGGTGGTGTGTCCTTCCGGGTGAGGTCGCGGTCCGGCGGAAGAACCTACCGCGCGTGACACCGTGCGTCTTTGCCCATCACGCGCCGGTCCTGTCTCACATCCACCTCCGTGAGCGCCGCGCGGAAAGCACATCGTCCGCCGCGAACATGAATGTGATGTCATATTCAGGCGCATGCGCATCACGATCATCACGTTCGGTACGCAAGGCGATGTCCGTCCCATGGTGGCGCTCGCCGAGGGCCTGGCCCGTGCGGGACACACCCCGGTCCTCGTGGCCGACCCGGAGTTCGCGCCGCTCACGGTGGGGCGCGGCATCGAGTTCCGGCCCCTGTCGGGAGACATCCGCTCGAGCACCGCCAGCGAGGAGCTGAAGGCCCTCTTCACGCGCGGCAGCAACCCGGCGGAGCTCTCGCGGATGATGGCCCGCCTCGCCGTCCAGCACTCGGAATCGTGGGCGGCGCAGTTCCTCGAGGCTGCCCGGGGCAGCGACGGCATCATCGCGATTGGGATGGGCTTCTTCATCGGCCTGTCCATCGCGGAGAAGCTGGGCATCCCGGCCATCGGCGCGGGGCTGCAGCCCGTCTCGCCGACGGTCCGCTTCCCTCCCCCGCTCATTCCACCGCCCCGGCGTCCCCTGCCTGGCATCGTCAACCGCTCGCTTCACATCGCGATGCGTCAGCTCGTCTGGCTGAACTTCCGCCGCATGGTCAACCAGGCCCGGCGCAAGGTGCTGGGGCTGGGGCCCTGGTCGCTCGTGCACCCGGGCCAGGTCATGGTGGAGCGGCGCTGGCCGGTCATCTACGGCTTCTCCCCCGTGGTGGTGCCGCCGCCGGAGGACTGGCCCGATGTCATCAAGGTCACCAGCTTCTGGTTCCTGGACGAGGGCCGCGCGTGGGATCCACCGGCCGGGCTGCGAGACTTCCTCGGCGCCGGGCCGCCGCCCGTGTACGTCGGCTTCGGCAGCATGGGGGGCTTCGATGCCGCGGAGACGACGCGGCTCGTCCTCCAGGCGCTGAAGGGCCGGCGCGCGGTGCTGGCGGCGGGCTGGGGCGGGCTCGACCGGAGCGCGCTGCCCGACACCGTGCACTTCGTGGACTCGGCACCGCACGACTGGCTCTTCCCGAGGATGTCGGCCGTCGTGCACCACGGCGGCGCCGGCACGACGGGCGCGGCGCTCCGGGCGGGCGTGCCCATGGTGACGGTGCCCTTCCTGGGAGACCAACCTTTCTGGGGCTGGCGCATGGAGATGCTCGGCGTGGCGCCGCCTCCCATTCCGCGCAAGCAGCTCACGGCGCAGAACCTGGCGGCGGCGCTGGCGGCCACGGACAAACCGGGCCCGCGCACCCGGGCCGAGCAGCTCGGCGGCCTCATCCGCGCCGAGGACGGTGTGGGCCAGGCGGTGCGCGTCATCGAGGGCGCGCTGCGATGACGGCCCCACGAATGGCACCGGGCCCGAAGGGCCACTGGTTCTGGGGCAGCCTGCGAGAGCGGCGGAAGGAGTCGCTCCACTTCCTGCTCCGGATGCACCGCGAGTACGGCCCCGTGGCGCAGTGGCGCATGGGGCCCGTCAACCGGGTGATGTCGCTGGTGGACCCGGAGCATGTGCGGCACGTCCTGGTGGAGCAGGTGGGCCGCTACACCAAGGGCCTGGGCGCGGAGCGGCTGAGCCCGATGCTCGGCAACGGCCTGCTGACCAGTGATGGCGACTTCTGGAAGCGGCAGCGCCGGCTGGCGCAGCCCGCCTTCCACCGGGAGCGACTGGTGCCCCTGGTGCAGGTGATGGAGGAGGAAGGCCGGCGCATGCTGGAGCGCTGGCAGGCGCGACCGGACACCTCCGCCCCCGTGGACCTGGCCGAGGAGATGGCACGCGCCACGGTGTCCATCGCCAGCCGGGCGCTGTTCTCCACCCAGGTGATTGGCGAGGCGAACCGCGTCCTGCCGGCGTTGACGGTGGCGCAGCAGGAGGTAAACGGTCGGGTCCTCTCGCTGTTGCCGTTGCCCCTCTCGATTCCCTCTCCCGGCAACCTGGCCTTCAAGCGGGCGCGCGCGACGCTCGACTCCGTCATCTTCGACATCATCGCCAGGCGCCGGAGCGGCGAGACGACGGGACAGGACCTGCTCGCGATGCTGATGGAGGCCCGCGACGCCGACACGGGCGAGAGCATGACGGACGCGCAGCTGCGTGACGAGCTGATGACGCTCTTCATCGCTGGCTATGAGACGACCGCCAACGCCCTGTCGTGGACCTGGACGTTGCTCGCCCGGCACCCCGAGGTGGAGGAGCGCGCGCGGGCGGAGGTGGCCCAGGTGCTCGGCGAGCGGGTGCCCGGGGCGGAGGACGTCCCCCGGCTGCGCTACCTCTCCCAGGTGCTGGAGGAGAGCATGCGCCTGCACCCACCGGCCTGGGTGCTGGTGCGGCAGGCGCGAGAGGACGACGTGGTGGACGGCATCCGCATCCCGGCCGACCCGCGCCTCGTCGTCGCCATCTCCCCGTGGGTCATCCACCGCCAGCCGGAGCTCTGGCCGGAGCCGGAGCGGTTCGACCCGGACCGCTTCTCGCCGGAGCGCGCGGCGGGACGGCCGCGCATGGCCTACCTGCCCTTCGGAGCCGGGCAGCGCCTCTGCATCGGCACCCACTTCGCGATGATGGAGATGGTGCTCATCCTCGCGCAGGTGCTCCGCCGGTACCGCCTCAGGCGGGTGCCCGGCTGGACGCCGGTGGAGGAGCCCCTGGTGGCGCTGCGTCCCAGGGGCGGCGTGCCCATGTACCTGGACCCCCTCCCCGCCTGACGCCTCAGGTGTCGATGGCCGCCCGCAGCCGCTCCTCGAAGCGGCCCAGCAGGGACTCGGCCCGGGGCTGGCCGAGGTTCTGCCGGTCATACACGGTGTGGATGCGCAGCCCGCCGTAGGTGCCGATGGACATCACCAGCGCCTGGCTGGGCGTGGGCGCTCCCAGGAAGCCCATGTGCCGCAGCGTCAGCCTCCGTCCGGGCTCCAGCGCGGGCAGGCGGCCGACGTTGGTGATGACGCTGTTCCAGGGGAAGCGCCGCATCCCCTCCAGAATCGCGGCGCCGTGCTCGCGCGTCAGGCCCGGAGGCGTCTGCGTGTAGACCAGCTCATGCAGCAGGTGGGCATTGCCAAGGTCGATCTGCTCCCGGACGTCCCGGGTGAAGGTGCGGGCAAGCTCCCAGAACTCCGAGCTGTCACTCATGCGGATGCGGCTGACCACGCCCGACAGCCGCAGGCCGACATCCTCGGAGCTGCTGGGGCTGCGGCGGCTGGCCCGCAGGTCCACCGGTGAGGCCAGGGACATCACCACCGAGCGGCCCGGCGTCAGGAACTCCGTGTGCAGTGCGCCCAGGTACGCCGCACCCAGGGCGCCGTGGACCGTCGCGCCGTGCCTCCGGCACGTCTGGAGCAGCGCGTTCGTCTGCGCGGAGGACAGCTCCAGCTCGTGGTGGCCGTTCTCGCGAGTCAGGCTCGTCCGCTCGCACAGCCCCGGTACCAGGTTGCCCGGCGCCAGCGTCTGCGCGCGGGCGCGGATGTCCGCGACCACCGTCGCGAAGTGATGGGCCTTGTCCGGCGCGCCGAACGCCTCCGGCCGGTAGAACGACTCCTGCGCCGGCGGCGGTGCGCTGGGCGCTGGCGCGAGGCCCTGGTCCAGGAAGGGGACCAGCTCGTTCAGCAGCTTCGCGCCCGTGCGGCCATCACCGATGGAGTGATGGAACGTCAGCCCGACCCAGCTCCGTGCGCCGTCGGTGGCGAGGTGCGCGCGGAACAGGGGCTCGCTGTCGCTGGCGAAGGTCCTGTCCAGCTCTCTCATCCAGTGAGAGCGAAGGGCTTCCGGGGCGACTTGCGTCAGCTCCGGTGGGACGGCCTCCACCTCCTGGAAGCACGGACGGCCGAGCGACACGTCCTCGACGATGCGAGCCCGGAGCAGCGGATGGGCCTGCACGAGCGCGGCGAGCCCCCGGGCCAGCTCCTCCTGGGTGACGACACCGTCGAGCTCCACGTAGGCGATGAAGTTGCCGCAGATGATGCGGTCGAGCTGCCAGAAGAGGCTCTCCGCCAGTCCCAGCGGACGCCGCCAGGCGGGGGACGGCTTCGGGCTCGGTGCGGGTACGGTCGCGACGTTCATGGGAGCACCTTCGCGCCTGGACTGCGTGCCGCGGCGCGCAACGCGATGGCATATGAATGATGATTCAGTTTTCAGTATACCTGCTTCGCGCATTTCCGGAATGACGAGGTAGGCATGAGCACGGATCAACCCCTGGAGCAGGAAGCCGTCGCCATCATCGGCATGTCCTGCCGCTTCCCTGGCGCGAGCACGGTGGAGCAGTTCTGGCGCAACCTGAGGGAGGGCGTGGAGTCCATCACCTTCTTCGAGGACACCGAGCTCGACCGCGCGATGGTCGACCCGGCGGAGCTCGGCGACCCGAAGTACGTCAAGGCGCGGGGCCTCGTCGAAGGCCTCGAGCACTTCGACGCGCGCTTCTTCGGCTTCTCACCGCGCGAGGCCGAGCTGACCGACCCGCAGCAGCGCGTCTTCCTGGAGTGCGCGTGGGAGGCGTTCGAGCGGGCGGGCTACGAGCCCTCCACCTTCCCGGGCCCCGTCGGCGTCTTCGCGGGAGCGGGAGCGAACGGCTACCTCCTCCACCACCTCGCACCCGCCGGGCGGCTGGTGGGCACGGCGAGCGCGTTCCAGACCATCCTCCACAACAAGAACGACCACCTCGCCACGCGGGTCTCCTACAAGCTGGACCTCAAGGGGCCGAGCATCTCCGTGCAGACGGCGTGCTCCACGTCACTGGTCGCGGTGGTGATGGCCAGCCAGTCGCTGCTCAGCCACCAGTGCGACCTGGCGCTGGCGGGCGGCGTCTCGCTCCCCCTGCCCCAGCGGACCGGCTACCTCTACAACGAGCGGGGTATCGGCTCGCCGGATGGGCACTGTCGCGCCTTCGACGCGAAGGCCCAGGGCACCGTGCCCGGCGCCGGAGCGGGCGCGGTGCTCCTCAAGCGGCTGTCGGACGCGCTGGCCGACGGAGACACCATCCACGCCGTCATCCGGGGCGGTGCCCTCAACAACGATGGCGCGTCCAAGGTCGGCTACACCGCGCCGGGGGTGGAGGGGCAGGAGGACGTCATCGCCATGGCGCAGGCGCTGGCCGGGGTGTCACCCGAGAGCATCTCCTATGTCGAGGCACACGGGACGGGGACTCCCATCGGAGACCCCATCGAGGTCCGGGCGCTCACCCAGGCGTTCCGCCGTGACACCGCGCGCACGGGGTTCTGCGCGCTCGGCTCCGTGAAGACGAACCTGGGGCACCTGGACACCGCGGCCGGCATCGCCGGGCTCATCAAGACCACGCTGGCACTGGAGCACCGGCAGCTCCCGCCGAGCCTGCACTTCGAGACGCCCAACCCGGAGATCGACTTCGCCGGCAGTCCCTTCTTCGTCAACGCCCGCCTGCGCGATTGGGACTCCGCCACGCCCCGGCGCGCGGGGGTGAGCGCCTTCGGCCTGGGCGGCACCAACGCGCACGTCGTGCTGGAGGAGGCACCGAAGCGAGCCCCGTCCGGCCCGTCGCGCCCGTTCCAGCTCCTCATGCTGTCGGCCCGCTCTGACGCGGCGCTGGAGGCGATGACGACGCGGCTCGCGGAGCACCTGAAGGCGCACCCCACCCTGCCCCTCGCGGACGTGGCGTACACGCTGGCGGTGGGCCGGCGGACCTTCGACCACCGCCGGTTCGTGGTGTGCCGGGACACGGAGGATGCGGCGGGCACACTCGCAACGCTGCACCCGGAGCGCGTCCTCTCCCGCGTGCAGGAGTCCACCCAGCGCTCGCTGGTGTTCCTCTTCCCCGGCCAGGGCTCGCAGCACCCCGGCATGGCGGCGGAGCTCCATGCCACCGAGCCCGTCTTCCGGGAGCAACTGGACCGGTGCCTCGAAGCCCTGCGGCGGCGGCATGACCTGGACCTGGGGCCGTGGCTCTTCCCTGCCGACAGGGACGACGCCCACGCTGCGGCGCGGCTGGAGCAGACGGCCCTCACCCAGCCGGCCCTCTTCGTCATCGAGTACGCGCTGGCGCGGCTCCTCCAGCACTGGGGCCTCCAGCCCGGAGCGATGCTCGGGCACAGCGTCGGAGAGCTGGTCGCGGCCTGCCTCGCGGGAGTGTTCTCGCTGGACGACGCGCTGGACCTGGTGGCGCTGCGAGGCCGGCTGCTCCAGGCCTGTCCGCCCGGGGCCATGCTCTCCGTGCAGCTCCCCGAGAAGGAGCTCCGCCCCTTGCTGTCGCCGGAGGTGGAGCTCGCCGCCATCAACGGTCCGTCTTCGTGTGTGGCGGCGGGCTCCACGGAGGCCATCACCGCGCTGGAGCGCCGGCTCGTGGAAGCCTCCGTCCCCTGTCGCCGGCTGCGCACGTCGCACGCCTTCCACTGCGCGCGGGTGGAGTCCGCGGTGGCGCCGTTCCGCGAGGCGGTGTCGCGGGTGCAGCGCCATGCGCCGAAGCTCCGCTTCCTGTCCTGCGTGACGGGCACGTGGATTACGCCGGAGCAGGCCACGAGCCCCGACTACTGGGCGCAGCACCTGCGCCAACCGGTGCGCTTCGCCGACGGACTGGACGTCCTCCTCCAGGAGCCGGATGCCGTCCTGCTGGAGGTAGGCCCGGGCCGCGCGCTGCGCACGCTGGCGCGGTGGCACCCCCGGAAGCAGCCGGGGCAGACCGTGCTGCCCTGCCTCCCAGCCGCCGAGGAGCGCACGTCGGACGTGGAGCACCTGCTGCGCACCGTCGGCCAGCTCTGGCTGCGGGGCGTGGATGCGCCGGGGCTCTTCGTGGGACAGCAGCGCCACCGCCAGCCCCTGCCCACGTACCCCTTCGAGCGACAGCGCCACTGGGTGGAGCCTCGCGCCGCCGCGCTCACCCCGGGGACGAAGCCGGGCTCGCTGGAGAAGCAGGCGGACCTCGCGGGCTGGTTCTACCTGCCGGTGTGGAAGGAGTCGGTCCCCTCGCTGGCGACGGCCTCCGCGCCGCGCACGCCCTGGCTGCTCCTGCTCGATGAGGCCGGGCTCGGTGCACGGCTGGCCGAGCGGCTGCGACAGGCGGGCGGCGACGTGGTCGAAGCACGGCGGGCGCGGACCTTCCGCCGCACGGGAGCACACACCTTCGAGGTGCCGCCCACGCGCGAGGGCTACGCCGCCCTGCTCTCGGAGCTGCACACCGAGGCGCGCTCGCCGGAGCGAGTCATCCACATGTTCGGCCTCACGCCTGAACCCACGGGCCCCTCCGAGGACGTGGTCGCGCGCTCCTTCTACAGCCTGCTCTTCCTGGCCCAGGCGCTCGGAAGCCAGGGGCTGGAGCGGCCGGTCCGGCT
The DNA here is from genome assembly GCF_024198175.1 of Pyxidicoccus xibeiensis. Classification (NCBI taxonomy): domain Bacteria; kingdom Pseudomonadati; phylum Myxococcota; class Myxococcia; order Myxococcales; family Myxococcaceae; genus Pyxidicoccus; species Pyxidicoccus xibeiensis. The sequence continues at coordinate 269,232 of NZ_JAJVKV010000009.1, forward strand.
GGTGACCGTGTCCAACGGCATGCAGGAGGTCGCCGGTGGAGACCTGCTCTGGCCCGAGCAGGCCACGGTCCTGGGGCCGGTCCGCGTCATTCCCCGCGAGTACCCCAGCCTGCACTGCCGCAGCGTGGACGTGGCACTGCCCGCCGCCAACAGCCCGCACCTCGAGCGGCTGGCGGAGCTGCTCGCCGCGGACGTCGCTTCCGACGCGCAGGAGCCCGTGACGGCCTACCGCGCGGGCCGGCGCTGGGTGCAGGGCTTCGACACGGTCCGGCTCGAAGCCGGTGCCACGCTGCCCCTGCGCGAGCGCGGCACCGTGCTCATCACCGGTGGCTTCGGAGGGCTCGCGCTCGCGATTGCCGAGGGCTTCGCGGAGAAGTCGCGCGCCCGGCTCGTGCTCACCACGCGCACCGCGCTCCCGCCGCGCGAGCAGTGGCCACGGCTGCTGGAGCAGCACGAAGGAAGCGACGAGGTCCGCCGGAGGCTTCGCGCCGTCCTTCGCCTGGAGGAGCGTGGCGCGGAGGTCCTGGTGTGCCAGGCGGACGTGACGGACCTGGACGCGATGCGCGGCGTGGTGGCCATGGCACGCGAGCGCTTCGGCGAGCTCCACGGCGTCATCCACGCCGCGGGCGTCCCGGGTGGCGGCCTCATCCAGCTCAAGGCGCCGGAAGCGGCGGCGGCGGTCCTCGCGCCCAAGGTCCAGGGCACGCAAGTCCTCCTGGCCGCGCTGGAGGGAAGCCGCCCCGACTTCGTCGTGGCCTGCTCCTCGCTGTCCTCCGTCGTCGGCCGGCTGGGACAGGTGGACTACACGGCGGGCAACGCGTTCCTGGACGCGGCCATGCGCGCCTTCCACGCCCGCACCGGCATCCACGCGGTGGCGGTGAACTGGGGCGCCTGGGAGGAGGTCGGCATGGCGGCGCGCAAGGACGCCGCCGAAGCGCACCCCGTCCGCTTGCTGGAGCATCCCCTCCTCCACCGCTGCCTGGAGGACACGCCGGAGCGGCTGGTCTTCGCCTCGGACATCGGCGACGCCCGCTCACGCTGGGTGGTGGACGAGCACCGCATCCTCGGCACCCCCACCGTCCCCGGCGTGGCCTGGTTCGAGCTGGTGCGCGCGGCGCTCGCCGGACGCGCCGAGGGCCGCACCCTGGAGCTGGTCGACACCTTCTTCCTCTTCCCGCTGCGCGTGCCCGACGGAGAGACGCGCGAGGCCCGGGTAGTCATCGAGCAGGAGCCCGACGGCTATCGCTGGGTGGTGCGCTCCCAGCCTGCGGATGGCACGGGCAAGGCCACGGCCCACGCGACGGGCCGCGCGCGGTTCCTCGCGCCCGAGGCGCCGCGCACGCTGGACCTGGACTCGCTCCGCAGCCGGTGCACGGGCACGCCCGACTCGCTCGAAGCCGAGTACGAGGAGGACCTGGGGCCCCGGTGGCGCAGCGTCCGCCAGCTCCACCTGGGCAAGGGTGAGCTGCTGGTCGTGCTGGAGCTGCAGCCGGAGTTCAGCTCCGACTTGGAGCACATGCGCTTCCACCCGTCGCTCATGGACCGGACGTCTGGCATGGCGAAGAGCTTCCTCGCCGAGCGCGGCTATTACCTGCCGTTCGGCTACGGGCGGCTGCGCTTCCTGGCGCCCCTGCCCCGCCGCATCTACGCGCATGCGCGGTTCCTGGAGAACGCGGGCTCCGATGGCGAGACGCGCGCGTTCGACGTCACCCTGGCGGATGAGTCGGGCCGCGTGCTCGCCGAGGTGGAGCGGCTGACGCAGAAGCGGGTGAACGACCCCGCCGCCGAGCTCCGCGCACTGGCCGCCGCGGCGAAGACCGAAGCACAGACCGCGTCCGAGTCCTCCCGCAGCGCGAGTGAGGAGATTCGCCCGAGCGAGGGCGTGGCCGCGCTCGAAAGGCTGCTGTCGGCCCGGGTGATGCCGCAGGTGGTGGTCTCGGTGAGGGACCTCCAGGCCACGCAGGAGCACACCGACGAGGTCGTCCGCGAGCGCATCGCCGAGGCGGCCGCGGGGCTGCGCACGGGAGACTCGCTCCAGCCCCGCCCCGACCTCAAGAAGGGCTACGTGGCGCCGCGCACCGAGCTGGAGCAGAAGCTCGCCGCGTCCTGGCAGGAGGTGCTCGGCATCGAGCGCATCGGCGTCCACGACGACTTCTTCGAGCTCGGGGGAGACTCCGTCCAGGCCATCCAGATCATGGCGCGAGGAAGCCGGCTGGGACTCCAGCTCAACCCGGAGCAGTTCTTCCAGACGTCGACCATCGCGGAGCTGGCCCGGGTGCTGGAGGGGATGCTGACCCGGCAGGCCGAGCAGGGCCCCGTGGTGGGCCCCGTCCCGCTCACGCCCGAGCAGCGACGCCTCCTGGAGGGGCCGCCCGAGCTCACCGCACGCGCCAGCCGGGTGCTGGCCATCGACCTTCCCGGGACACCGGACCCGGCGCGCGTGGCCCGGGTGCTCGACGGACTGCTCACCCGTCACGACGCGCTCCGCCACCGCTTCACGTTGGACGCCGCGGGCTGGCGTCAGGAGAGCGCACCTCCGGGTGGAGCCGTGCCATTGAGGGAGCTGGACCTCGACGCGCACCTTCCGGCCGGACCCGCGGATTCAAAGCGTGCCGCCGAGGAGCAGGCCCGGGCCATGCTGGACCCGCTCCATGGCCCCATGCTGGCGGCGGTCCTCCTCCGGGGTCCGGGCGAGAGCAGCCGGCTGCTGCTGGCCGGGCATGAGCTGGTCGTCGACGGGACGTCCTGGCGCATCCTGGCCGAGGACGTGAGGGAGGGCCTGACCTCGGACGGCGCCGGTACGGCCGTGGCCCGCGCGAAGACCTGGTCCTTCCAGCGATGGGCGGAGCACCGCGCCGGAAGCGCGCCGCCGTTCACCGAAGCCACGCCACCGTCGCACCCGGCCAGGGAGTCGGTGCAGGAGCGCCTGGCCTCACTGCCCCCGGAGGAGACGCGAGTCCTCCAGCAGAAGCTGGCGAGCGCCTGGCGCGCGGACCTGGGAGAGGCCCTGCTCGTGGGGTTCGCGAGGGCGCTCGGGGCGTGGACGGAGGGGCGCGTGCTGCACCTCGACTTCACGCGGGATGGGCGTGCCGCGTTCGAGGGGCTCGACTGCTCCCGCACCGTGGGCTGCTTCGACCTCCGCCAGCCGCTCCGCCTCGAGCTGCCCGAAGGCTCCGACGAGGCGACGCTCCTCCGGGTCATCAAGGAGGAGGTCCGTGGGCTCTCCACGCCCACGTCGCGACCGGAGCGCAACGAGATGGGGCTCCGGTTCCTGGGAGGAAGCAACGAGGTGCCGGAGGCGCTGTCGGGCCGGGGCCTGCCCGGAGGCTGCCTGCTGGAGCTCGAGGGCTTCATGGCCGGCGGGCGGCTCCAGGTCCGGTGCACCCATGAAGGCACCGCGCTGCCCGCGCCCGTTCCCGAGCGGCTCATGACGGAGGTGCTCGGTGCGCTGCGCGCGCTGTGCGCTGGCGACCAGGAGACGCGCGAGGCCATCTCCCCGACGGACTTCCCGCTCGCGGGCCTGGATGACTCGCAGATGGATGTCCTCTCCCAGCTCATCGACCAGGTCGATCAGGCGAACGACTGACATGAAGAACATCGACGACGTGTATCGGCTCTCGCCGATGCAGCAGGGCATGCTCTTCCACAGCCTCTACTCGCCACACGGGGGCGCCTACGTGGAGCAGGTCTACTGGACCTGGCGGGGGCCGCTGGACTTCGCGCTGCTCCAGCGCGCGTGGCAGTCGGTCGTGGAGCGCAACCCCGTGCTGCGCACCGCCTTCTTCTGGGAGGGCCTGGCCGAGCCCGTCCAGGCCATCCGCACGAAGGTGGACCTGCCCTGGGCGCAGCAGGACTGGCGGGGGCTGCCGCCGGACGAACAGGAGGCGCGGTGGAAGGCGCTGCTCGACTCGGACTGGCGCCAGGGCTTCAACGTCTCCGCGGCGCCGCTGATGCGCCTCACGCTCCTCCAGCTCGGCCCGGAGCACTACCGGTGCCTGTGGAGCTACCACCATCTCCTGCTCGACGGCTGGTCGCTCCCGCTCTGCCTGAAGCAGGTCACCACCTGCTACGACGCGCTCGCCCAGGGACGAGAGCCGGAGCTGGAGCCGGGGCGTCCCTATCGCGACTTCATCGCGTGGCTGGGACGGAGGGACCGCAAGGAGGCCGAGCGGTACTGGCAACAGGCGCTCCAGGGCTTCGTGGCCCCCACCCCGCTCTGGGTGGACCGGGGCGCGGAGCAGCCGCCTTCCGTCAATGCCGCCTACGGCACGCGCTCGCTGCGGGTGCCGGCTCCCGTGACGGGGCAGCTCACGGCGCTCGCGCGCCAGCACCAGCTCACCCCGGGCACGCTGGTGCAGGGCGCCTGGGCGCTGCTGCTCGCGCGCTACAGCGGTGAGCGGGACGTGGCCTTTGGCAGCGTGAGCTCCAGCCGCTCGCCCGCCCTCCCCGGCTCGGACACGATGCTGGGGCTGCTCATCAACACGCTGGCCACCCGCGTGGCGGTGCCTCCGGACGCGGAGCTGCTGCCGTGGCTCAAGGCGCTCCAGGCCGACCAGCTCGCCGCGAGGAAGCACGACCAGCTCTCGCTCGTGGACGCGCAGGGACTCGGACAGGTGCCGCGCGGGCAGCCGCTGTTCCACAGCATGGTCTCCATCCAGGCCGCGGTGGAGCTGAAGTTCGACCCCCTGGCCGGCGGGAAGGTGACGCTGGACGGCTTCGGCTACGCGGACCCCAGGACGGGACACCCGCTCACCTTCGTGGCGAGCATGGGCGCGGAGCTGGAGCTGCAGCTCGTCTTCGACGCGGACCGCTTCGCGCCGGACGCCATCGAGCGGATGCTCGGACACGTGCGCGTGCTGCTGGAGGGCATGGCCTCCGGCCCCCAGCGGAAGCTGCGTGAGCTGCCCCTGGTGACGGACGAGGAGCGGCACCGGCTGCTGGTGGAGTGGAACGACACGGTGACAGAGTTCCCGAGAGACGCCTGCCTCCAGCACGTGTTCGAGGCCCAGGTCGACCGCACGCCCGACGCAATCGCCGTGGAAGCCGAAGGCGCACGTCTGACGTACCGGGAGCTGGACCGGCGCGCGAACCAGCTCGCGTGGCACCTGCGCACGCTCGGCGTGGCGCGGGGCTCCATCGTCGGCCTGTGCCTGGAGCGCTCGGCGGAGACGGTGGTGGGCGTGCTCGGCATCCTGAAGGCGGGCGGTGCCTACCTGCCGCTGGACCCGGCGTACCCGCGCGACAGACTGGCCTTCATGCTGGACGAGTCCCACGCCCCGGTGCTCGTCACCCAGCAGTCGCTGGCGGACGTGCTGCCACGAGGCGGTGAGCAGCGCGTGCTGATGGACCTGGACCGCGAGCGGCTCGCCGCCTCGCGAGAGGACCGGCCCGAGGCGGGCACCCGTCCCCTGGACCTGGCGTACGTCATGTACACCTCGGGCTCGACGGGGCGACCCAAGGGGGTGTGCGTCCCGCACCGCGGCGTGATGCGGATGGCGATGGACACCGGCTACTTCGACACCGGGCCGCGAGAGACCTTCATGCTGTTCTCGCCCATCTCCTTCGACACCTCGGCCTTCGAGCTGTTCGGCAGCCTGCTGCACGGCGCGAAGCTGGCGGTGTGCCCGCCGCACCTGCACTCGCTGGAGGAGCTGGGCGCAGAGCTGACGCGGTTCGGAGTAACGACGCTCTGGCTGACCGCGCCCCTGTTCGACCAGATGGTGGCGTACCACCCGGAAGCGCTCGACAGCGTGCGCCAGGTGCTCGCGGGCGGAGACGTGCTGCCTCCGGGCCGGGTGCGTGAGCGGCTCACGCGGGGAGGCCACGTCATCAACGGCTATGGCCCCACGGAGAGCGCCACCTTCACCACCTGCTACGTGATGAAGGACGCGTCCCAGGTGGAGCGCACAGTGTCCATCGGCCGGCCCATCGCCAACACGCGGGTGTACCTGCTGGACGGGCAGCTCCAGCCCGTTCCCCAGGGCGTGCCCGGAGAGCTCTACATCGGAGGCGACGGGCTGGCCACGGGCTACCTCCGGCGACCGGCCCTCACGGCGGAGCGCTTCCTGCCCAACCCCTTCAGCCCCGAGCCCGGAGCGCGGATGTACCGGACGGGAGACATCGTCCGCTACCTGCCCGACCGGCGCCTGGAGTTCCTCGGCCGTGCCGACCACCAGGTGAAGATCCGCGGCTTCCGAATCGAGCTGGGAGAGGTGGAAGCGAGGCTCCTCGAGCACCCCGCGGTGCGAGAGGCCGTTGCGCTGGCGCGAGAGGATGTCCCCGGAGACCGGCGGCTGGTGGCCTACGTCGTCCTCGCCCCCGGGGCTGAAGTGGAGCGCGGGACGCTGGCCGGCTTCGTGGCGGACCGGCTGCCCTCGCACATGGTGCCCTCGGCGCTCATGGTGCTGGACGCCCTGCCGCTGTCACCCAATGGGAAGGTGGACCGCAAGGCCCTGCCCGCGCCCGTGGGCGCCATGGCCTCGGATACGGCCGTGGCCGGCCCGCGTGACGCGGTGGAGCAGCAGCTCGTGCGCATCTGGGAGGAGCTGCTGCACGTCCGTCCGGTAGGCATCGACCAGAGCTTCTTCTCGCTGGGCGGCCACTCGCTGCTCGCGATGGGCATGATGTCGCGCATTGCCAAGGCACTGGGGCGCACGCTGCCCCTGTCGGTGCTCTTCACCCACCCCACCATCGCCCGGCTCGCGGAGCTGCTGCGCGAGGAGCCATCCAGCGCCGGCTGGAGTCCGCTCGTCCCCATCCAGCCGCACGGCCAGCGGCGGCCCCTGTTCTGCGTGCACCCGATTGGCGGCAGCGCGCTCTGCTACGAGCCGCTGTCCCGCCACCTCGGCCCCGAGCAGCCGCTGTATGGGCTCGAAGCGCCGGGGCTCGACGGCACGCGCGAGCCCTTCCCCACCCTGGAGGCCATGGCGGCGGCCTACCTGGACGTCGTGCTGAAGACGCAGCCGGAAGGCCCGTACCTCCTCGCCGGCTGGTCCATGGGCGGGCTGGTGGTGTTCGAGATGGCGCGCGAGCTGCTGCGGCGCGGGAAGTCCGTGGCGCTCGTGGCCCTCATCGACAGCTGGGTGCCCACGCTCCAGCCCGGTGCCAGTCCCGTGAAGCTCGACGACACGCTCGTGCTCCAGGGCTTCGCGCTGGAGCTGAGCCAGATGACGGGGCACGAGGTGTCACTCTCCAGCGAGGAGCTGGCGCCACTCTCGCCCGACGCGCGGCGCACCCTGCTGTTCGAGCGGGCCCGGGCCGCCAACGCGCTGCCGCCGGGCGTGGGCGCGGAGACGCTGCGCGCGCGCCTGGAGGTCTACCGCGCGCATGCCCAGGCGTTCCGGGGGTATGTGCCCGCGAGCGACCATCCCGCCTCCATCCACCTCCTCCGTCCGGAAGCCGGCGCGCTCAGGGCCGCGTCGGGCCCGCTGGGAGGCTGGGACACGGTGACGCGGCAGGTGCCCCGGCTCATCGAGCTTCCCGGTGACCACTACTCGGTGATGGTCGAACCCCACGTGGCGGAGCTCGCCCGCCAGCTCGCGCCGCTCTTATGAAGAACGTCCAGGACGTATACCGGCTCTCGCCCGTGCAGCGGGAGCTCCTCTCCCGGCTGGAGGCACCGGAGGCGCGGCCCTCCTGCCTGCACTGGAGCTTCCGTCAGGGCCTGGATGAGACGGCCCTGGAGTCCGCGCTGCGCCAGCTCCTGGCGCGTCACACCGTCCTGCGCACCGGCTTCTTCTGGCAGGGCATGCCCGAGCCCAAGCAGGTGGTGCGCGAGCAGGTCGAGCCGAAGCTGGAGCGCCTGGACCTGTCCAAGCTCGCGGAGGCCGAGCGGCCCGCCAGGCTCGCGGCCTTCCTCGCGCAGGAGCGGCGGCGCGCGATGAACCCGTCGGCCGCGCCGCTGCTGCGCGTCACCGTGCTCCGGACGTCACCGGAAGCGGGAACGGTGGTCCTCTGCTGGCACCCGCTCATCCTGGACGACGCCTCCGCGCTCCGCTGCGTCCAGGAGCTGTTCCTGCTCTATGGGTCCGCGCTGGAGGGCGAGGCCCCGGGACTCGGAAGCAGCCGCCCGTATCGTGACTACGTCGCCTGGCTCGAACGGCGGGACGCGGTGCAGCCCGTACGCGCGCCGCTCACGGAAGCACGGGGCCCGGAGCTTCCGCGGGCCTGGCAGCCGTCCTCCCGTGAGGGCGCGGGAGACGAGCGACTCGTGCAGCGCTTCCTCCTCGAGCCCGCCGTCACCGGGCAGGTGCAGGCGTTCCTGAGGCAGCACTCGGTGGACCTCGGGACGCTGCTCCAGGCGGCCTGGGCGGTGCTCCTGCACCAGCAGGGGCAAGGTGACGACCTCGTCTTCGGCGTCCTCACCGGCTGCCCGGCCCCGCTGGCCAGCGATGGGGCGTTGCTCGGGCGCTTCGCCACCCTGGCCCCGCGCCGCATCCAGGTGGCGCGGACCGGCTCGCGGCTGACGTGGCTGCGGGGGCTCCAGGCCGGGCTCGCGGACGCGCGGCTGGATGAGCCGGCTTCGTCCCCCGTGCACGTCGGGAGCGTGCTCACCACGGACTCCGAGGATGCGCTGCTGAAGCCCTCGGCGAGACGGCTGGGCTTCCACGGGCTGAGCCTCCTGCCTTCCTGGCTGCCCGCCCCCCTCGTCATCAGCGCCACGCAGGGTCCACGCCTGGCGCTGCGGTTCCAGTATGACGCCGGGCGGCTCGACTCCACGGTGGTGGCCCGGCTGGCCGGACACCTGGGCACCCTGGTGGAAGCGCTGGCACTGCATCCCGAGCGTGAGCTCTCCGTGCTCCCCGGTGCTTCCTGGGCGGCCACGTCCCTGACGGTGGGCAACACCTTCGGCCCCAGGGAGGTCGAGGCCGTGCTCGCCCAGCACCCCTCGGTGGCCAGCGTCACCGTGGCGCCTGACTCGAGCGCTCCCGGTTCGGGCAGGCTCGTGGCGCGCGTGGTGCCCGCGCGTCCGGTGGCGGAGGCCCGGCGCGGAAAGCCTGGCTTCAGCCTCTTCTTCTTCGCCAACGAGGACGCACGCGCGAGCAACAAGTACCGCCTCTACCTGGACAGCGCGCGGCTCGCGGACCGCAACGGCTTCACGGCCGTCTGGACACCCGAGCGCCACTTCGACGAGCACGGCGGGCTGTACCCGAACCCCTCCGTCCTCACGGCCGCGCTGGCGACCATCACCGAGCGCATCGGCTTGCGCGCCGGCAGCGTCGTCCTGCCGCTGCACCACCCGCTGCGCGTGGCGGAGGACTGGTCCACCATCGACAACCTGTCCAACGGCCGCGCCGGCATCGCGGTGACGTCGGGCTGGATGCCCCAGGACTTCGCGCTGGCGCCCGACCACTTCGCCCAGAAGCGCGACGTGCTCTTCCAGTCGCTCGCCAAGGTGCGGGAGCTGTGGCGCGGCGGCACCGTGCCCTGCCCGGACGGAACCGGCAGGGAGGTTCCGCTGCGCACCTTCCCCCGCCCCATCCAACCCGAGCTCCCGGTGTGGCTCACCTGCCCGGGCAACCCCGAGCTGTTCGAGAAGGCCGGCGAGCTGGGCGTCAACGTGCTCACCTCCCTGGCGTCACAGTCCGTCGAGGAGGTCCGCGAGAAGCTCGCCCTCTACCGCGCGGCCCGCGCCCGCGCCGGCCATGACCCGGCCACGGGCATTGCGACGGTGATGCTCCACACCTACGTGGGACGCGACGCGGACGCGGTGCTCGACCTGGTCCGCGAGCCGCTCACGCACTACCTCCGCACCCACCTGAAGCTCCAGGAAGCCCGCGTCCGCGCCCTGGACCTGAACGTGGACATCAACGACCCGAAGTGGCTCGACTCGCTGGCCCGCTTCGCCTTCGAGCTGCACTACCGGACGAGCGCCCTCATCGGCACGCCCACCTCCTGTCTGCCCATGGTGGAGCGACTCACCGAGGCCGGCGCCGACGAGCTCGCGTGCTTCATCGACTTCGGCGTCGAAGGCTCCGCCGTGCTGGAGGGCCTCGCCCACCTCGTCGAGCTGAAGGCGCTCGTCGACGATGACGCGCTGCGCATGCGCCGCGTCCTGGCCGCGTACGTGGACGAGCGACTCCCCGGACTGCCTCCGCTCTCCATCGAGACATGACGCGCCGCACCGCAATTCAATAAGTCGAAAGATGAATCACCCTTCAAGTCTGGATTGCTCCGTGCGGGCCGCGTGCGGTACGTATTCCGCGGTTCATCGAGGGCTGCCCCTGACTCTCCTCTGAAACCTGTCAGCGATTGCAACGGAGCTACAAATGGCAAAGACGCGTCTGAGCATTCATGCCGTGACCGCGGTCTTCGGTCTGTGCGGGCTTGCGTGTGTGAACCAGGACCCTGGAGAGGAGCAGCCACTCGTCACGGAAGTGCCGGCCGAGGTGAAGGCCTGTCAGGAGCGCATCGCGGCGAAGACCGCGGAGGTCACCGCGGCGGGAATCGACATCGCCGCCTGGTCCATCCAGGACGCGCCGGAGATGGCGGAGATCACCACCACCGTGCCGCAGAACCAGGACAACTACCTGAACTATGACGGCAACTACCGCCCGGTAACGAACCACCCCGGCTGCACGACGGCGGACCTCTACTACGACCGGAACAACACCACCGGCGCCACGCCGTACATCGACGGCAACAACGACGGGAAGTGGACGGGCGCCGCGGCACTCGGCGGGCCCAACGCCGCCAGCGGCTTCATCCCCGGCAACGTGGCGAAGATCCCCGGCTATCCCTGCGCGGCCAAGGAGTACACGCAACCCAACGAGGACACGTCCAAGCCCATCGTCATCCTCGTCCACGGCAACTCCACGCGCCCGCACACCTGGGAGAAGTTCCTCCTCCCGCCGAACACGTCCATCAACAGCGCCCTCGAGCAGGTGCAGTTCACCGCGGACTCCACCGCGCGCAACCAGCTCGCCGAGGAGCTCATCGCGCGGCGCTTCCGCGTCATCGCGGTGGACTTCCGCACGGACATCGTCACCAGCGTCGACCCGAACGCCACCAGCCAGAACTCGGCGGGCAACATCGACCATGGCTGGGCCACGCCCATCCTCCAGTCACTGCTCAAGGCGGTGATGAAGGACCAGCCGAACCGCAAGGTGGCCCTCATCGGCCACTCGCTCGGCGTCACCGTGGCGCGCGACGCCCTGCGCCGGCTGTATGTCGAGTGGAGCACCGGCCGCGCGGGCTCCATCAACCCCTTCCCGCAGGTCAGCCACGTCATCCTCGGCTCGGGCGCCAACCACGGCGTCTCCACCTATGACACCGCGGGCGGCGGGCTCTGCCAGACGAACTCGACGATGCGCGGCACCATCGTCTGCGAGATGGGCAGCCGCTCCAACTACGTGCAGACGTACTTCCACAAGCCGCTCAATGGCCCCTTCGACCTGTTCGCCACGCCGTGCGCGGATGGTGACTACGCCTTCGGCAAGACGGGGCAGTGCGGCGGCAACGTGGTGAAGTACCAGACGCTCACCATGACGGACAAGCAGCGCGGCACCAACTACCAGGACTACTACGTGTCCGAGGCCGCCTCGCGCATCGACATGGAGGGCTGCGTGACGAACTCGCTCACCACGCTGAGCGACTACGACACCAGCGGCTACTTCAACAAGGGCTTCATCGCCAACCACTTCGGCTCGCTGCGGTCTACCGCGGGCGTCAACCTGGTGCTGCGCACGCTGGCCGAGTAGCGCGCCCCTTTCCTCCCGAAGCAGGGCCAGCCCGCCACCCGAGGCCGAGCCGGCTCCACGCCTCCCCTCCTCCTTCCCGAGCTCATTCCATGAAGCGATTCCCCTTCACCGCGACCGTCTGTGCGCTCGCCCTGGCCGCCGCTCCGGCGACCTGGGCGCAGGCGCCCGCCACGCCTCCTCCCGCTGACGCCGCTCCTGGGCCCGAGGCGGCTCCCGCTCCCGAAGCTCCGCAGGCCAGCCCCGAAGCTCCGGCGGCCCCCGCGGCTCCGGCCCCCGCCGCCGAGGCGCAGGACAAGCCCCTCACCGCCGAGGAGATGGCCGGCACGTCCGAGGTGGTGGACGCGCGGCCGCCGCCCACCGTCCGCCCGCGCATCGCGCTGGGCAACGAGACGTTCTACGTGAAGCCCATCCTCGCGCTCGCGGGTGGCGTCCACGTGGAGAACCTCATCCAGACGCTCAACCGCAACCGTGAGAGCCGGGCGACGACGCTGGCCCTCACGCGCTTCGGCTTCGAGGGCCGGCTGGGCGAGTACGTGTCGTTCCGCAGCGAGTTCGAGCGCAACATCCGCGCGCACGGCTCCGGCGTGTGGGAGGGCACCGCGTCCTTCAGCGTCCGCGACCAGGTCATCCGCCTGCAGCGGTGGAATGCCACGGTAGAAGCCGGAATCATCGTGGACCCGGCCAGCGTGGACTTCATCTCCACCCACGTGGCGGACACGCTGCTCGCGGACAAGTACACGCGAGATCCGCTGCTCTTCAGCGGCTTCAACCGCGGCCAGGGCGCGCAGGCGGCATATGACTGGAACGGCTTCCGGGTGGGCTTCGGCTACACCGCGGCCAACCCCATCAGCACCTCCAGCTCCTACCAGGTGGGCGGCTCCTTCGGCGGTGGCGGCCGCTTCTGGGAGCGGCCGCTGGGCAACTACCGCAATGGCCAGCCGGACGACGACCTGCACTTCCAGGTCTTCAGCCCGTCAGTCACCTACTCGCATGCGCTGTTCGAGGCCAAGGCCATGGCCCAGGTGTTCGACGTGAACTACCAGACGTCGTCGCGCAAGGATCCGCTGCTGCGCGGCAACAACCTCCGCGGCAACGTGCTGCTGAAGCTGCATGCGAATGTGGGCATCCCGCTGTTCATCACCCCGTTCTTCAACGTCGCGCGGGTGCAGAACGACGTGCTGAACAACACGGCGGGCTTCGCGGACCAGCTCCTGTCCACCCGCTATGCGGCCACCTCGGTGTCGGCGGGCATGGACGTCAACGTCCACGGCCGCTCGGGCGTCGGCTTCCAGTTCTCCCGCGTGGCGGACAGGTCGCCCGGCTTCGTGGCGCCCACGGGAGACACCCCCGCCAGCGAGCCCATCACGAAGACCACGCAGTTCTTCTTCAACGTCGGCGGCACGTACTGGTTCACCGAGGACGTGGCGTTCGGTGCCCGCTACGCGCGCTACCAGAAGAAGCAGGACCGCTCGAGCGACGAGATTGACGCGTCGTACTTCCTGACGCTGCGCCTGCTGCTCTAGAAGCTCCAACGACGTCCGCCCCGGGAGGGGAAGCCATGGAACCCACGCAGGAGCGGCACGACTCCATTTTGAAGGTGGCGGTGGCGAGCTTCATCGGCACGGCCATCGAGTGGTACGACTTCTTCCTCTACGGGACGGCGGCGGCGCTGGTGTTCAACCGCCTCTTCTTCCCCTCGCTGGACCCGCTGGCGGGGACGCTGGCGGCCTTCGGCACCTTCGCCGTCGGCTTCGTCGCCCGGCCGCTGGGTGGCGTGGTGTTCGGCCACTACGGGGACAAGCTCGGCCGGAAGGCGATGCTCAGTGCCACCCTGATGCTGATGGGGCTGGCGACGTTCGCCGTGGGCCTGCTCCCCACCTACGACACGGTGGGCGTCCTGGCCCCCGTGCTGCTGGTGGTGCTGCGGCTGGTCCAGGGCTTCGGCCTGGGCGGTGAGTGGGGCGGCGCGGTGCTGATGGCGGTGGAGCATGCGCCCGCGAACCGGCGGGGCTTCTACGGGAGCTGGCCGCAGATGGGGGCACCGGCAGGGCTGCTGGTGGCCACGGCGGTGTTCAGCCTCTTCTCCAAGATGCCGGACGCGCAGTTCCTCTCGTGGGGCTGGCGCGTGCCGTTCCTGCTGAGCGCGGTGCTCATCGGCATCGGCGTGTTCATCCGGCTCCACGTGGCGGAGTCCCCCGTCTTCCGCCAGCGCAAGCCGGCGCCGGCGGCCGAGCGCCTGCCGGTGATGGAGGCGATACGCAACTACCCGAAGCAGATCCTCCTGGCGATGGGGGCGCGCTTCGCGGAGAACGGCTTCTTCTACATCATCACCACGTTCGTCCTCTCCTACGGCACCGAGCGGCTGGGGCTGCCGCGCTCCACGCTGCTCAACGGGGTGCTGGTGGCGACGGCGGTGCACCTGGTGGCGATTCCGGCGTTCGGCGCGGCGTCGGACCGCTTCGGCCGCCGGCCGGTGTACCTGGCGGGCGCGGTGGGCTGCGCGCTGATGGCCTTCCCGTTCTTCTGGCTCATCGACACGAAGCAGACGCTGCTCATCTGGCTGGCCATCGTCCTGGGCATCATCGCGCACGCGGCGATGTACGGCCCCCAGGCGAGCTTCTTCTCGGAGCTGTTCGGCACGCGCGTGCGCTACAGCGCGGCGTCGCTGGGGTACCAGCTGGCGTCGGTGTTCGCGGGGGGCCTGTCGCCAGTCGTCGCCACGGCGCTGCTGTCGCGCTCGGGCGGTCAGGCGTGGCCGGTGTCGGTGTACATGCTGGGGCTGGCGGCGGTGACGCTGGTCTCCGTCTACCTGTCGGCGGAGACGTTCCGGGAGCAGCTGACCGAGGCCCCCGCCGCGAGCCCCGGTGAGGACGCGCTCAGCGAGCCGTCCAGCCGCAGTCCATCACCTGTGCCGCCCCGGTGATGCCCGCCGCGGCGTCGGAGCACAGGAAGGAGATGTAGGCGGCGACCTCGGACGGCTCCAGCAGCCGCTTCACGGCGGCGGGCGCGAGCATGACCTTCTCGACGACTTCCGTCTCGGAGAGGCCGTGGACGCGGGCCTGGTCGGCGATCTGCTTCTCCACCAGGGGCGTGCGCACGTAGCTGGGGCACACGGCATTCACGGTGACGCCCTTGTCGGCGGCCTCGAGGGCGACCGTCTTCGTCAGGCCCATGAGTCCGTGCTTGGCGGAGACGTACGCGGACTTGTACGGCGAGGCGACGAGGCCGTGGAGCGAGGAGACGTTGATGATGCGCCCCCACTTCCGGGCGTACATCAGCGGCAGGGCGTAGCGCGTCAGGAGGAACGGGCCGACGAGCATGATGCGGATGAGCTGCTCCCAGCGGTCCTCGGGGAAGTCCTCGACGGGCGACACGTGCTGCACGCCCGCGTTGTTGACGAGGATGTCCAGGCGACCCCACTCCCGCTCGGCATGGGCGACCAGCGAGCGGCAGTCCTCACGCGAGGACACGTCCGCCCGCTGGAACCGGGCTCCCGGAAGCCGCCGCGCCGCCTCGGCACCCGCCGCCTCGTCGAGGTCCGCCAGCAACACCTTCGCGCCCTGCGACGCCAGGGACTCCGCCACCGCGAGCCCGATGCCATTGGCGGCCCCCGTCACTAGCGCACACCGACCTGAATACTGATTCATGTTCCACCTCCGCGAGCATGGTGGAGGACGGCGCGGCGGAGGGCAATAGGGACCGGTTCGTCGACGTCGTGCGTCGTGTCGGACCCGCCGCGGATCAGCGCGTAGGCAGCTCGCGGAAGGTGACGCCGTCCAGGTCCAGGCGGCGCACCGCCTCCATGAACCGCGCGGTGACGACGACCATCGTGGCGAAGTTCCCTCCGCGGAACAGGTCCAGGTCCATGGGCAGGGAAGCCGCGTCGAGGATGGGCTCATCCGGCCGCCGGAATGCGTGCCGGCCACAGGTGACGCACGGCGGAGGAACATCTGGCGGGAGGCAGTCCGGGTGCAACCTGCCGTGGGGTTCCACTTGTAGCTCCAGGAACTCTGGCGGGTTCTTCTGTCGGAACCGCAGCGCTGTCGGGCAGGCCCGCATGCCCCGGAGGCCTTCTCCCTGGAGGCGCTCCAGCGCGTCCCTACGCACCAGGAGCACCTCGGTGAGCCACTCGAAGGCAGCCAGCCTTCCGGTAGCGGTGCCAACCAGCGGCCCAAAGAGTGTGCCGGGTGGCAGGGTGGCCTTGGGAGGCGCAAGGGGGCGCACCAGCTCGCGGAGGCGCGCGAACTCAGGGAAGGGCTCGGGCCTTGCGCTCAAGAACTCCGCATGCTCTGGCAGTTGCGACAGGTCAACACACGGGTACGTGTGGCCCGAGCTGGCCCACGTGACGCCACACGTGTGGCAGGTCGCACCCGGTAGCCCCCACCTGTGCGCCGCGTTGACGTAGCCGCCGTTCTTCTCAACGACCGCCCTGTCCTCTCGCATCCAGAAGAACTGGCTCATCCGCTGTCACGCTCCCGGGCGCGAATTGTAGGACTGATCAGCCGCACCGAGGAGAGGAGCTATCGTGGAGACAGCCATGTCCGAATCCCACGAAGGCCCCAGACTTGACAGTCCTTCCCGCGCGAGCGGCTGGCGGCGCTGGCCCCGCTCGCTGTGGCTGGCCATGGCGCTGGGGGTACTGGTGTCACTCCCCTCGCTCGGCGTGGGCCTCCTGCTCGATGACCTCCTCCACCGCCTGATGATCTCCGGACAGCTCCGCGAGTACGGCGACTGGGGGCCGCTGACCCTCTACGAGTTCGCGGGCACCGCGAAGACGCCACCCGCCGGCCTGCGAGAATCCGGCCTGATTCCCTGGTGGACGCCCGATGAGCTGTCGGTGCGCTTCTTCCGGCCGCTCACCAGCGCGCTGCTCGTCCTGGACACGTGGCTCATCGGCGATGCCGCCCTCCCCGCCCACCTCCACAGCCTCGCTTGGTTCCTCGGCGTGGTGACCGTCATCGGCTGGCTGCACCGCCGCCTGCTGCCCGCGCCCCAGGCCGCGGTCGCCACCGTGGCCTATGCCATCGCCGCCGCGCACCTGATGCCCGTCGCCTGGCTCGCGGCACGGCACCCGCTCATCTCCGGGCTCCTCGGGCTGCTCGCCCTGGCGGCCCACCTGCGCTTCCGTGAGGACCGCTGGAAGCCAGGGCGCATCCTGGCCCCATTGCTCGTGGTGGCGGCGCTGACGGGCGGCGAGCCGGCCCTCGGCGCGGTGGCGCTCATTGGAGCCTACGAGCTCTTCGGCCATCGCGAGGGCTGGCGGCGCTCGGCCCTGCACCTCGTTCCCTATGCCGTCATCATGGCGGCCTACCTCGCCTTCTACGTGGCCCGGGGCTACGGAGCGCATGGCAGCGCCGCCTACCTGGACCCGATGGCCGAACCGGGCGCCTTCATCGTCACCCTGGCCCAGCGCGTCCTCATCCTCCTGGGCGAGCTGGTGGTGGCGACGCCCTCGGACGCGGTGGCGCCCTTCCCCGCCATGCACCAGCGCTTCGCCGCCTGGGGTGCGCTCGTCACCGTCGCGGCGCTGCTGGTGCTGCGAGCGCTGTGGCCGCGACTGTCGGAGCGGGAGCGGCACACCCTGCGCTGGCTCCTCCCCGGAGGCGTGGCCGCGGCAATCCCCGGCGCCGCGGGAGTCATTGGCGGCCGCGTCCTGCTGACGCCGCTGCTGGCGGGCAGCGCCCTCGCGGCCGTGCTGCTGGTCCGGAGCTGGACGTCCGCTCGCGAGCCGGGGCGCACCGCGCTGTCGCGCTGGGGCCTCCGCGCCGTCGCGGCCGTCCTCGTGTTGGGACACTTCGTGAGCGGACCACTGTTCCGGATGGTGGCGGGCGTGGGGCTGGGCCTCATCGCCGAGGCCCAGTGGACCGTCGCCCGCGCCGCGCCACGGTGTGAGGGAACCCTCGTCGTGGTGGTGGCCTCGGACCCCGCCATCGCCACCTATGTCCCCGCCGTCATGCTGCTCGAAGGCCGCGCGCCCCGGCGCTACCGCCTGCTCAGCGCGGCGCCCCACGACCACGAGTTGGAGCGGACCTCCCCTACCGGCTTCGACCTGGTGGTCCGCACCGACGCGCGCCGGCCCGGCTTCTGGGAGCAGGTGTACCGCGACACTCCACCGCCACCTGGAACCGAGGTGCGGCTCGAGGGACTCCACGTCACCGTGAAGGAGTCCACCGAGGCCGGCCCGATGCGCGTGCACTTCGACTTCGGCCGTCCGCTGGAGTCCCCCGACCTGTGCTTCGTCACCTGGAGCAACGCCGGGCTGCGCTCCGTGCTCCTGCCGTCCCCCGGCGGGAGTCTTCCGATTCTCTACAGCCCGGGCCCCATGGGGCTCTGAGGGCATGCGGGCATGGCACACTGCGCGCCCCCTTCTCACGAGGAGCCCCATGGCCCCCAGTCCCCTTCGCCGCTTCCGTGTGCTGGCACCGCTGCTCGGGTGCGCGGTGCTGTCCCTCTCCGCGTGTGACGACAACGACGACGGCGGCCCGGAACCGAAGCCCCCTGTCGAAGGAGCCAAGGCCGCGGTGATGACCCGCAACGTCTACCTGGGTGCCAACATCTTCCGGCTCGCCCAGGCGCAGTCACCGCAGCAGGTCCCGGTGGTCGCCGGGCAGCTCTACGCCACGGTGCAGGCCACGGACTTCCCGACCCGCGCCGAGGCGCTCGCGGACGAAATCCAGTCGGTGAACCCCGCCCTCGTGGGGCTGCAGGAGGTGTCGCTGTACCGGACGCAGTTCCCCAGCAACTTCCTGTCGTCGCCGACGCCGGACGCGCAAACGGTGGCCTACGACTTCCTGGCCATCCTGCTCGAGAAGCTGCAGGAGCGCGGGCTCAACTACCGCGTCGCCGCGAAGGTGGAGAACGCGGATGCGGAGCTGCCCGCCGCGCTCGCTGGCGGCGCGCTGGACCTCACCGACCTCCGGCTGACGGACTACGACGTCATCCTCGCCCGGGGCGACGTCCAGATCTCCGGCGTGGTCGAGCAGAACTACACGAACAACCAGCAGGTCCCCGTGGGCGGCGCGCAGGTGACCTTCAAGCGCGGCTTCACGAAAGTGGAGGCGACGTTTGACGGCGCGAGCTTCACGTTCGTGAACAGCCACCTGGAGGGCCTGATGCCGGCCAACCAGCAGCAGGCCAACGAGCTGGTGGGCATCCTCGCGAGCTACCCGCGGCCCATCATCCTGGTGGGAGACCTCAACACCGGACCGGGCTCTCCGACGCCCGCCTACGGCATCCTCACCGGCTCGGCGGGCTTCACGGATGCGTGGGCGCAGGTCGGCGTGGGGAACGGCTTCACCTGCTGCGTCAGCGAGACGGTGAACGACACCAACACGTCCGGCTTCGACGAGCGCATCGACCTGGTGTTCTACGCGGGCGAGGGCCTCACGCCGCTCAGCGCGCAGGTCGTCGGTGACTTGCTCACGGACCGCACGACCTCGGGCCTCTGGCCCTCCGACCACGCGGGCGTCGTGGTGGAGTTCAACATCGCGCGCTGACTCCGGCGGTACCGCTAGTTCGCGTCGGGAGCCCTCCACATGAACCACTGTGGGGGGCCTCCGTCGAAGCACGGCTCCTCGCGCTGGATGTCGAAGCCGAAGCCCTGGTACCACGCCCTGTTGGAGGGCTTCGCCGTCTCCAGGAAGCAGGGCTCTCGCTTCTGCGCCGCCAGCTCCAGTCCCCGCCGCATCAGCCGGGCGCCCAGGCCCCGCCCCTGGAACGCGGGCTCGACGGCGATGGTGGCGAGGTACCAGTGTGCCGGCGTGTGAGGGTGGTAGCGCTCGAGCCGCGCGAGCGCCTGGAGGGCCAGCCGAGCCCGCCCCGGGAAGTGGCGCAGGCCCGCCCACACCGTCGGGAGGAACCGGGACTGACGCTCGAGGGACTGGGGAAACGCGCCGGGCCGGAGCCAGGCGGCGACACCCGCCAGGCGCCCGTCCTCGACCACGGCGTGGACGGTGCCGTGCTCCAGGCAGTCGCGGACGGTGGCCTCGTAGAAGCGGGTGGACACCTTCGCGCGCCGCTCCGATGCGCCGGGGAACAGCTCCGCCAGGAAGGGGTAGTCGTCGAACGCGCGAGCGCAGAGGGGGCCCACCTGGTCGAACAGCTCCGGGGCCAGTTCCTGGACGATGACGTTCATGATGGCGGTCGAAGGTAGCACGCGCCGTGGTGGGGGCACGCGGGGGTGGAGGTCCGCCGCCGCACGGAGTATTGAGCGGCCACATGCCTCTTCGCCTCGTGAAACGGCTTGCACGGGACTGGTTCCTGGTGGGGATGATTGCCGCCGTCGTGCTCGCCGCCCTCTTCCCCGACTTCGGACGGACTGGCGGGGCGATGCACGCAGACGTCGTCGCCAACATCGGCATCTTCCTGGTGTTCCTCCTCTACGGCCTGGGCCTGCCCCTGGCGAACCTGAAGGCCGGCGTCCTGCAGTGGAGGCTGCACCTGGTGGTGCAGACGTTCACCTTCGGCGTGTTCCCGCTCCTGTGGCTGCTGCTGGACTCGCTGGGGGGGCGCTGGCTTCCGGCGGATTTGTCCCTGGGCTTCCTGTACCTGTGCGCGGTGCCGTCGACCATCTCCTCGTCGGTCGCGATGACGGGGCTGGCGCGCGGCAACGTGGCGGCGGCCATCTTCAACGCGAGCCTGTCGAGCCTGCTCGGTGTCGTCTTCACGCCGCTCATCGTCAGCCTGCTGGCCACGACGACGGGACAGTCCATTCCGCTGGGCGAGGCCATCATGAAGCTGGCGGGGATGCTGCTGCTGCCGCTGGTCATCGGCCAGCTCCTGCGGCCGGTGATTGGCGGCTGGTTCGCACGGTACCGCCGCTACACCAACGGCTTCGACAGGTTCTTCATCCTGGTGCTGGTGTACGCCTCGTTCTGTGACTCGGTGCACTCCGGGCTCTTCACGAACTACGGCGGAGGGATGCTGGCGGTGACCTTCGCCGGGGTGGCGCTCATCCTGGCGGTGGTGCTGAGCCTGACCACGTTCGTAGCGCGGCGGCTGGGGTTCGCGAAGGAGGACGAGATTGCGGCCGTGTTCTGCGGCTCGAAGAAGACGCTGGCCTCCGGTGTGCCCATGGCGCGGCTGGTGTTCGGCGCGCACCCGGCACTGGGGCTCATCGTCCTGCCGCTGATGTTCTACCACCAGCTCCAACTGCTGGTCTGCTCGGTGGTGGCGGAGCGGTACGCGAGCCGGCCACAGGGGTCCTGAGCGCCTCTTCTTCCTCTCTAGCGGCCCCACCTGACACCCCGGTGGTTGCCTGAGGCAACGAATTCGTTGACAATGGCAACGAATCCGAAAGGAGGCCTCTGGCATGGCTGAGCGGAACGTCGCGGCGGTGCGGCACTTCAACCGCTTCTACACGCAGAAGATCGGGGTGCTGCCCGAGGGGCACCTGGAGAGCGACTTCTCGCTCACCGAGGTGCGGGTGCTCTACGAGCTGGCGAACCGCGAGCAGCCCACCGCGGCCGAGCTGAGCCGGGAGCTGGGGCTGGATCCGGGCTACCTCAGCCGCGTGCTGCGTAGCTTCGGTACGCGCGGGCTCGTGGCTCGGGAGCCCTCGAAGGCCGACGGCAGGCAGAGCTTGGTGCGCCTGACGCGGCGGGGGCAGGACGCCTTTGCCCGGCTCAACACGCGCTCCAGCGAGGAGGTGGCCGCGCTGCTGTCCCGGCTGTCCCCTGCCGAGCAGCGCCGCCTGCTGGACGCGATGCGCACCATCGAGGAGCTGCTCGGCGGGAAGCCGGAAGCGGCGAAGGCCCCCTACCTCCTCCGGCAGCATCGGCCGGGAGACATGGGCTGGGTCATCCACCGGCACGGAGTGCTGTACTCCCAGGAGTACGGCTGGGACGAGCGCTTCGAGGCCCTGGTCGCCAGCATCGCGGCGAAGTTCATCCAGGAGTACGAGCCGAAGCGGGAGCGCTGCTGGATTGCCGAGAAGGACGGGGAGAACGTGGGCTCGGTGTTCCTCGTCCAGGAGTCGAAGACGGTGGCGAAGCTGCGCCTGCTGCTGGTGGAGCCCTCCGCGAGAGGCCTGGGCATCGGCGCGCGGCTGGTGGACGAGTGCGTGCGCTTCGCCAGGGAGGCGGGCTACCGGAAGATCCGCCTGTGGACCAATGACACGCTCCACGCTGCGCGCCACATCTACGAGCGGGCCGGCTTCGTCCTCGTCCACACCGAGCCCCATGCGCAGTTCGGAGAGGGCCTCGTTGGGGAGACGTGGGAGCTGACGCTGTGACCGGGACAGGAATCCCTAACCTCGGGACACTCCACTCAGGTGGAGATGATAGGGCTCGAAGGCCACGCGAACCCGGCCCACTCCCTGCCTCCTGCTGGTTGCCGTGTCCCCGCTGGGCTGCTCAACCGCCACGCGCTCCCTTGCAGCCCTACCATTCCCGCCAGGGAGCGTGAGGACGAATGACTCGGTTCTTCTGGCTGGACGAGGATAGGGGGGGCGGCGGCGAAGTACGGCGGAGAGGTCAACGCGTGGCAAAAGCTGGGACTGCCCGGCGTGAGTTGATGCAGTCGAAGCAGGCGGCCTGGTTACGAACAACTTGGCGTCTCAACAATCCGGTGCGGTACAAGCCACACTTCCTGTTGGGACTTCTTCCGGCGGACGCTGCTCGTCACCTCCGCAACGTACCCCTGAACGGAATTCCTCCGTATGTCTTGGACCAGCATGAAGAGGCTCTACCCGTTCGTGTTCAGTGCTTGGCGCGAGTTCGCGAGAGTATACTGGGCAGCATGACCGCCGGCCTTCAATCCGCGCTGCCAGCCCGAGTATTCGAAGACAACGGGACTCCGCTTCTCGCCACGTTCAACTTCCAGCCTCGCGACGATAAGTTGTCGGTCGTGTTCTACGCTCGAGGCGGCAAGAGGGGCGATCCCAAATCTAGCAACACGGACTACGAGCGCGGACTACAGATCTTGATCGCCCGCTTAGGAGCGGGTGGAGCGCGCCTTGATGAAGCACACTTGGATACCAACCGTGAGCAGCGAGTGCTCGACGTGCCTGCGACGGACCTGCGTGGTTGCGACGCGTACTCGGTGCGGCGGCAGCTTCAGAGCGCGCAGAGGAGCAACGGCATTCGAAAAATGCGGCTGTTCATCTCGGGGCTGAACGTTCCCAATAAGCATGTTGAGGAGTACCTCTCGCGCGGCATCGTCGGGACTGTTGAGGCGCTCGACGAGAAGGAAGGCCCGGAGCCCGTCGTCATCTCACGTACTGAGGGCGGGAAGCGCGTCCGTCTCTCAAAGAGCGCGGAGCGGGACCTAGGGCTCCGGGCGGCTGCCATCAAAATCCACGGAACCCGTTGCAAAGCCTGCGGCCTCTCCTTCGGGGAAACCTACAGCGGATGGGGCGAGGGATTCATTGAGGTCCACCATGCCTTCCCCCTCTCCGCTGGAGAGCGACAGACCGACCCGGAAAACGACTTGGTGCCCCTTTGTTCCAACTGCCACCGCATGGTTCACTGGAAGCACGGCATCACGCTCACCATCGAGGAACTGCAGGCAAAGCTTCAAGTCGAGACCTCCGTTCCCCGGCATACCGCTTGAGGAATCCGAGTACAGACTCCTGAGTCCTGGAATGGCACCACGACGTTAGCGCGAGCCGCCATTCGCTTACAGCGGGTCCCCAACAACCCTCGCCGGCCCCCACCGCCGCAGATGGCACCGCTGGCCGCCTCGCCACCGAGGTTCAGGTGCGCGGGCATCTCAAGCGCCAGCGCCACGGCCCCGGCAATCGCGAGGTGAAGTGGCTCCACGTCGCCGGGTACTCCGAGCGACGCTGGGGGGGCCGACATCACCCAGGTGGTGCCGTGGAAGTCCTGAACGCCCCTTCTCAAGCCGTGGAGGTGCCCATGTGCGGAGAGCCCGTGCCCCAGCCCAAGCGCCGGAGCAACTGCGCCGGAAGCATGTCCGCGAGGACTACGCCATAGCGCTGCGTCAGTTCCGGGCCGAGCCCGAGCAGCAGCCTGCGGCCCCGCGCCATCTCGCGCCCGACGAGTGCTATAGGTGCGGCGCGGAGTTGCTGATCGTCGGCGGCCGGCGCATCTGCGCGGACGGTACGCACGACGAGTAGGCCTATCGTGGTGGCTGCAGGTTCTCTGGCGCGACATCTCGGCCAGCAGCACCGACCAAACCTGCCGGGTTGTCCGGCGGGGCTGTTCTTGCGGCGCTGCGACGCAGCGCCCGCCCGGGGAGGAGGGAGTTCCCCCGCCCTTCCCGCCCGGGTTCTTTCCCGCGCGCCGAAGCCAATGGCAGGTTTCGCGTTGGCGCGGCAGCGTTTAATGTGCACTGCATCCACTATGTAAGGGGGATTCTTGGGACAGGCGCAAGACGCAGGTCGTGAAGCCACGAGTTCTGTGAGGCGGGGACCGCCGCCGTTGGAAGCCGTCGGCCCAGCCGACACGAAGAACCCTCACTCGTGGATGCATCCCGTGCTACGGGCTAGGTGGAAGCGAATTCAGGAACTTCATCGGAGCTTGGACGCACGCCGCGTCGAGTTGGAGATGTCCGAGAAGGACCTGCTGCTGCCGCAATTGCGCAACCGCGTAGTCTATATGCGCGAATGCTTCGAACGGATTAAGGCAATCGCGGTCGCCCCAGAGACATCCTATCGGCTCGCGCATGTGCTGCGCGAGCTCGTTCCCCCGGAACTGGAACCTGACCCAATCGGCGCATACCTGGGGGGGGTGGCCCGGATATGTGAAGACACCTTCATTGAACCACTGCTGCGCCTAGAGGACGAGAGTTCGTCCATTTCCACCGTTCCGCAGTTCCTGCGGTTCATGAATTCGCTTCGGTTTATTTGCGACATTGTTATCGGGACCGAGAATCTGCTTTTCCGTTACCGGGCGAGGGTGGTGCTTCACGCCGTCGACAAGGTATCTGGGAAGACGGTCGAGGGTGAGGAGTATGAGAAGAATCTGGATATCGCCCTCATTCCCTTCGCGTCGGTACTCGGCGAACTGAAGCGCACAGCAGAATCGACTGAAGGCTCCATTGACCATTGGGTCAAACAACAGGAAGCGGCGAAGAAGCCATTCCTTGAGTACGCAGCGGCTGCCACGAATGCTGAGACGAGTCGTCGAACCATCTGGGTTCAGATGCTAGCCATCATGATCTCGCTCTCCTTCTCTTCGTGCTTCCTGACCGCCAGGGATCCCTTCAACCTAAAGCGTGAGAACACGGCCTTGAAGTTCGAGATCCAAGAAGCCAAAGACGAAGCTGCGCGCCTCGCCGCTGAGCTTGCGCGGCTGCGTGCCCGGCCCGCTCAGGGAATGCAGCCGACGCCATGACTACTCAGCAGTGCTGTTCGGCACGCACCGGCGCCGACAGGGTGCACCGCTCCATGTACCTAGCGGAGAGCCCGTCCTCCGCGTAGGAGGCGCCTACCGTCAGCGCCCCGAGCAGCACCGAGGTGACGCCGAGGGCGAGCTGCGCCCCCGGTCCTCGCCCACTAGGTTGGTGAGGAGCGCCCCCCCCGCCTCCAGCCGCGCCCAGCGCCCCGGACACGGTGCCCACCACACCCCAGGCGAGGCGCGAGGAGTCCCAGTTGGCGCACTGCGCGTCGGAAGCCACGGGCCGGGAGTCCACCGGGGCAACTGCGTGGAACTCCACGGGATGGTGCTCGAAGCGGGCGAGAAGCCGGTGCTCTACCCCATCACCGAGGCGGGAGGAGGCAGCGTGCAGGAGAAGGAGCGCGCTCGACTCCGTGAGATCATCGAGAAGGTGAACACGCTGTTCGAGGGCGAGCTCTCCGACGATGACAAGCTGGTCTACGTGAACAGCGTCCTGATGGGGAAGCTGCTGGAGTCCACCACGCTGGTCCAGCAGGCGGCGAACAACACGAAGGAGCAGTTCGCGAACTCGCCAGATCTCCTGAGCGAGCTCACGAACGCCATCATCAGTGCCCTCGACGCGCACATGACGATGAGCACGCAGGCGTTGAACTCCCAGGCCGTCCTGAACGGCATTAAGGACATCCTGCTCAACCACGCGAAGCTGTGGGAGGCCCTGCGGGCCAGGGCGAGCCCGGGACCCACGGGGACGGCGGAGCCGTAGCCTTCAGCGCGTGGGGAGCTCGCGGAAGCTGATGCCGTCCAGGTCCAGGCGGCGCACGGCATCCATGAATCGCTCCGTGCCAACGAGCATCGTCGCGAAGTTCCCTACTCGGAACAGGTCCAGTTCCGAAGGGAGCGACGACGCGTCGATCATCGGCTCATCAGGCCTCGATATGCCGTATCGGCCACAGGTCGTGCACGGTGGTGGCACGTCCGATGGAATGCAATCCGGGTGCAGCTGGCCGTGAGGCTCAATCTGGAGCTCAAGGAACTCTGGCGGGTTCCGTTGCTTCCATTGGAGCTCCGTTCGGCAACCCAGCAGTCCACGGGCTCCTTCCGCCTGAAGGCGGTCCAGGGTGTCCCGGCGCAAGAGCAGGAGGTAGTTTCCCTGCCACGTCAGCGGCCCCAGGTCACCACGAGCAGTTCCCACCAGCGGGCCGAATCCAGTCCCTGGAGGCAGCGTCGCGGTCGGCGGTGCCAGCAGACGCACTCTTTCTCGCAGACGTGCGAGCTCCGCGTAGGGTTCAGACCTGGGCTTCTCGAACTCACCTCTTTCGGGAAGGTGGGACAGGTCCACCGAAGGATACTGGTGCCCGGTTGCACTCCACGTCGCGCCACATGCAGAGCACCGCGCTCCTGGCAGCGACCACTTGCGTCCGGCATTGAAGTCCCCGGTGTAACGGGCGGTCGCAGCCCTGTCCTCGCGCAACCAGAAGAATCGGCTCATCTGTTGGGTCTGGCCCCTCTTCTGAGTCCCCGAGGCGACTGCCGGACGCGGCCGTTCCAATCCTGTCCGACTGTCCGACAGGTTTGTGCCATGTGTCGCCGGCAGGGACCACCGCCTGGTGATCAGCCGCTCAGGATAAGAACCACACCCAACGCCTCGATGGCCCACCACGCGTTGCTCTTCCGGGGGCACTGGCTCCCTCCTGTCGCACGCCCTCCGCCGGACCCCTTCTGGAGGGTATGCAGGAAGGCGAGCCACCTGCTAGGTTCTGCCTCGACTCGTGGCGAGGCGGGGCATGTCCGGACCAGCGGAAGACAGCAGGGCCTATCCATGGGCGCTCGGGCCTGGCGCACGGGTGAACCGCTGGCGTGTCCTGGAACCGCTGGGCACGGGCAGCTATGGCGCCGTGTACCGGGTGGAAGACGTGGACGCCCCAGGGAAGGCGTACGCGCTCAAGCTGGCCCTGCGGCCCTCGGACCCACGCGCCGAGCGCGAGGTGGCGCTGCTGGCGCGAACGGAACACCCGAACGTGGTGCGCGTCCACGACTGGGGCGCATGGCAGAGCCTGGCGGGCAACCACCTGTATTTCGTCATGGACTGGATCCAGGGCCTGCCGTTGCACGCGTGGACGGAGACCACCAACCCGCCGCTGCGTGAGCTGGCGCGCGTCGCAGGCACCCTGGCCCTGACGCTGGACTGGCTGCATGGACGCGGCGTGCACCACCGGGACCTCAAGCCCGAGCACATCCTCATCCGGGCCAGTGACGCGCAGCCCATCCTCATCGACTTCGGCGTGGGGCGGCAGGAGGGAGCCAGCACGCTCACCTCGACGGTGGTGCCCCCGGGCACCGTCCACCTGCGCAGTCCGGAGGCCCTCGACTACCATCGGCTCCACTTCCGTGAGGCTGGAGCGCGCTACGCGTTCCAGCCCACCGACGACCTCTATGCGCTCGGCGTGTGTCTGTTCCGCGCCCTGACGGGGCACTACCCGTTTCCGCCCGAGCTCCCGGGCGACCTGTTGATGCTCACCATCCTCGCCCATGTGCCGCCGCCCGTGGCCGGCATCAACCGCCGGGTGCCGCCGGCCCTGAGCGCGGTCGTGACACGGCTGCTGGAGAAGAAGCCCCTGGCGCGCCACGGCTCCGGGCGCGAGCTGCACCAGGCGCTGGAGGCGGCACTGGCGCTCGGCCCGGCGCCGGCCTGGGAGGAACCGGTGTTCGCCTGGGAAGAGGGCGCGGAACAGGCAGACGCCGGCGCTCGGCGAACGGTGCGGCCGGACTGGCCCACGGCGCCGGCCACACCTCCGCCAGGGCAGGACGGGAGGCACCCGACGACGGGGCGGGCGGGCGCCGGGGCCATGCTGCTTCCGCGCTCGGCCGTGGAGTCCTCCGCGGCGCAGGGCGTGACGTTGGTTCGCGTGGACAGTGCCCCGCCGCTCCGGGAGCAGGCCGTCAGCATGACGGGAAGACGGCGTGTCCCTCGCGCGGGGCTGGCGGTGGGCACGCTGGCGTTGCTCGGCCTCCTGGCGGCATTGGCTACGTGTCATGGGACGGGGGCAATGGCGCCCGCCGAGGGCCCGGGGTCCACCACCGCTCCGGCACAGTCACGGGAGGACACTGCTCCACGGGCCGGCGCTCTCCCTGGAGGGCCTTGGGAGCCGGAAGCAGTCGCGGCGCCCACCTTGGTGGAGAGCCCCGCCAGAGCCGATGCTGCGCCCATGACCCAACCCAAGGACAGCGCCGACGTGAAGACCTCGACACCTTCGAAGCCACTCGCGAAGCGGCGCGTGAAGACACCGGATGCCGTGCGTGGCGCAGTCGGGGCGGTCGCCGCATGCGTGGGCGCGGCCTGCGCCGGTCCTCAGCAACCCGAGCAGCCGCGCGTCCTCGCGGAGCTGCAGCGGCCACGGCCTCCGCCCCAGGAGTGCCCACAGGCCGCGCTGGACGCGATGAAGGAACTTCAGTTCGGCAAGGTCGCGGCCACTGCGCCGGATGGTTTCATATTTCCGCATGAGACGGGCATCGTGGCCTTGCGGGAGGGCCCCGCGGAGTTCGCACTCGATGAGCCGGTCGGCACCCTGCCAGGATGGGGAACCAGGCTGGTCGGACGCCTGTTCTTCGCCGAGGGCCGCATCCACGGGTGGTTCACCGAGGCTCGCACGAAGGATGGCAAGCACTATCCCGTCTGCATGGTGTTGCTGGAGGTAGACCGCAAATTGGGCCTGGAAGTGCTGAGGCCGGGAGAAGCGCCCGGCACGGTGCTCACGTACCCCCAGGGAAAGGTCTACGGGGTGAAGCGCTTCAAGTGACACGCCGCCGGGCCGGGCCCCCTTCGGCGGCAGTGGCCTGTCGCTGCTCGCCGAGGGCACCAGGGGCGTGACCTCCAGGAGATTCCGTCTCGTGCGCCTACCTGCTGCCTTCCTGCTGTCGCTCGCCCTCGTGATGGGCCCAAGCGCCACTGTCGCCGCGCAGTCTCAGCCTCCTCCGCCCGAGATGGGTGTCCGCCGCATCGCACTGCGTGCCGGTGCAGCCGGTGCGGAGCCGGAGATCCACATCCGCCCGGGTGTCTCCACCGTGCTCACCTTCGACGTGAAGCTCGCGCGTGAGCCGATGGGGCGGCTCCAGGTGGAGTTGGAGCGATCCGCTGCCTTCACTCGGGTGGAGCCAGGGGAGTCCGTTCTCCGGTTGGTACCCTCCGGTACCTTGAAGGAGGGAGACCGACTGCAGTTGGCCGTGCGCTTCGAGGATGGCGCGGCACGGACGAAGGCCACCTTCGTCCTGGTGGTGAGGGAGGACCAGGCGGACCGCCTGGTGGAGGTGTCCCGCGATTCACGCCCGGCGGAGTCCGACCCGCCGGAGGTGCGAGAAGCCTGGGCCGCCGCGCGCCAGTGCCAGGATGCCCTGGCCCGGGTCCAGGCCGCGCCAAGCGGGCTGACGGCGCTGCGGCTCTCCGCGGCCCTCGATTCCAGCGGCGTCGTGGTGCGGAACCACAAGGAAGTGGTCGCCCGGTGGAAACACGACGCATTCGTGGCGAAGCAACTGAGGACCTTCCGTGCCGACGGCCGGGTGCTCGTGGAACTCACGCTGCGGGCACGCGAGCCCGGGTCGCGCTGGATGGCACGGAACGCGTCGCTCGCGAGTCACAGAGGCGAGCTCCTGAAGATCCTGTCCGTGTGGCAGCAGCGACCGCTCGCCCCAGACGAAACGAGCCAGATCCTGGTGGAGGCCGAGGCCGACGCGTCCCTGTCCCCGGAGTCGTGGATGTTGTGGCTGTCGGACGACGGGGGCGACCGGGCCCTGGTCGTGGGCGGCATCGCATTTGCCGACCGGGAGGTGAGCGCCGAGTGAGCGTGAGGCCCCCGCGAACAGCGGCCCGTGAAAAAGCACCGCCCCGGAGGATCGCGCCGCCAGGTCGGCCAGCGCTGTTCGCCACCCTCCCCTCCGGCCGGCTCGCCTCCGGAAGGAACGTTCATTCCACCCGGGCCCCCGCCCGGGAGGGGCAGAGGCGGCGTGACGTAGCCGCGCGTCCCGGGCGGAAACGGACGGGTTCGCTGTAGCGGGGGCCGGGGTCGTCCTCCCGTCCCCTCAGGACCTGGCTACAGCCCCTCGAAGATCCACCAGGCGCTGCGGTTCCTGGGGTCCCCGCCCTTGGTGATGTACGGCGACTCCTTCGACAGCCACATGTACTGGTTCCAGTACAGGTTCTTGATGGCATCCCCCGTGCCGGTCTTCTCCAGCTTGTAGTTGGCCTGCTTCGGCGAGTCCCAGAGCTTCACGGCGCCGGTCGCCTCGGTGTAGCTCAGGAACAGGCCCGGGGAGCTGGTCACGCGGTAGACCCCATTGTCCTTGCTGCCCACCAGGATGAAGTCGAGCGGAGTCGTCCCGGCACGGCAGTAGAGCCACTGGTTCTTCGAGACGCCATCCGGCGCGGCCATGTACTGGCCGTTCTCCACGCTCTTGATGCGCACGCGAGTCCCCGTGTCCGCCGGACGCACGGGAATCTTCCAGTCGCTCGGCGGCGTCTGCCAGCTCGAGTCCTTCCACATCCAGTTGAAGGGCATGTGCATGGACGTGTCGATCAGGTCCGAGTACCCCTCCTCCGGGACGACGTTGTAGAGGCACAGGCGCTGCTCCGCCTCCAGCTCCTTCACCTTCGCCAGCTGGTCACCCGACGCCACGCCCAGGCCCTTCATGCAGGCCGACACCGACTGCCCCTTGCCGCCCTGCCCCGTCCCGAGCACGTAGGTGGCATCACGGTTCGCGTCCTTGTTGTACCAGCCGCGC